>CAKRLC010000011.1 GCA_934358955.1 uncultured Roseburia sp. | reverse complement strand
GCGGATATAATGCAAGTGCATTTATGAGGATAAAGATTGCAGAGCAGCTTCGTTATCTGCCGATGGGATATTTTAATACCAACAGCATTGGTGAGACCTCTTCTGTTACAACGAATACCATGGAAATGCTTGGTGACATTGCAGCGAGAGTTGTGATGCTGACAACGCAGGGAATTTTGGAAACAACGATGATTGTTCTTATGATCCTCATTTTTGACTGGAGAATCGGTCTGATCGCAGCAGCTGGTGTAGTCCTTTTCTTTATAATTAATACGATCATGCAAAAGGCAGGAAAGAATGATTCAGAGAAAAAAGTCCAGTGTGATACTGAGCTGATCAGCCAGATCATGGAATACATCCAGGGAATATCTGAAGTGAAGTCCTATAATCTGTTAGGTAAACAGGCAAAAAGATTAAGCGATGCAAATGAAGCATGCAAGGCGATCAACACAAAGATGGAGATGCTGTTTGTTCCCTATCATTTTCTACAAAGCGTGATAACAAAAATCACAGGAGCTGTGATCGTAGCAAGCAGTGCAGCGTTTTATATCAATGGAACGATGAGTGCTGTTTATGCGATCGGTATGACCATCGCAGCATTTATGCTCTATTCAAGCCTGGAGTGTGCAGGAAACTATTCCTCACTTTTACATGTGGTAAGTGTGTGCGTGGATAAGGCAAATGCAATTCTTGAGCTTGATACGATGGACATTAACGGAAAAGAGATCAAACCGCAAAATCATGACATTCAACTGGATCACATTTCATTTTCCTATGATAAAAGAAAAATCATTGACGATGTATCGCTTTCTATTCCGGAAAAGACAACAACGGCAATCGTTGGACCATCTGGTGGAGGAAAATCAACACTTTGCAATCTGATCGCCAGGTTCTGGGATGTAGATTCAGGGGAAGTGACGCTTGGCGGAGTGAATGTGAAGGATTACAGCATGAACAGTCTGATGAGCAACTTTTCCTTTGTATTTCAGAACGTCTATCTGTTCGCGGATACAATTGAAAACAATATCAAATTCGGTCGTCAGGATGCAACGCATGAGGAAGTTGTAGCGGCTGCAAAGAAAGCATGCTGTCATGATTTCATCAGTCAGCTTCCGGATGGCTACGATACAGTGATTGGAGAGGGAGGAGCTACACTTTCCGGTGGCGAGAAGCAGCGTATTTCTATTGCGAGGGCTATTATGAAAGATGCGCCGATCGTTATCTTAGATGAGGCAACAGCCAACGTTGATCCGGAGAATGAGAAGGATCTGATGGATGCGGTAGATGCGC
Organism: uncultured Roseburia sp.; assembly: GCA_934358955.1. GTDB lineage: Bacteria > Bacillota > Clostridia > Lachnospirales > Lachnospiraceae > Roseburia. The sequence goes on along the minus strand of CAKRLC010000011.1, from coordinate 39,768 downwards.
TTACGAAGGAAAAAACGATCATCATGATCGCCCACAGATTAAAAACAGTCAGACATGCAGACCAGATTGTGGTTGTTGACAAAGGAAGAATTGTGCAGCAGGGAACACATGAGCAGCTGATGGAGCAGGAAGGTATTTATAAGAGATTTGTGGATGCAAGGCAGCAGGCAGTAAGCTGGAAACTGGCGCACTGAAAAATAATGATAGCTAAAGTTGCAGAGGTACAGAGAGAGCCATTTAGAGAGCTGTTGAATGCATTCGATAGTCCGTGCTGTGAAAAAAGTAGAAATAGTGCAATTTTTGCATGATATTATACAAGAAAATCATAGAAATATATCGTATTATTGATATAGTATGTGATATCGGTATGCGAGGAGAAAAAACATGGCAGCGGAAAGAAAAACATTAACACAGCTATCTGTGCCAATATGCTTAGAAACTTTATTTTATATGCTTTCAGGTATGGTCGATACGCTTATGCTATCATCGGTAAGTGACCAGGCGGTAGGAGCAGTGGGAACAGCAAATACCTATATAAGTGTTTTTATTATCATGTTCGGGGTAATATCATCGGGGATGGTAGCGGTTATGTCACAAAATATTGGAGCGGGGAGACCTGGGATTGCATATCAGGCGAGGCAGCTTGGAATTCTGTTTAATGCAATCATAGGTATCCTGATGTCTGCTGTCCTGGCTGTTTTTTCCGGTGGAATACTCAGAATCGTAAGTATTGCCCCGGCTCTGCTTGAGCCTGCTGAAACATACCTTAAAATTGTTGGGGGAGCCTGCTTTTTAAATGCACTTATTCCTATTTTTTCCAGCTATTTGAGGGTGTTCGGCTATACAAAGTTTTCTTTGATCGGAACTGTCGTTGGAAATGTGCTTAATATAATACTTAATTCAATATTCTTATTTCTGTTTAACTGGGGCGTAATGGGAGTTGCTACTGCCACAGTGATCTCGAGGGTTGTAAACCTTATGATTGTAGCTGGAATGGGGTCTGTGCTTATAAAAGCAAAGCATAGTCCTGAGCGGATGTCAGCAGGGAAGATTCTTGCGCAGATCGCTAAGATAGGTTTTCCTTCTGCATTAGAAACGGCGCTTTATAACATAGCAATGACGTTTATAGTTTGTTTTATGAATCAGATGGATGCTGATGGAATGAATGTTACAGCCCGTTCCTATACGGTGCAGATTGCCAATTTCTCCTATTGCGTGGGATCTGCACTTGCACAGGCGAATGCGATCATGACCGGTTGGAGAATTGGCGCAAGGGAATTTGAAGAATGTGACAGGGGTACAAGAAAAGCTGCGATATTTGGTATTGTAACAGCAACATGTTTCTCAGTGACATTTGCACTGTTCGGTCATTTTATTGTTCAGATATTTACAGAGGATACACAGATGATAAATCTTGTGGTAAAGTTGTTAATAGTAGATATATTTCTTGAATTTGGCAGGGTGACCAATCTTGTGTATGGTCAGGCATTAAAAACGAGTGGAGATGCCATTTTTCCGGTTATATTAGGTGCGATTTTTATGTATCTGTTTGCGGTCGGCGGAACTTATTTTCTCGGAATACACATGGGGCTTCTGGCAGTAGGAGCGCATATTGCAATGGCGGGTGATGAGTGTGCAAGAGCAGTGGGAATGGTACTCAGGTGGAAAAGTGGAAAATGGAAGAATAAGAGTCTTATAGAATCATAGGAGAGGTTATGTACTTTGAATTAAAGGAAAATAAACCACATGGAACAAAGGATGATCCATTTAGCACATATCATATAAAAAATGAAGACCGGTCATTTCAGATACCGGTACATTGGCATGACGAACTTGAGATTATATATGTAAAAAGTGGTATTTTGACTGTGAATATATCGGGAGAAAATTATCTCGGAACCCCCGGGGATTCCTTTGTGGTGTCGCCGGGGATTCTGCATTTCATGGGTTCACAGACTGGTAACGTGGATTATTTTACATTTCTTTTTCCACTGAAATATCTCTCTTTTTGCACCGAGGACATGTTAGATGAGAAATTGCTTGCGCCATTAAGAAATGGACATCTGATGATAAGCCCGAAAATCAGGGATTCAGCAAAAGATTTGTGTGAGCAGTTGGCGGAAATATATATGGAAAAAATTGCGAAAAAAGAGTCGGAAATAGCTGCTCAGATAAAAATAAAGATAATTCTTTTGCAATTTCTTCTTAGAATGTGGGAGATGGGATTCGTAATAGAAAACGATAAAAGCGGAAGAAATACTGTAGAAAAAGAGATGATTTCATATATACAGCAGAGCTTTGCTGGGGAGGTATCCTTAAAGGAATTTGGGGAACAGTTTCATCTTTCAGAAAAATATGTGTCACGATATTTTAAAGAACATTTTCATATTACACTTTCAAAATATGTTACTTATTTGCGGTTGGAACATGCAAAGCAGCTATTACAAAATACGGACATTCCCGTTACAGAGGTTGCAATGCAGAGCGGTTATCAGAATGTAAGTTATTTTATAAGAAGCTTCAAAAAAACATACGGAGTGCCTCCGTTAAAATATAGAAAAAAATAAGCTGGGTACAGTGATGGATAGAATTCCCTCGCTGTCGCCCTATATATTTCCATGAAAGAAACCTTCTTTTCAAGCAAACTTGAAGGAGGTTTTTCCCTGTAAAGATGCATGGCTCGTAGCGTTCACACAATCTTCACAAAATAATTAGCACTCACCTCTTGACAGTGCTAACAACGAGTGCTATAACAGAAAATGTAAAGAGAAAACATAAGTTTTTTCTTTTTCAGATAGATAAGAAGCATTTTAAGGGAGGTAAGCATATGAACATTCAGAAATTTACTCAGAAATCAGTAGAAGCTATTAACGATTGTGAAAAGCTCGCCTATGAATATGGAAATCAGGAGATTGAGCAGGAGCATCTGCTCGTTGCATTAATGCGGCAGCAGGATGGACTGATTCCAAAATTAATAGAGAAAATGGAGATCCAGAAAGAGCATTTCATGGATAATGCAGAGCGGCATTTAGCTGCCCGTGTAAAAGTATCCGGTGGACAGGTGTATATCGGACAGGAGCTGAATAAGGTACTCATCCATGCAGAGGATGAGGCAAAAGCCATGGGAGACGAATATGTTTCCGTAGAGCATCTGTTTTTATGCCTGATCAAGTATCCGAATAAGGCAATGAAAGAGATCTTTAAGGAGTATGGCATTACGCGGGAACGCTTCTTACAGGCTCTTTCAACCGTCAGAGGAAACCAGAGAGTCGTATCGGACAATCCGGAAGCAACGTATGATACTTTGGAAAAATACGGCTATGATATGGTAGAACGTGCGAGAAACCAGAAACTTGATCCGGTCATCGGACGTGATGCAGAGATCCGTAACGTTGTCCGTATCCTTTCCAGAAAGACAAAGAACAATCCGGTTTTGATCGGTGAACCTGGTGTAGGTAAGACTGCCGTTGTAGAAGGACTCGCACAGCGAATTGTACGTGGTGATGTTCCGGAAGGATTAAAGGATAAGAAATTATTCGCACTGGATATGGGTGCACTGGTTGCAGGTGCAAAATATCGTGGTGAATTCGAGGAACGATTAAAAGCAGTACTTGACGATGTGAAGAATTCAGATGGACAGATCATACTGTTTATCGATGAGCTTCATACGATCGTCGGAGCAGGAAAAACAGATGGTGCCATGGATGCAGGACAGCTGTTAAAGCCAATGCTTGCGCGTGGTGAGCTGCATTGTATCGGTGCAACAACACTGGATGAATACCGTGAATATATTGAAAAAGATGCTGCTCTTGAGCGTCGTTTCCAGCCGGTACAGGTGGATGAGCCAACAGTAGAGGATACGATTTCTATCCTGCGTGGATTAAAAGAACGTTATGAAGTATTCCATGGTGTAAAAATCACAGATTCCGCGCTGGTATCTGCGGCAGTACTTTCAAACCGTTATATTTCAGACCGTTTTCTGCCTGATAAAGCGATCGATCTGGTAGATGAAGCCTGCGCACTGATCAAGACAGAACTTGATTCCATGCCGACAGAGCTTGATGAGTTAAACCGTCGTGTTATGCAGATGGAGATTGAAGAGACTGCCCTGAAAAAAGAGACAGACCGTCTGAGCCAGGAGCGTCTTGCAGACCTGCAGAAAGAGCTGGCAGAGCTTCGCGATGAATTTAACACGAAGAAAGTACAGTGGGAAAATGAAAAGAAATCTGTAGAAAAGGTACAGAAGCTGCGTGAAGAGATTGAGCAGGTTAAAAATGAGATTAAGACAGCACAGCAGAAATATGATCTGGAAAAAGCGGCAGAGTTACAGTACGGAAAGCTTCCACAGCTGCAGAAACAGTTAGAGACAGAGGAAGAAGCAGTAAAGAAGAAAGACCTTTCACTGGTACATGAAAATGTCAGTGAAGAAGAGATCGCCCGTATCATTTCCAGATGGACTGGCATTCCGGTTGCAAAGCTGACCGAGAGTGAGAGAAATAAGACACTGCATCTGGATGAGGAACTGCACAAACGTGTCATTGGTCAGGATGAAGGTGTTACAAAGGTAACAGAAGCAATTATCCGTTCCAAAGCAGGAATTAAAGACCCAAGCAAACCAATCGGTTCCTTCTTATTCTTAGGACCAACCGGTGTAGGTAAGACAGAGCTTGCCAAAGCATTGGCTGCAAGCCTGTTTGATGATGAGTCGAATATGGTTCGTCTTGATATGAGTGAGTATATGGAGAAATATTCCGTGTCCCGTCTGATCGGAGCGCCTCCAGGATATGTAGGATATGATGAGGGCGGACAGCTGACAGAGGCAGTTCGTAGAAAACCATATTCTGTTGTTCTGTTTGATGAGGTAGAGAAAGCACATCCGGATGTATTCAATGTACTGTTACAGGTACTGGATGATGGACGGATCACAGATTCACAGGGACGTACCGTTGATTTCAAGAATACGATCATTATTATGACTTCAAACCTTGGTTCTTCCCATCTGCTGGAAGGCATTGACGAAAATGGTGACATTAATCCGGCATGCGAAGAAGCGGTTATGAATGAGGTCAAGGGTCATTTCAGACCGGAATTTTTAAACCGTCTGGATGAGATCATTATGTTCAAGCCATTGACGAAGGATAACATTGGAAATATCATTACACTCCTGATGAATGATCTGAACAAGCGGCTTTCTGACAGAGAGATCAAAGTGGAGCTTTCTGACAGTGCAAGACAGTTCATCGTAGACAATGGTTATGATCCAATTTACGGTGCAAGACCGCTGAAACGTTTCTTACAGAAACATGTAGAGACGTTATCCGCAAAACTGATTCTTGCAGATGAAGTCCGTGAAGGAGATACGATTTTCATTGATACCGAAGGCGATAAGCTTACGGCCAGTGTAAAAGAAAAGTGAAAGCTTTAAAAGATAACAATCGGAGAGGATGAAACTCTCTATAAAAAGGATATGTGGCAGATGAAAATGTCTGCCGCATATCCTTTTTTAACGTACAGGATGTTTATTATGACAGATCCTTTGATACTGGAATTTTCATAAAAAAGCGGCAAGCTTTCGTGCCTGCGCTTCGTAATCGGATACGCCAAGATCGTAGAGCTGCTGTTCAAGAGCAGGATCTTTGGAAAAAGTGCCAGGTTTTAAGTGCCTGCTCGGTGCAAAAACAAAAGCTTTTCCATCCTTTTCCAGTTGCTTAATAAGATCGATGGATGCCTGATAATGGATATGGCGATGATCAATGCTGTCGATAGTGTTGGGATATTTATGGAGCATCCGTTTATAAATAGGACGGTGCGATTCCGGCTGCTTTACGAAATCTCTTGGATTAGATAAAATCACAACGATCCGGTCACAGCCGTGATCAAGTGCATGCTGTACCGGAATAGAATCTGCGACTCCACCATCATAATAATAATGGTGATTGACTAAGACCGGATGGCAAAAACCCGGCAGGGCGCAGGTAGCCATGATCGTGCGGTAATCGTCGCGTACAATATCATATTTGGAAAAATACGTGGCTTTTCCGGTCACCGCATCCGTGGCTGGCATATAAAATTCAGCCGGATTTTTCATGATCGCATCATAATCGATCGGGTCTTTTCCATCTGAATTCGTCAGTGTGCCGTAAATATATTGCAGACCAAAAAGATTTCCGGTATGGATCAGGCTGTGAATGCTTAGATACCGGGGATCCTTTAAATATCTTGTATAAAAACGCAGATTTCTTCCACGCTGTCCGGCAAGATACGAAAGCGTATTGGCTGCTCCGGCAGATACGCCGATGCAGTATTGGAAAGAAATAGCATCATCTAAAAATTTATCTAAAATACCGGCGCTGTAGGCACATTTCATGCCTCCGCCTTCTACGACAAGTCCAGTTTTCATAAAATAATCCCTCTTTTTTGATGTATACAATATGGATATTAAGATCAAATCATTCACTATAAAAATCTTATCGAAGATTTCACAAAAAATACCCAACTATTTAATCTTAGCATCCGTTATGTTGCTGATCTAACTGCCAGTAAAAGTTTAGCATATCGGAATTTAATGTAAATATACAAACCCTTGGATGTGTATAGAAAAGGTGCATAGAAAGAAATTCCAATCATCAGGAGAGCGGTTGCGAAAATTGCTGAAAATATATATAATAAGAAGAAGTTGCTTCATCTGTCTGACAGGTGAAGAGACAGAGCAGAAGAAGGCAGTATCTTTCATGCTGCCGGATAAAAAAGGATTTTACAGATGATTTTAAAGAAGAAAATACCATCAGATTTTTATAAATTATTCCGTACCAAAAACCGGGATGCGTATACGCAGTTTCTGGTTGCGATTTATGAAGAAAATAATGAGATTTATTCATCCCTTGGACTTACAACCGAGGAATGCAGGGCGATTATTGAAGATACGATGATAAAGGCGCGGATCATATGGGAACAGGAGGAGCTGGAAGAAGGAGAAGAAACGGACATGCTATTTCCGGATGATTCTCCGTCCGGGATATTAAACCGTCTGATCCGCTGGGGATGGCTCAAAAGTGATTTTGATGAAAAGCTGAATACCTCTGTGATCTCTTTCCCGGAATACAGCCAGCTGTATGTTGAATTATTTGAAAAGCTTCAGGGTGAGGATGACAGCAGTGAGCGGGAAAGCATCCTTGCTATTTACAGTGCACTGTACACGTATCAGACAGATCATGAGAAGAATAACGATATTTTAAAGAGTGCACTTCGCACATCCAAAAGATTGGGACAGATGCTTTCCAATATGCAGGATGGTATGAGAGCGTATTTTGACGAGCTTTCGAGCCGGAAGAATTTTATTGGAATTCAGGAGGTACTCGTAGAAGAACTCAATAACAGTGACAGTAAAAAATACGCGATCCTTACGACAACAGACAGCTTTTATCGATATAAGGAAGCGGTAAAAGAACTGATCAGTCAGATATTAAACGCCAATGATGTCAAAAAAGAAACGCTTATCCGACAGGGAATAGAGTTAGAAGCAGGCTCCTTAGCACAGCAAAGAAATCATTACAGTCTGGAGTATTGTGAGGATGCCAGCCAGCTTGTGTATCAGATCGAACGGGAATTTGACCTGATCGAGCGCAAATATAATAAGCTGATCGAGCAGAAGACGGTGTTTGCAAAACGGGCACTGGCCCGCATCCACTATATTCTTCAGGAAGGTGTCGGTGAGGAGGATCATACAGTCAGACTCATTAATCTGTTAGATCACAGCAACAAAAAACAGGAAATTTTAGAAGAGCTTCGTGACCGGATGCAATTTACAACACAGTTTAAAAACATTACAGATGCAAGCTTTTCCGGAAGACGTGACAGAGGTGAGAGTGCGTTTGTTCCGTTAAATCTGGATGTAGAAGAAAGCACGAAGAAACAGGATATGGCAGATTTTGTGCCAAAGCCGTTGTATACAAAGAAAGAGCTGCAGGATTTCCGAAGACAGAACACCATAGACGGAAGATTTATCACGACAGAGGAAACGGTACAGTCAGTAGAAGATCTGGAAAAATTATTGTTCTTATGGCAGGAAGAGACGGAAGACCGTCTGAAAGAAGACATTGTCCGCGTGGAGGAAGAAATACGAAGCGAGGAAGGTTTTTCTTATTCAAGGCTTATGATCGGAGATCAATAATAAGAACCGGTTTTATGATAAGGAACAGTAACAGAAAAACGGACAGATCAATAAACTGGTGACAAAACCATAACCCAGAATAGAAACAGAAAACGGAGAGAAAAAATGTTGCAATATATGGAAAATATTTCGCCGGGTGAGGCAGAAAATATAAGAAAAACAATTCAGGATTTATTCCGGCAGACCTGTATTCTTCAGGTAAAATGCGATCCTGTGACACTCACACAAAAGGATAACCCAAGATACCAGGTATGTGCAAGACACCGGGAATTTATCTCAGATTATCTGTCCGTGTTAGATTGCGAACTGGTACATGATCCGCAGGAGCACATCTTCCGCATTACAGGGGAAGGTGTGATGACCGAGCACATGAGCCTTATGACAACAAAGCTGGTCCTTCTGATCAGGTTAATTTACCGTGATAAAATCATGGGAGAAGGGCTGCATGCAACGACCACAACACTGGAAGAGATCCGTGAATATGGAAAGAATACGAATCTTATTACACGAAAACTGACAGCACAGGAATGGCAGGAAGCACTTATTTTAATGAAAACACATCAGATGCTGGAGATTCCGGGAGCCGTGGCAAATCTTGACGACCATACGCCAATCTATATCTACAGTACGGTGAACATCTTCTGCCCTGCGATCGAGATCAACGAGCTTGTCAGCAAATATCAGGATGAGATGTCAGAGGAAATACCGGAATTAACATTGGAGTAAACTCAGAGAGCTCGTGAAATATAATGGAAATTTTAGAAGCAAGGTCAAAAAATCGGTTTCTTAACATTAATTAATTAGATAGTTTGTAACATAAATTCAAAAAATCATTTTGTGCAATGAAGAGGAAACTCAAAGATCGTGGAAGCCATTGCTGAACACGATCTTCGTATTCAGAGGTTCCTCGAAATGGTTTGCACAATGAATTTTTGAATTTATGTTACAAACTATCTAAAAAAACAGATTTTTTGACCGTAAATACATAAGAACAAGGAGTAATATATTGAATCATTCAAAAAAAATCTTCACCCGGATGTGCTTGAACAACTGGGGAGGAATTAATCATAAAATACTGGAATTTAACGAGTATGTGAACCTGTTCAGCGGAAAAAGCGGATCCGGTAAATCGACAGTCATGGATGCCATTCAGGTTATCTTATACGGTAGCTTCAGTCCAAGCTTTTTGAATAAGGCTGCAGATGATGCAAAAAACCGCCGAAGCGTTTTAAGCTACCTGCGTGGTGAACAGAAGGATGGATCGGCAAACCGTGATAACTGTGATTTCTGCTCTGTGATCGCACTTGAGATCGAAGATCTGGGAACACATGTTACAACCTGCATCGGAATCGCTTTTGAAGTAAGAAAGAACGATTCTGAACTGAAAAAATTTGCATATTTCAGCCATTCCGGAAAAATGCCGGAGGATGGTTACATCACAGAGGATGGATTCTGCTATTCCAATCAGGATATCCGAAAGCTGGTCACAAAACGGGCTCAGACGGATGATAACCGCGGAAGAGGAGATGTGAACCGCATTTATGCATCAAAGGAAGCGTATCTTGGAACAGTTTATGAAGTGATCTTAGGTCATATTGACCAGAATCGCTTTATCACGATGGAAAAAAGCGCGATCGCGTTAAGAATGTCAAACGGAACCGGGCAGTTTATCAGGGATTATATGTTTCCGAAAAGTACCTCAGATACGATCGAGACGATCAGTGAACAATTAGATGCCTATCGGCAGATCCGGGAAAAAATCGAAGACATGCGCAATCGGATCGAGCTGTTAACGGAAGTAAAGGAAGCAGGACAGGAGCTTGCAGAAGTCCAGACAGATATCGTGCGGGCAGAAGCTATGATACGCTGCATTGATATTGAAGATATGCGTGCGAAGATCCAGGCAGCAGAGGACGATATGCAGCGCATTTCTGAGGAACAGCTGGTTTTACAGAAAAAGGCAGAGGAGCTTGCAAAAGAGAGAGAAGAAGCAGAGCAGGAGCTGATCCGTGTCAGTGCTGATCTAAAGGCGAGTGATCTGGGAAGCAGACAGCAGCAGTTAGAGGAGCTGAATAAGCGGAGCGAAATGCTTGCAAAAGACAGCAGACAGTGGAGAAAGGTGCTGCATGGATTACAAAGCTGGGAAGAAGATGAGATCGTTACAGATTACGTCAGCAATCCGGTACTGCATTTGATCGAAGCTTTCCAAAACGGAAAAGTGACGGAGGAAAATTGTCAGGAGCTGCATTTAAAAATCGAATCTATCAAGCAGAATGTGGAATCTGAGTTAGAAGATTATAATGAACAGAAGAAAGAAATCGGAAAAGAACTCAAAGAAAAGCAGAAGCTGATCGATGATATGAAAAACAACCGGAAGTCTTACAGCGAACATCTCCGCAGCGCGCGAAGCACTTTAGAGCGTAAGTTAAGTGACCGGTATGGACATACGGTCCATGTACAGATTTTTGCTGACTTGTTTGAGGTTGTGGAAGAAGAATGGAAGAATGCGATCGAAGGCCGCATGGGCAGATTGAAGTTCTCACTTATAACAGAACCGCAGTATGCACATGATGCGGCAAAAATATTCCGGGAACTGAAGCAGTTTGAGGAAGTGGATCTGATCAATACCAAAGCGATCGCTGATACAAAACCGCAGGTAGCAGAACATTCACTTTATGATGCGGTAAGTACGAAGGAATCGTATGTGGATGTCTGCCTGAAAAGGTATTTGGGGCACATCATGAAATGTCATTCAGTGGATGAACTAGAGCAGGTAAAGGATGGTGTAACACCGGATTGCTATTCTTACAGCAACTTTATTTTCCGTCATCTGAAAAAAAGAGATTACACAACGAATGCATGTATTGGCGAAAAGGTGTCCAAAGCGCGTCTTACAGAGTATGAAGCAGAAGTAGAGCGCCTCAGCAAAGAGTATGCAGAGCTTACGACTCTGACAGGACGACTCAAACAGGCAAGGGATTTTGAAAGCCTGAAAGGGGAACCGGATTATTTTGTCACACTTGCAAAATCAGAAAAAGAACTTTCAAAAGTCAATAAAAAGAAGCTTGAGTTAGAAGAAACGATCCGCACACTGCGCGAAGGAACGTATCGCGTATTAGAGGAGCAGGAAAAAACATTAAGTGAGAAGCGGAAGAAGATAGATCAGGCGATCAGGGAAAACCAGATCCGGTTAAATGAACAGATCCGGCATTTCGAGAATCTTTCCGGTACCAATCAGCAGAGAAAAGAGCAGCTGGATGAAATGCTGCAGGGCTATATCGCAAACGGGGAGATTGAGCAGGAGGTTGCAGAGCTGTTAAAGAAACGCTCCGGTCAGTCTGTAAAAAATGCAAAGAATACAGAACTGGAAGCACTGGCACAGAAGGAACAGCAGAAGGAAGAAACACTTTATGCATCCAGAAAACGCTATATTTTAAGCTATCCGTCCAATCAATTCCATGGAAACGAGAAATCCAACGAAACTTATGAAAAGCTGTTAGAGGAATATCAGACGGATTATGAACCGGCTTATGAGGCAGAATTTGAGAAGCAGTGTGAATTTATTTACAAGAGTCTGCGGGAAAACGTGATCGGTGTGATCCATGGAGATATCAAGGCAGCCAAACGGCATGCGTATGAGATCAACCGTCTGCTTCGGGAGACGAACTTCTCAGACAGTACTTACCAGATCAAGATCGAACCGGCCAAAAATGAAAACGGCCAGTTTTTCGATATGCTGATGGCAGAAGAGTTAGACAGCAAAAACTTTGACAACGGTGGTTTTGACGGACAGATCAGCTTTGGCGAGGATTCGTTCTATCAGAAGTATGAACAGAAAATCAAACTTCTGACAGATAAATTTATGCCGCCGAAGGAGGATGATGAACAGATCCGTGCGCAGAAGCGTCAGGAGATGGAGCAGTACGCAGATTACCGGAATTACCTGGCATTTAGCATGTTTGAGCAGGTGACGGATGAAGCCGGAAATGTGATCCGCGAGAATTTTGTTGATGATATGGCAGGAAGAGATTCCGGAGGTGAGGGACAGAATCCGAAGTATGTGGCGCTGCTTGCCGGATTTGCAATGCTTTATATGCAGCAGAGCAAACGTGATTCCAAGATAAAGCTGGTATTATTAGATGAAGCCTTTTCCAAAATGGATCAGGAGCGAAGTGCAGTCTGCTTAAAATATGCGAGAAAAATGGATTTACAGCTGATCGTCTGCGTACCGGATGAGCGTTTACAGTCACTGATCCGGAATGTGGATTGCGTATACGGATTCCGCAGACATCAGAATCAGATTTCCATGATGCATATCGATAAAGGAGATTATCTGAAGCTTATGGAAGGTGCGGAAGAGGTCAGGGCATAAGAGCAAAGTTTTTGTGAAACAACACAGAATGCACAGGGAGGAATGGTATGGAGATTAAATCTTGTAAATGAGAAAGAAGAAGTAGTACTTCCTCTTGTGATGCTGGATTCTAATATGTATGGGGATGGCTGGTTTTTCAGCGGGTTTGACTGTATTCATGAGGATCAGGCAGACTGGTGTATGGACCGGCTTGCGCAGATGAAGGAGAAGGATCCGTCTCTGCAGGCAATGGCGTTTTTTCATATCCCGCCGAAAGAGTTTAAGGATGCCTATGAGAAAATGAAATTAGGTGATCGGAGTGTCGTTTATCAGCATGGAAGTGTTGGGGAAAAGGACGAATACTTTGGAATTTCGTGTAAAGAAAGCAGTTTTTTTGAGAAAGCTGTGGAGAATGGTGTGATAAAATGGATGTTTTGTGGACATGATCATTTGAATACGCTCTCTTTGACTTACAGGGGAATTCAGATGACTTACGGAATGTCCATTGATTATCTTGGATATGCGGGAATTGACAGACAGTATGTGCAAAGAGGGGCAACCCTTATCACACGAAAGCCAGATGGCACAGCAGAAATCTCCATGGTGCCGCTTGGAGCAGTCGTATCGACACGGGTCAGCGGCCAGAAAAAGTGATACTTGATAAAAAACAGCTAGTGTTTTGCTGCGTAAGAAAGTGATCCAAATTTGTGAAAAAAGCAATAAAAACAGAGAAAAACATTTAAAAAATTGGATATTTCTGCTATAGTAAAGGGGTATGAGTGATAGAAAAAATAAGGGGGATTTTTTACATGAAACTCAACTACAAAAGAACGTTTTTCGTGGGGATGGCGTTTTTATCGATCAGTGCTTTCTGGCAGATGTATGACAATATCATACCATTGATCCTGCAGAACACATTTCATCTGAATGAGACAGTGATCGGTGCGATCATGGCGATGGACAATGTCCTTGCCGTTTTTTTACTTCCTTTGATCGGTACGATGTCCGACAAAGTGGATACGAAAATGGGAAAAAGAACGCCATTTGTTGTATTTGGAACAATGGCGGCCGTAATCTGTATGATGCTGCTTCCGCTGGCAGACCACTACAAGAAGTTGGGGCTTTTTGTTGTTGCGCTTGCCCTGACGTTACTGGCGATGGCAATGTACCGTTCACCGGCAGTTGCTCTGATGCCGGATCTGACACCAAAACCATTGCGTTCGAGTGCGAATGCAGTAATTAATCTGATGGGAGCGGTTGGAGCTATCTATTCGCTTATTCTCATCCGTTTCCTTGTAAAGAAAGAGGAACATCCAAGCTATCTTCCGGTGTTTATCGGAGTTGCACTTTTGATGATTTTTGCTGTTGTAATTCTTGTGGCAACGATCAATGAAAAGAAAATAGCGGCAAAGATAGCAGAAGAGTATCCGGAACAGGCAGAGGAAGAAAAGGAAAAAGAGGAACACGGATTGTCAGCACCGGTAAAGAGAAGTCTGAGCTTTATCCTGTTTTCCATCTTTTTATGGTTTACGGCTTATAATGCAGTAACAACGGCATTTTCAAGATATGCGGTCACTGTATGGGGCATGGAAGGCGGCGGATTTGCAAGCTGCCTGATGGTAGCAATGGTAGCTGCGATCTTAAGCTACATACCGATTGGGATCATTTCTTCTAAAATCGGAAGAAAGAAATCCATTTTGATCGGATTAGTGATGATGTTCATCAGTTATACATCGGTATTTTTCTATCCGACCTATAATGTGACAGCGAATGTTTTCTTTGCGATCATCGGAATTGGATGGGCTTCGATCAGCGTCAACTCACTGCCAATGGTAGTTGAGATGAGCAAAGGCAGCGATATCGGAAAATATACCGGATTATATTATACCTTTTCCATGACAGCACAGATCTTTACACCGATCGTTTCCGGAGCACTGCTTCAGTATGTATCTTATCATACACTGTTTCCATATGCGATGTTCTTTACGGCCTGTGCATTCGTGACAATGCTTATGGTAAAACACGGGGATTCGAAACCGATGAAGAAAGCAAAAGTGCTGGAAAACTTTGACGTAGATGATTAATATATAAAATAATAGAATCTGAGTGAAAAAGGTCTGCATGTAAGTTATGTTGCAGACCTTTCAACATTATCATATATAAATATACAAAAGAAAAGAGGAAGGAAGATATGGCTATCATATGGATGATTTTGATTGTTCTTATCGCAGCTTATCTGATCGCGATTATGCCGCATATGGTAAGAAGACCGGATGTTACACCACTTATGGGGCATTATTATGCGCATCGGGGTCTGCATGACAACAAAACGGAGGCGCCGGAAAATTCCATGGCTGCTTTTCGCAAGGCAGTGGATGCAGGCTATGGCATAGAGTTAGATGTCCAGTTGACAAAAGACCGGATACCGGTCGTTTTTCACGATGAGTCGTTGCAAAGAGTCTGTGGTGTAAAAGGCAATGTCAGGGATTATACTTATGAAGAATTGCTGCAGTTTCATTTATGTGATTCTGAGGAGAAAATTCCGTTATTCGAAGATTTTTTAAAACTGGTAGATGGCAAGGTACCACTGATCATCGAGATTAAGATCCATGAAGATCATAACACCGTCTGTGAGATCGCAGACAGTCTGATCCGTGAATATAAGGGTGTTTACTGTATTGAGTCTTTTCATCCGCTTGCAGTCAAATGGTATAAGGAGCACAGACCGGAGGTGATCCGTGGACAGCTGTCTTCAAGACTTGCACCGGCAGGGGAAAGAGAATCCTTTTTATATATGATGTCACATTATCTGCTGTTTAATTGTGTGACAAAACCGGATTTTATTGCGTATGATCATTTACATAAAAGCAATCTTTCAAGAACTCTGTGCCAGCGCCTGTATCATACATTAAGTGTTGCATGGACGATCAAATCGCAGGAGCAGTTAGATGCCAGCAGAAAACAGTTTGACCTGTTTATTTTTGAAGGTTTTATTCCGAAACAGTAAGAAAAGGTTTATTTTGAAATAGAAAACAGGTATAATAGGTGGCGCGGATGGCTGTTATCTGCACTAGAACAAAACGAGAAAGGACTAATATATTATGAATTTAAATTACAATGAGATCGAATTTCAGACATTTCCAAATTTTAAAGGTGGCGAAAAAGAGTTCCAGGCAAAGATGTTCAATGATGATATGAACCGCTTTTTCTATGGAAAATTAATTCCGGGAGCATCCATCGGTGTACACACACATGAGACAAACAGCGAAGTGATTTATATTCTGGAAGGAACCGGTAAAGTGCTCATGGATGGAGAGTATGAGAAGGTAGGAGCTGGAATGGCACATTACTGTCCAAAGGGACATACACATAGCCTGATGAATGACAGCGATGCAGATCTTGTATTTTTTGCAGTTGTTCCGGAACAGTAGAATCATACTAGAAGAATAACAGATAAGGCAGGCTGATTATGACACTTCAACAGTTAAAATATGCACTGGCGATCGCGGATTGTGGTTCGATGAATGAGGCAGCAAAGCAGCTTTTTATTTCACAGCCAAGTCTGTCAGAGACAATGAAAGAGTTAGAGACAGAGATTGGGTTAGAGATTTTTCTGCGTTCTAACAGGGGAATCGTGATCACGCCGGAAGGAGAAGAATTCTTAGGTTATGCAAGACAGGTCACAGAACAGTTTGGCCTGCTTCAGTCAAAGTATATTGATAAGAAGCTTAAAGAGAAGTTCAGTGTGTCCACACAGCATTACACATTTGCCGTTAAGGCATTTGTTGAGACGGTTAAGAAGATCGGAATGGATCGTTACGAATTTGCCGTCCATGAGACGATGACAGCAGATGTGATCGAAAATGTAAAGAATTTTAAAAGTGAAATCGGCGTTTTATATGAGAATGATTTTAATGAAAAAGTATTGAACAAAATGCTGAAGGAGAATGGGCTGGAGTTTATAGAGCTTTTTCAGTGTGATACGTTCGTTTATTTATGGAAAGGACATCCGCTGGCAGAGAAAGCGGAGATCTCAATGGAAGAACTCGATGACTATCCATGTCTGTCTTTTGACCAGGGGAAAAATCATTCCCTGTATCTGGCCGAAGAAATGAAAAGCACGTATGAATATAAAAGGCTGATCAAGGCGAATGACAGGGCAACCTTATTAAATCTTATGGTCGGTCTGAATGCCTATACGCTATGCTCCGGGATTATCTGCGAAGACTTAAATGGCACGGATTACAGAGCAGTACCATTAACAGAAACAGAGAAGATGCGCATCGGCTATATCAAGCGAAAAGGCGCAAAGATCAGTCAGATCGGAGAGATTTACATCGGGGAACTGAAGAAGTATAAAGAAAAGGTTATGTAGCTGCTATAGGAAGTACCTATAACAAATTCAAGGTTACGCGTATTAACACATTTTAAAAACCCTTGCTATAATAGTCAATGTGTAAAAAATGACATCAAAAAAGCAAGGGTTTATTTTTTTGCTGAAAAGGGGAGAAAGTATGTCAGAAATAGAAGTAAAACATTTGTCTAAGACATTTGAACAAAAAGGTGTTCACGTCGATGCGTTAAAAGATATTAATTTAAAGATTGAAGCAGGTGACATTTACGGAATCATCGGAATGTCAGGAGCAGGAAAAAGTACATTGGTAAGATGTTTGAATTTCCTGGAAAGACCGACCGATGGACAGGTATTGATCGAGGGAAAAGATCTTGGAAGCTTAAGTGAAAAGGAACTTCGCAGCCAGCGCAGTGATATTGCCATGATCTTCCAGCATTTCAATCTGCTGATGCAGAAAAATGTAGTGGATAATATTTGTTTCCCGTTACTGATCCAGGGAGTTGGAAAAAAAGAAGCAAGAGCGAAAGCAAAAGAGCTTTTAAAAACAGTAGGATTAGAGGAAAAAGAAAAGGCATATCCGGCACAGCTTTCCGGAGGACAGAAGCAGCGTGTGGCAATCGCAAGAGCGCTGGCATCCAATCCTAAGATTTTACTTTGTGACGAGGCTACAAGCGCATTAGATCCACAGACAACCGCATCCATCCTTGAATTGCTGAAAAGGATCAATCAGGAGATGGGAATCACGATTGTGATCATTACGCATCAGATGTCTGTGATCCGCGAGATCTGTAACCGGGTTGCAATTATTGAACACGGGGAACTGGTTGAGAACGGATCTGTTGAAGACATTTTCAGTCATCCGAAGTCAAAAGCAGCAAGAGAACTGATCTTAAGAGATCTTCCGGAGAATGAAGTGCATACAGGTGGCGGAGTTGCTGCGCAGATGGAGCGTATTCAGGGAGACAAAAAGCTCCGTATCGTATTTACAGAGAATTCCGCATTTGAGCCGGTTATTGCAAATATGATCTTACAATTTGGTACACCGGTGAATATTTTAAAAGCAGATACCAAAAATGTAGGCGGTGTGGCCAAGGGAGAGATGATCTTAGGCTTGCCGGATGACAGGCATCTTCAAATTGATTTAGAAGAATATCTGAAAGAACATGGTCTGGAAATTGAGGAGGTGACTGACGATGTGGAGTAGTGAAGTAACAAATATGATACTGGTTGGTATCTGGGAAACTCTTTATATGACGTTAGTATCCACTTTTGCAGGTTATGTGATTGGACTTCCGATGGGAATTGTGCTGACGGTTACGGATAAAGATGGAATCCACCCAAATGGACTGATTTATAAAATTTTAGACGTAATTGCGAATGTTGTACGAAGCATACCATTTATTATTTTACTGGTATTATTGATCCCATTTACAAGATTGATCGTTGGAAAAAGCTATGGTTCTACTGCTACGATCGTTCCGCTTGTTATTGCTGCAGCACCTTATATTGCCAGAATGGTGGAATCTTCTTTAAAAGAAGTAGATGCCGGAGTGATCGAGGCAGCAAGATCCATGGGAGCATCCAATTTTACGATCATTACAAAAGTCATGTTAGTGGAAGCAAGAACCTCTCTTTTAGTAGGAGCGACCATTACACTTGGAACAATTTTAGGTTATTCTGCAATGTCCGGAGCAGTTGGCGGCGGCGGATTAGGAGCAATTGCAATTCGTTACGGATATACGAGATGGCAGACAGACATTATGATCGTCACCGTAGTATTGCTGGTAATCTTATTCCAGATTTTCCAGACGATCGGTATGAAACTGGCAGATCGTTTTGATCATAGAAAGTAATATAAAAAGTAATATAAGACCAAGATATATTTGTCCTGTTAAGTCAGGTTGATATATATAAATACGATTCGAATCATTGAAAAAGACAGAAAAAAAGACAAGAAGGAGAACAACATTATGAAAAAGAAAGTATTATCAGGAATTTTAGCAAGTGTTCTTGCAGTCAGTGTCCTTGCTGGATGCGGAAGCAAAGCAGAAGACAACAGCCAGGCAGCAGCAGATAACAGCACAACACCTGCAACAGAAGCAGCAGAGACAACAGAGTCTGCAGACACCACAACAGTAGAATCCAAAGGAACCATTAAAGTTGCAGCATCTGCAACACCTCATGCTGAGATTTTAGCAGCAGCAAAACCAATCCTTGCAGAGCAGGGCTGGGATCTGGAAGTAACAGAATTTGATGATTATGTATTACCAAATGAAGTCGTAGAAAGCGGCGAGATGGATGCAAACTATTTCCAGCACGTTCCATATCTTGACAGCTTCAATGAAGAAAAAGGAACTCATTTAGTAGAAGTTGGTAAAATCCACTATGAGCCATTCGGAATTTATCCGGGAACAAAGAGCAGCTTAGAGGATATCGCAGACGGAGATGTGATCGCAGTTCCAAATGATACAACAAATGAAGCCCGCGCACTGTTATTATTACAGGATAACGGAATCATCACATTAAAAGAAGGTGCCGGTTTAGAGGCAACTGTAAATGACATCGCAGAGAATCCTTACAATATTAAGATTGAAGAACTTGCAGCAGAATCTGTAGCACGTGTTACCGGAGAAGTAGCATATGTTGTATTAAATGGTAACTATGCATTACAGGCAGGATTTTCTGTATCAAAGGATGCACTTGCTTATGAAAAATCTGATTCTGAAGCAGCAAAGACATATGTAAATGTTATTGTTGTAAAAGAAGGAAACGAAGACAATGAAGGCGTAAAAGCATTAGTTGATGTTTTAAAATCTGACGAGATCAAACAGTTCATCAATGATAAATATGATGGAGCAGTAATTCCTTTTGAAGAGTAATTAATATAAAATCGAATAGAAACAGGGGTATCACGCGAATTAGGTTCGTGCGATGCCCCTGTTTCTATATTATAGGACTTTTGGTAAGCCTCTGAAAGCGTGAATCGTGTTCCACAGATGGCCTCCACGCTTTATAAGTCTTATATTAAATTTTAATCTTCACCCAGTTTCCCTGACGGAAGCGGATGGTAGCGAAAATATAGCGGGAAACCTGGTCAAATAAGACTCCGAACCAGATTCCGACAATGCCCCAGCCGACAACATAACCGAAGAAATAAGATGTAAGAGTACGGATAAAAGTAACACTGATCGTGGAAACAATTGCAGTATAAAGTGTGTCGCCGGCTCCGCGCAGGCAGCCCATGTAAATGACCTGGCAGATCTGGAAGATGACGACAAAAATAATGACATGCATAATGTTGACACCAATCTCAATAATGTGTTCTTCCGTAAAGAAAAGACCAAAAAGCAATTTTGCACCAAAGAAATAAATGGCAACCAAAAAGACGGCGATCACAGCACCGATCTGGCGGCAGGTTTTTCCATATTCCCTGGCAAGATCCGGATCTTTTTCACCGAGACTCCGGCCAATCAAAGCGACAGCGGCAGATTGCAAACCGTCTCCGAAAGCAAAGGAAAGTCCCATAATATTCATGCCAACCTGATGGGCGGCCATAGCATCGGTTCCCTGATCTGCAGCCATAAGGGCTGTCATCATAAAACCGACACGCATTAGTATCTGCTCAAAAAATACACTGTATCCGACCTTGACAAGATGCATCATGGCAGAAAACGTCGGTCGTATCTTTTCTTTTATAATATAAGGAATACTGATAAAACTTTCTTTTTTCCGGATCGACAAAATACTCATAATGCAGGCAACCACGGTTCCACTTACGGTTGCAATGGCAGCACCGGCAATGCCAAGGGCCGGGAAGCCAAAATGTCCGTTGATCAGCAGATAGTTTAAAATAATATTGATCGTGTTGGAAGTGACATTACTGCGCATGGTGATCTTGGTATTTCCGGCACCGCGCTGTGCAGAATTAATGCCCATCTGGAGGCAGTTAAATATCATACCGCCCATAATAATACGGAAATAAGTAACAGCACTGTCATGCGTTTCCGGGGTAGAACCGCAGAAACGGATAATGTCACCGGCAAAGACTACCAAGGCAGTACTTAAGATGCAGGCTGCAATGATGATAAAAACAACAGCTGTCAGTAAAATCTCGTTGGCAGAGTCTTTTCGGCGTTCACCGCGCCGCCTTGCAACTAAGGCAGAAATGGCAACATTAAGAGCAAAAAAGAGAGACAGACCTAAAAATTTTGGCTGTGTGGTAAGTCCGACTGCGGCAACGGCATAAGAACCGAGAGAGCTTACCATAAGAGCATCAACAAGGGCTGCAAAGGCAATAAAAAAAGATTCGACGATCGCTGGCCAGGCCATATCAATGGCAACCTTTAAGGCTTTGCGATGGTAAATTTTCTCTTTGGACAGGGATTGTTCTTTGGTCATAAAATGGATTCCTTATCTTTGTGAATTATAATAGTATAGAACCTAAAGTATTAGATCTGACTCTATTATATAACATAAAGAAGAGAAAAGATAGCAAAATTTTTTATAAAAGATCAGGTGCAATAGCAGAAAGTACGGTCAGTCAGGATCCTTGCGAAAATAAGTCCAAACGGGAGTGAAATAATAATCAGGATGGCAGAAGTAAACCAGGAAACAGCATCTGTCAGGGACATAATTCCAAAGTTATAGATAGCACGATACAGATAAAGACCGGGAACCATAATCACGATGGAAGGAACCGTCAGAGAGATCCTTGGATAACTATGGCTTTGTTTGATGATGGATGCAAGCAGACCGGAAGTAAGTGCGCCGATAAAAGCAGCAGAAAAGCTGAAAAAAATGATGATAGAATGATTGGATATAATCCAACACGTCCGTTGGTCTGGAATTCCACCTGATCACAGAAAAAACTGCTCCGAGGCCGGTTTCACAGTTGATTGATTTAAAATTGCGACGGCAGCATTTCGATTGGAATATGGAATAGCATTTTTGAAACAACAGTGATATACTTGGCATATATTTTGCTTATCAAAATATTGTAGAGATCATTCGTTGGCCACGGATAAGATACAAAAATTCTAATAAACAAAAGGAGATTAGCTTATGAAACCTAAAGGAAGTAGCTTTGCAAAAAAACAGGCAGCGCCGATTGTCTTAGTAATCTGTCTGCTCATTATGATATTGTCCTCAGCGATCGGGTATGGGATCCAGACAGGATGGGGAAGTGTAAAAACAGAAGATATTACGTTTACGACTGACACGGGCGCAGAAAGCCATGCAAAATTATTTATGCCGGAAAATGCGACAGCAGAGACACCGGCACCTGCAGTTCTGCTTTGCCATGGATATACCGCAGATCTTGATGCCATGGAGCCATTTGCAATCGAACTGACCAGAAGGGGCTATGTTGTAATGGCGTTAGATATGTACGGACACGGAGAATCTTCTCTGCCGGAAGAGGGATGCAGCCAGGTTGAAATGGGAGGTGTCGAGAATTACGCACCGGATCTTGGCTCCTATTCAGCACTTCAGTTATTTGCAGACTATGATTTTGTGGATCTGACAAAGGTAGCAATGCTTGGACATTCCATGGGTTCTTCAGCAATTCAGGAAGGTGCTTATATTGCCTATGCTAAATGGCAGAATATTTATACAGCTTCTTATGAAGAGAAAACAGCAGCAGGCGAAGACGAACAGACGGCAGCTACCGAAGCATATGGTGATGCGATGGCATCCGGAATCGTACTTCCGGCATCCCTTGTTATTACAGGATACAACTATAACGTAAGAAATATCAATGACCTGACTTACATCGGAGTCACTGCAGATAATGGTGTATTTCCGTTATATGCAGCACCGGTTAATATCTGTACGATCGAAGGTGATTATGACGAGTTCTCCGGTCTGTTATGGGGTGTTGCAGATGCTTCCCAGTATACAACCAGCTTTAAATTTGCGTATGGTACAGGTGGGGCAACGAACGTGGCAAGTGGTACATATTTTATGTATGGCGATACATCAGCAACTCCGTTAAGCAGGGAAGAAGCAGCACAGGCAGCAGCCAGTGCAGCACTTACAATGACACCAATCCGTGCAGCATATACATTTTCAGGAACACATTCTGATACCTATTATGATGAAACATCCATCGGAGAAGCTCTGGATTTCCTTGATATTACTTTAAAGGGAGGAGACAGCAGCTTCGCAATTGATGATCAGGTATGGCATGGACGTGCAGCCTGTGGACTGATCGGATTGTTTGCTACACTTGTGGCATTTATTGCTATGGCATTTACATTATTAAGAGTTCCATTTTTTGCAACGATCATGCAGCCGGTAGAAAAATCCCTTACAACGATCACAGAGAAAAAGGATGTGATCCGATATATTGTATTTTATGTTATTTTCCTGTTGCCGGCTCCGCTGCTTTATTACTGGCTCATTGGATATCCATATTATATGAAACCACAGGCATTTATTTTCCTGACAAAATTTATGCCGAACAAGTTCTTTAACATGGCACCGATGAACTCACTGATGTTATTCAATATTGTAGTAGGAATTATTTTCCTTGTATTATATGTGCTTCTGTTTAAACTTCTTGTAAAGAAAGCAGGAGGTGGATTTGCAAGTACCGGATTAAAAGCACCTGCAGCACAGATAGGAAAGAGCTTTCTTCTCGCAGTACTCGCATTTGGCCTGATTTATGCAGTCGTATACATTTGTGCAGCTATTTCAGGAACACATTTTGCATTTTTCAAATTTAACATTATGCCAATGGATGGAGCTCACTGGGTGGCATTCTTCAAATATCTTCCGGTATGGTTCTTATTCTTCCTGCTCTGCAATGTGATCTATAATTCTGTAACAAGAATTAACAATGCACCGGCATGGTTAAATTATGTGCTGATCGCAGTTGTATCCTGCGGAGGACTTGCTGTGATGTTTGCTTATGATTATGGAAAACTTTTTGCAACAGGTGTCAGAGGAATTCAGTATATTCCGGGAACAACCTCTGCAAGCTGGCTGTCACAGATCGGAATGTCTTTCCCGACAGCACTTGCCGGAATTATGTTATTCTCGTTACTGTTTATTCTTCCGATTTCAGCAGTGATGAGCCGTGTCTGCCATAAAAAGACTGGTAACGTATGGCTCGGATCCTTCATGATCACATTTATTGTGCTGGTATTTACAATTTCACATATGGTTACTTCTATGTAAAAACCAGAAAACATAAAATAGTTTGTTGAGACAAAAGATACCCATTTCTTTTATTACATTATTAATAAAGAAATGGGTATTTTTTTAGGTGATAGGATTCGGGCATGTTTCATTTGAGAATCAAAATGCTTGATATATGAAATATTTGATTCACAAATGAAATTTGTTTTGAGAATCAAAGCTTTCGGTGTGAATTACTTTAGAAATCTGTTGCAGATGTGGAACAAAGTAGTATAATAAATACGTTAATAAGAAAAAATCTCAGGTTTATTTTTAACAAAACGAGGAATGACATCATGAAGAAATACAAGGTTTTGGATAAGAATGCAGAAAAGCTGATTGAAAAATATTTAAAAGCGATCATAGAATGCTCTTTTGATGGCATCTATATTACAGATGGAAAAGCCAATACACTAATGATCAACGATGCATATGAACGTATTACAGGGCTTACAGCTGAGATCCTTCTTGGTAAGAATATGTGGAATCTGATGGAAGCAGGAACAATCAATTCGTCCGGTTCACTGTTAGCGATTGCAGAGAAGAGGATCGTCACTCTTTACCAGACGTTCAATACGGGGAAAAGGGCAATGATCACAAGTACGCCGATCTTTGACGAGGAGGGGAATATTGTTCTTGTGGAGACAAATGTCAGGGATCTGACAGAGATCTGTGCTCTTCGTGAACAGGTAGAAAAGAATAAAACGGAATTAGAGCAGCGGCGCAGTCTGGAATTTATCAAAGAGAAAAAGGTAGATATGGTTGTCTGCGATGAGAATACGATCAAGACATTAATGCTTGCAGACAGTGTTGCCAGAATGGATTCTACGGTAGTATTGTGCGGAGAATCCGGCGTCGGTAAGGAAGTTTTTGCAAAATATATCCGTGACAACAGTAGGCGAAAGGATGCTCCGTATGTCAGGGTGAACTGTGGTGCGATACCGGAGAGCCTGATCGAGAGCGAACTTTTCGGTTATGAGAAGGGTGCGTTTACCGGAGCAAATAAGAACGGTAAGATCGGTCTTTTCGAGATGGCAAATAAAGGAACCATTTTCCTGGATGAGATTGGTGAATTGCCTTTAAGCATGCAGGTGAAGCTGCTGCGCGTATTGCAGGAGCAGGAAATCGAGCGGATCGGTTCAGCAAAGCCAATAAAGATCGATGTCAGGGTCATTGCAGCAACAAATCGTAAATTGGAAAAAATGATCGAAGAGAAGACGTTCAGAGAGGATCTTTATTACAGACTGATGGTGTTCCCGATAAATATTCCGTCACTTAGGGAACGAAGAAGAGATATTCAGTCACTGGCAGAATATTTTTTAAAGGAGTTAAATGATAAGTATAAAGAAAAGAAACATTTTTCTGAAAACTGTATCATGATTTTAGAGAATTATCAGTGGCCTGGAAATGTCCGTGAGCTGAAGAATATCGTAGAACGGGCTTTTATCATCAGCAAGGGTGATGAGATCACAACAGAATCGATTCCAATTACAGATGCCAATACGCACATGAACAAGTATCAGAAGGATAAAGAGAAGCTGGCTGTTGATACGGACAAGCCATTGGAGGAAGCTATCCGGGAATTAGAGATTATCTATATGGATAAGGCATTTAAGAAGTATGGAAATGTCCGGGATGCAGCAGAAAGCCTTGGAATGAGTGCTTCTACGTTTGTGCGAAAAAGACAAAAATATCAGGAATAGCAAGGAGAGATGTTTCGTTTTTGAAACATCTCTCCTTATTTTATGCACAGTTATAAAGTATTTGAAATAATGTGCTATATCATTGCTCGGGGGAAGGAGCGTGATTGGCTTAATAGGTATTTAAAAAGGCACGAATCTGATCTGCAAACAGATCTGTCTGCAGAATGCCTGCCATATGACCGTAATCGCTGTCAAGAACATAGGAGCTGGCATTGCCGCCTAAAACACTGATTCGGTCCGTGACGTCAGTGATAAAGTTCCATGGATGGAGCGAATCCTGACGGCATGGTATCGCAAGCACTTTTGCGTGGATTCTTGATAAAGCAGCATCCAGATCACCATTATAAGGTCTTGAAACATCATAGTTAATACACATACGGCAGGTATAGATCCAATGGTTCAGGTCAGTATATGGCAGTGTTCGGGATACCATGTCATACACTTTTTTTTCAAAAGTGGTCATTTCGGTTACACCTGTTAAATTCTCAGTGTCCTGCATTGTTTCACGAGGATAGGTCCGTTCAAAATAGACCGGATGGAATGCGGCAACCGTCATTAGCTGCATAGCAAGCGCAAGACTCTCAGAAGGCTGTACTGCATTTTGGTAGTAATTTCCATTGTCCCATAAAGGATCAAGTGCTGCGACACGTATACCATGCTGCAAAGGACTCAAAGAGCCATACACAGGATGCCTTGGTGTTCCGATCACAGGAATGATTTTGTCCATCATATCAGGATATGCAACTGCCCACTGCCAGGAACACATTGCACCAAAGGAAGGACCCATTACAGCGACTAAATGTGTGATTCCGAAAGATTCCACGAGAAGTTTCTGGGTATTTACAACGTCGAGAACTTCAGGTATTGGAAAATCAAGAGCATAGGGGTTACCGGTTTCAGGATTGATGGATGCTGGTCCTGTTGTAATGACATTAGGATTTTTTGCGCCACAGTTGCAGAGGTTATCGGCACATATAACAAAATAGATATCCGTGTCGACTGCTTTTCCTGGACCAATCAGTCCGTCCCAGAAACCGGTCAATTCGTCGGATTCATGGTATTTTCCGGCACAGTGACTGGAGGCGGAAAAGTAATGGGCAACGAGAATGGCATTACTTTTATCTGCATTTAAGGTGCCGTATGTTTCATAACCCATGTCGATGGGAAGTGTGCGTCCATTCTGAAACCTGAAAGATGGTATATGGAAAGTCTTTTTTTCAACTATTATACTCATTGTGGTCTGCCTCCCATTCATTTAAACAATACCTGCAAGTGCCATAATGATACAGAGAACTGTTAACAGGATTGGCATGCAGACAGTCAGCGGAAATACGTGACGGTAAGATCCTTTTGGTGTGACACCGCATACAGCACACATTGTGATGAAGGTAGCACAGTGAGGAAGAGTGTCAAGCCCACAGCAGGCGATAACCATAAGACGGTGGAATGCCTCCGGATTAATTCCCATGCTCAGATAGCTGCCTAACATGGTATTGGAGAAAATCTGAAGACCTCCAAGGGCAGTTCCTGTGATACCTGAAACAACATTCACTGCAACTGCGGCTGAGACATATGGATTAAATGTATTGGAGAGACCGTTTGCAAAGTCAAGAAAATATTGGAAACCAGGGGCATTCTGTACAACACCGGCAAATCCCATGACACCGCCGGTTAACATCAATGCCGTCATGGAAGACCAGAAACCTGTACAGAAAGTGGACACGATTTTTCCTTTTAATGTTTTGAAATTAAAAATAATAACAAGGGCAGAAGCAGCTAACAGTGAAGTGTTAATACAGTCAATGGTACCCATACGCTCTTTCAAAAGAAACATCATTAAAATAACAACGATCAAAGGCAGGATAGATGACCAGAACGGAGGTAATGCTTTTTCGTCTGTAGATTCTGTAAGATCCGTTCCGGATACGACATAACCATTACCTTTTGTCTGCTCGCGTTTTGACATGATCGTAACATAAACGCACGCTATGATAAGACCAACAATGCAGGCGATCGTTCCCATAACAGGGGCTGCGTAAGCATTGGTTCCAAGAGCTGTCTGTGTAAGAATGGCATTCGTGCTGGTCGGATTTCCCGGAAGACACAGGCATAATGTTACGGATGCACAAAGGAAAATACCAGGCATCAGTTCTTTGGTGATATTTGCTTTCCGGAACATTGGGGCTGCGATCGGATATACTGCAAATACAATTACGAATGCGGAAATTCCACCCATTGCCATTAATAATGTGATCAGGATACAGGCGACCGGAGCCCATTTGACGCCAAATAATTTGAATAGTTTGGAAGCAACAGATTCTGCTGCACCACTTACTTTCATCAGTTCACCGTAAGCGGCAGCAAGACCAAAGATCAGAAAGTAGCTTCCTGCAAAGTTTTTCATTCCGGTTGCGTAGGAATCTGAGAAAGTTCCCCAGAAAGGCATGCCATTTGTGACGATAATGATTGCTGCTGAAATAAGGGATGCAACAAAAGCATTTACGCCCTTATAACTTAATACGATTAGGGCTACAATACCTAAAAGCAACCCAATTACTCCGATTGTACTCATAAAAACCTCCTGTTATTTAATAATTATACATAGTTTTAGTATTCACAATGGAATCTTTCTTTGTAAGCTTCCTTTAAGCTGTCCCGGAAGTCCGGATGTGCAATTTCAATCAAAGCTCTTGCACGGTCTTTTAAGCTCTTTCCATGCAAGCTCGCAATGCCATATTCTGTTACAACATAGTCAATATCATTTCTGGATGTTGTAACAGGTGCACCAAAATCAAGGTTTGGAACAATCTTGGATACTTTGCCTTTTGCTGCGGTAGAAGGGAAAGCAAGAATAGAGATACCATGCTTTGCCATAGCTGCACCGCGGATGAAGTCAACCTGACCGCCAACACCACTGATCTGTTTGCTGCCGACTGCTTCTGAGCATGCCTGTCCCATAAGGTCGATCTGGACACAGGAGTTGATGCAGACGATATGATCGTTCTGTGCAACAACAACAGGATCATTTACATAATCAACCGGGTACATCAATACATCTTCGTTATGATCAATGAAATCATAGAGACGTTTTGTTCCCATTAAGAAGTTTACGACAATTTTTCCTGGAAGAAGGGATTTCTTCTTACCGGTGATAACACCTGCTTCTACAAGCTCTACAACACCATCAGAGATCATCTCAGAATGGATACCAAGTTCCTTTTTGTCTTTCAGATAGAAAAGGACAGCATCCGGGATAGCACCGATGCCAAGCTGTAAGGTATCACCATCCTGAATCAGGGAAGCGCAGTTTGCACCAATTTCTTTTTCAATATCCGTCAGCTTTGCTGGTGGAAGTTCGATCAGTGGAGCAGAGTGCTCTACGAAGTAATCAATTTCGGAAACATCGATCACAGCATCACCATAAGTAAATGGCATCTGGTCATTTACCTGTGCAATGACAGTTTTTGCATGTTTTACTGCTGCTAAGGTGTAGTCAACAGAAACACCGAGGCTGACTTTACCGTTTTCATTTGGAGGGGTAACGGTAATAAGTGCAACATCTACCGGGAGCTCCTTATCGAATAATGCAGGTACCTGATAGAAGAAGCAAGGGGTGTAATCTGCACGTCCTTCTTCCACTGCTTTACGGGTTGTGCCGCCTACGAAGAGGGAGTTATGGCGGAAATGTCCCGCCATATCCTCTCCACAGTATCTGGCAGCTCCCATGGATACCATATGTACAATTTCTACATCTTTATAATCATCTTTGTGGTCACATAATACATCCAGAATATAGGATGGTTCACCAACCGCATGACCTGTTACAACGCGGCTGCCACTCGGAATGGCTTTGATGGCTTCCTCTGCTGTGCAGGTTCTTTCTTTATATATTTCTTTCCAACTCATAGCTGCCTCCTGGTTATACAATTATTCTTCAATCTTTGCAATTGCTTTTGCAAGCTCTTTCTTCATCTTAAGGTTGCCCTGGCGGGAAATCATAATACGCTGAGCCTGAGGAGATCCGGCACCATGCATAGACTCTGTTCTGTAACCAACAGCAGCACTTCCTAATGTAAGGTTTTCAATTAATCTTAAGATTCTTAAACGATTCTCTGTTGTAACAGAGGAAACACCCTTGAAGTATTTATCAATGTAAGCACCAAGTTTTGGATCCTTTAAGTCTTTCTCAGAAGGAGCTGTAACCATAAGACCACCGGCGATATCTTCTGCTAAACGTGCGATTTCATAAGGGAATCTTGTAACGTTCTGTTTACATACATTGGCAAGAAGAAGATCAATGATGTAGTTTCCGGATTCGGTCTGTGTACCTTCTGCGGAACAGGCAATACCACAGCAGTATAAAGTTTCATTTAAGTGTGTCATTTCGATTAATTTATCTTTGATGTGGGAAGCTTTCTGAGCACCGTTGTATTCAGCAGCAACAGCAGCAGCACCGATTAAGACATCACCTACACCAACTTTACATCCACCATAGGACTGTCTGTGGTATCCAGCAAAACGTTCTACTAATACACCAGCGTAATCATATTCGCCATTTAAGAAAATTCTGTCATTTGGTACGAATACATCATCGAAAACGACGAGTGCTTCTACACCACCAAATTCAGAGTTACCAACATCGATCTGGGAACCTTCAAGCTTTCTTGTATCACAGCTCTGACGTCCGATGATCATGAAGATACCTTCTGTATCAACTGGAACTGCAAAGGAAACAGCGTAATCTTTGTCGTCTTCACCCATGGAAATAGTTGGCATTACGATAACTTCATGGGAGTTGATGATACCGGTCTGATGAGCTTTTGCACCTCTTACAACGATACCATCCGGACGTCTTTCAACTACGTGTAAGTAAAGATCCGGATCAGCCTGTGCATGTGGTGCAAGGGAACGGTCACCTTTCGGGTCTGTCATGGCACCGTCAACCGTAAGGTCATTATCCTGAACGTAGGTTAAGAATTTTTTGAAATTCTCATGATAATTTGTTCCATATTTTTTATCAACTTCATAGGTTGTACTGAATTCTGCATTGAATGCGTCCATACCTACACATCTCTGGAAGCATGCTGCTGTTTTCTGTCCGCATAAACGCTGCATTTTAACTTTTTTTACAAGATCTGCTGTGCTCTGATGAATATGTGTGAAACGGTTTACTTTCTTTCCTGTATATGGAGATATAGTTGTCATAATGTCTTCGTATTCAGGCATCTGTGCTAAATCGTAAGTCATTTTTACAGAATTTAAAGATGGACGTAAGATCGGATCATCTACCGGATTCTCAATCTTCTTTCCAAACATATACACCTGTAAATTCATTTTTCTCATGCTTTCTACATATTCGTTACCTGTCATTAATGCCATAATAAATACCTTCCTTTCGTCTCATTGGACTTGTTTTTTTACAGTGCGTATGGAACACGCAATCTGTTTTGGTTAATTGTGTATAAAGCAATTCATGTGCCAAGTGAAAAAATGAAAGAGGAAAAAAACAGAGTAATATAAGGAAGAAAGACGAAAAAAGAAAAGAAAAAGAATGGAAAAATAAAGAAAAAACTTAATCCGGAGAACAGGAAAAAGAAACTGGAGTGCAAAAAAAAAATAGAAAGTCAAGAACGAAACAGGACTGGAAAATGGTCAGTTTCAAAATTGAAACAAACGAAAAAATAATAAAAATATACTTGGCATGGAAATTGCTATAACAATAATTAAATATATTTATATATAAAGGAGCGTGAAGACTTTGAGTACAGAAGCAATCGAAAAAGTACTGGAAACGTATGTAAGACCAAAGCTGTCAGAGCATGAGGGGGATGTAGAAATCGTAGCATATGAGAATCATATCTTAAAGGTACGGATGTTAGGAAAATGTTCCGGATGTCCATCTGCTACATTGACAACTGAGGAGCTGATCGCAACGGAGGTAAAAGAACACATCCCGGAGGTGGAAGATGTTGTACTTGTAAACGAAGTAAGCCAGGAACTTTTGGACATGGCAAAACAGATTATGATGAGCAGAAGAAAGGCAGGAGAAGGCAGGAGAAGGCAGATAACGGATCGTTGCTGGAATGAGGTACAAGTGGACAGCGACTGTTGCAGATCTGCAATCTGCGTAAGCGGTAGATGATATGAAGGTAGGAATAAAGTTTTGTGGCGGCTGCAATCCCAGATATGACCGGAGAAAAGAGCTGACAAAGCTTCAACAGGGAATGACCGGTGTAGAATGGGTAACAGACAACAGTGTAATCTGTGATTACTGGCTTGTTGCCTGCGGATGTGTAAGAGAATGTGTTGATATTTCGAGACTGATAGCATCAAAAGAGGTCCTCGTTCTTACGAATACGATGGATTACCGAAATGCGAAAGAGATTTTGGATAAGGGCAGGCAGGAAGAATCGGGAAAGAAGGAAAAGAAAACCATTCAGATCGGACAGACTGAAACGTTATCCCTGCTTGTCGATGAGGGTTATGTATTGCAGTTCGCAAGGATGACAGGCGATTATAACAAATTGCATATGGATGAGGCGTTTGCAGCCGGACAGTGGTTTGGCAGGCGGGTGGCACATGGAATGATCGGTGCGAATCTTTTGACTGCAGTTCTTGGAACAAAAATGCCTGGAGATGGAGCGGTACTTCTTTCAACAGAAACAAAGTTCTGCCAGCCAATCTTGATCGGTGATAAGATCACGGCATGCGTTACACTGGAATCCGTGCAGGAAAATAAAAAATGCTATATCGGTAATTTTACCGGTAAATGCAGCAATGAAAAGGGAGAATGTTTAATAGAAATGAAAGCCTCCCAGATGATGATGAAAAATTTATTTATAGTAGAAGGAGAACAGTAACATGACCAATTTAGAAAAATACGACAAGATTTTCAGAGAGGAATTCAGAAAAACACAGGAAGAAATCCAGACACTTCGTTACCGGGCAGATCCGAACTGGGATTCCATGGGACATATGAATCTGATCGGAGACCTGGAGGAAGAATTCGGAATTACAATGGATACACCGGATATGCTCGCATTTTCTTCTTATGAAAAAGGAAAAGAGATTATGAAAAAATACGGAGTAGAGATTTAACGAAGGAATCGCTTATCATTTTATAACAGTATGGAGGGGCTATGACATATCAGGAGCTTTTGGAAATAGAACCTTATCAGACAGACCAGGCACAGAAGGAAGAATGGTTTTGCGGGATGTTTGATGAACTGTGTGACTGGCACAGCAGGAACTGTGAAGCATATCAGAAGATGCTTCGTGTACAGGCAGTGCCAGAGCATTTTACCAGGCCAGAACAGATTCCAATGGTGCCGGTGCAGCTTTTTAAAGAACGGGAGCTGAGAAGCATCCCACAGGAAGAGGTATTTAAAGAAGTACGGTCTTCCGGAACGACAGGAAGTGCCGCGTCACGGATTTTTTTAAATGAGGAAGTGGCAACCTGCCAGCAGATGACGTTGTACCGGATTTTGCAGGATTACCTTGGAAAAAAGAGAGTTCCAATGCTGATCATTGATTCGCCGGATGTATTGAAAAACAGAGCAATGTTTTCCGCAAGAGGAGCAGGGATCCTTGGATTTTCGGTCTGTTCTTCCAAAAGAGTTTATGCATTGGATGAAAATATGCAGATCCGGTGGGATGTGATCGAACAGTTTGAAAAGGATTATGGAGAACAACCGGTATTACTGTTTGGATTTACCTTTATGATCTGGAAATATTTTTACCGGCAGCTGGAAAAAGAAGGAAAACAGCTTCATCTGACCAGTGGTGTTCTGTTTCATGGAGGCGGCTGGAAGAAAATGCAGGACGAAGCAGTTTCAAAAGAGATATTTAATAAGAGCCTCAAAGAGAGAACCGGTGTCAGAAATGTTTATGATTATTATGGAATGGCGGAACAGACCGGGTGCATTTATGTGGAATGTGAATATGGTCACTTGCACGCCAGTCTTTATTCCGATGTGATCATACGGGCATCGGATGATTTTCATCCATGTGGGATCGGGGAAGAAGGAATGATACAGGTGCTTTCCCCTATGGCAAAATCTTATCCCGGACATTCTATCCTGACGCAGGATATGGGGGTTTTGCGAGGCGTGGATGATTGCCCTTGCAAGAGAAAAGGAAAATATTTTGATATTACAGGACGCATTAAAAATTCTATGGTCAGGGGGTGCAGTGATACCTATGAGGGATGAATCATTGACAATCTTAGCCGGCGGCTGGAAGGAAGGAACTCCATGTGGCGGCAGGGCTGTTTTTTCTGAATTAGTCCTGTCATTTCTGGAAGATTTAAGAAAAGAGATCCTTACTGCACCGGAGACAAAAAACTGGCCGGAAGCAGTGTCTTTCGCATTCTGGTGCCGCAGAGGAAGATTGCTGAAATGGAAGGAAGAGATCACAGAATGGCAGCAACGAAAAGGGCGCGGGATCCTTTTTCATGTTGCACCGTCGAATATACCGGCATTGTTTGCTTATTCTATGGTGTATGGCATGCTTTCCGGAAACGGAAATCTGATCCGGATTTCAGAAAAAATCAGGGAGACTGCGCAGCCGCTTTTGACCGTGATCGAACGGATCTTAAAACGGGATGCCTATCGGAACTTATATCAGGAAACACTGATTTTTACTTATGCGCATGATACAGAATGGAATGCATATTTTTCCGGCATCTGCAATGGCAGGATTCTTTGGGGCGGAGATGCCACGATCCTTGCATTCCGGAGTGCAGCAGTCCAGCCTGGGTGTATCCAGATGGAATTTCCGGACAGGTATTCGGTTGCATTACTGGAAGAAGACTACATCGATCATCTGAACGAAAAAGACTTGCAGGAACTGGCAGAACGTTTTTATAATGATACATATGAGGCTGACCAG
The DNA here is from genome assembly GCA_934358955.1 of uncultured Roseburia sp. Taxonomy (GTDB): domain Bacteria; phylum Bacillota; class Clostridia; order Lachnospirales; family Lachnospiraceae; genus Roseburia. Next base: position 5,122 of record CAKRLC010000011.1, on the reverse strand, counting down.
AATGCGTGCTCAAGTCCGAAGGTGATCTTCTGGATCCGGGGAGAGCAAAACAATGAGGCCAGAAACAAATGGTGGGAAGTGGTCCATCAGGTATGCCGGGGCAGATATCTTTTAGATACAATGCGGGCAAATGAAAAATACGCACAGCTTTGCCGCACGGCAATGGATGTGGAAGAAATAGATCAGATCATACAGAAAGATAATTATTTATACCGGATCGTGTTGCATTCGTGCAACAGGAATCTGACAAAGTATCAGGGAAATTATGGTACTTTTTATGAGTATGGACTGGAAAAGAAGGAAGATCTCTGTGAGTATCTTACCAGAAAAATACAGACCATTATTTATGCAGGAAATACAGAATTGAAAGAGATCCGGCAAATGATACGGAATGGTAACACGCTAGGAGGAGACAGAGTTGTATCACCAGGAGAGGCACTTTTGCTTGCCGAAAACTGGGATGGAAATGATATGATCAGGACGCTTTCCCGCGTGATCGGATAAAGAGGACAAAAGAATGGATTACGGATTGGTACTAGAACAGGGGCTGAAACAGCAGTTATCACAATTTCAGATTTTATCATTAAATATGCTTGCGCTTGATAACGCAGAGCTGGAAGAATTTCTGGAAAAAGAATACGAAGAAAATCCAATGATGGAATATGTGCCGGAAAAAAGAATAAAACCGGTTTCCGGAAATGCAGAAAGCCAGAAAGACGAATCCAGGGATTACATGTTTCAGATTGTCCATGAGAAGAGCAGGGATATCCGGTTGTATTTCATGGAGCAGTTGAATTTTACGGATTATAGCATGAGACAGTGGAGGATTATCTCCCATATGATCTCCTGCGTCAGTGAGTCAGGCCTTTTAGAAGTATCAATGGATAAAATGGCCAGGGAGCTCGGCGTAAAAATGTCAGAATGCGAGGAATGCAGGCAGCAGCTGATGAGACTGGAACCGGCAGGTGTTTTTGCGATGTCCGTGCAGGAAACACTAAAGGTGCAGCTGGAACGGATCGGGGCAAGGACACCGGAAACAGATGAGATGATCGATCATTACATGGAAGAACTTGGAGCAGGACATCTGGCAAAAATCGGAAAGAAGCTTGGAATCAATACAAATGAGGTACGGGAAGCGTTTGATAAAATCAAACAGCTGAACCCATATCCATTGCGCAGTATTTCCGGTACCGATGCAGACTTTATTGTGCCGGATATTATTTGTCGTGGAGGCGTCTCAGATTTTGAGGTCAGTCTGAATGATGACTGGGTAGGAAATTACTCATTGAGTGATTACTATCTGAATATGATGACCCAGACGAAGGATGAGGAGCTTCGGGCATATTTTCAGAAGAAATATGAGCGATGCCGGTTTATTATAACGAGTATTGAAAAAAGAAGGGATACGATCCAGAAGGTTTCCAATGCAGTGATCCAAAGACAGACGGAGTATTTTTTTGAAAATAAGCCGTTGAAGCCAATGACAATGCAGGATATCGCAGATGATGTAGAGATGAATGTATCAACTGTAAGCCGCGCGATCAAGGGAAAATATATCCAGTATTGTTATGGAACAGTTTTGATGAAATCACTGTTTTGCAGCGCGGCGCCGGGAGAGAACGGTGAAGATAAGACTGCGCATGATATTAAGATGGAAATACGCCGGATCGTAGATCAGGAGAATAAAGTAAAACCGTTCAGCGATCAGAAAATCGCAGAGCTGTTGCAGGAACGAGACATACAGATCTCCAGAAGAACCATTGCAAAATACAGAGAAGAAATGGGAATCGCAGGAACCTATGCGAGAAAAGAGATGGCGAGTCCTGCATAGCAGCACTCTGTTATGGATTCGGGGGCAAGAAGTCTGCAAGTTAGTTTATGATGTCAAATAGCACAAAAAAATAGTTCAAGTTTCATTGTGCAAAACATTCCGATAAGCCTCTGAAAGCGTGAAGCGTGTTCAGCAGAGGCTTCCACGCTTCATGAGTCTTATCTCCATAGCACAAAGAGAAACTTGAACTATTTCTTTTGTGCTATTTGCCCATAAAGGTTATGGAGCAGACTTTTTGACACCTGAATCTTATATGGAATTTGAATTAACGGAAATGATAGGGTTTGTGAGGACGTTTTTCCAAGAAAGCGAGAAGTGCTTCCTCATGATCCTCACTGGTATAGCAGTCAGCGAAGAGTCTGCTCTCTAACAGAAGCGCATCGTCAAGTGGGAGAGTCAGACCCTCGTGGATTGCTTTTTTCATGTTGCGGACTGCGAGAGGGGCTTTATCAACGATGAGATTGGCAAGTTCCATGACTTTGTCCATGAGTTCTTCTTTTTCTACCAGGTATTCGATGATGGAAAGACGGTAGCATTCTTCTGCGGAAAGTGTTCTTCCGGTAAGAAGGATCTCTGCCGCACGGGATGGTCCGACAAGTCTTGGCAGAAGCTGAGTGGAGCCCCAGCCCGGGATACCTCCGAGGTTGATCGTAGGAATACCGATTTTGGCCGCTTTTGTCGCAACGGTAATATCAGCAGCGAGGATGATCTCCATTCCACCGCCAAGTGCATAACCGTCGATTGCACAGATGACCGGGATCGGGCTGTTATAGATCGCCATAGTGCAGGCTTTTCCGTTCTGGGCGAAATCAAAAGCGGTGTCGGGCTTTAAAGTGACTTCTTCTTTGATATCACCACCGGCAGTAAATGCTTTTTCAATGCTGCTGTTCAAGATAATAACGAGGTTATCCGGATCACTGGAAGCAGCTTTGATAGCTTCTGTGAGTTCGGAGAGCATCTGGGAATTGAAGGCATTTAATGCTTTTGGGCGGTTTAAGGTAATGGTTACGATATGATTCTGGGTTTTGGTTGTAATAAATTCCATGGGAAAACCTCCTTAAATTCTGATAAAGTGATAAATAGCAAATTTGATTCCAAGACATGGAAAACACCTGTTTCTACTAAGGGTTGGAGCGAAAATTGCTTTATATAAAATATAGGAAGAGAAGGTTCATTTTAAAACCCGGATTTACGTTAGGAAGATCATAAAAAACAAAACGATCAGGATTTTTGAAAGGAGAGACAGGTATGTTTTTTGATGAAATGGAAAAGTTCGGAAAAAATATTTTAATGACAGACGGAAAAAAACATGTGTTTACTTATGCGGATGCAGCAGACTATGCAAGACAGCTTGGAATGCAGGCAGAGAAGAGAAGCGTTGTTTTGTGTCTGTGTGAAAATACGGTTGGAAGCATTGCAGGTTATCTCGGATTTTTACATAACCGTGTGATACCGCTTTTGCTGGACGAAAAAACAGATATTTCATTTTTGCAACAGATCATTGAAACCTATGAACCGGAGTATCTGTATGTACCGGAAAAAAAGAAAGCTGACTATCCGGATTACAAGGTGAAATACAGGGCATATGGCTATGCGCTTTTGGAAACAGGGTATGAGGCGGAGAAGAAACCGTATGAAGAACTGGCACTATTACTTACAACTTCCGGCTCAACAGGCAGTCCAAAGCTTGTAAGACAAAGCTACCGGAATCTGGAAGCAAATGCGGAGTCCATTGTGGAATATTTACAGATTGATGAAAAACAGAGAGCAATCACAGTACTTCCGATGAATTATACATATGGGCTGTCTGTGATCAACAGTCATGTAAAAGCAGGAGCAATGCTTGTGCTAACGTCCGAATCCATCGTGTCACCTGAATTCTGGAGCCTGATGAGATCAGAGCATGTTACTTCCTTTGTCGGTGTGCCGTTTATTTATGAGACCTTGAAAAAATTAAAATTTTTCCAGATGGATCTGCCGGATTTGCAATATATGACGCAGGCAGGCGGCAAATTGGCTTATGACCGGCAAAAAGAGTTTACACAGTATGCACTAGAGCATGGCAAAAAATTCATCGTGATGTACGGACAGACAGAAGCAACCGCAAGAATGTCATATCTCCCATTTGAAAAAGCAATGGAAAAATGCGGAAGTATGGGAATTGCAATTCCGGGAGGTACATTTTCACTGATCGATGTGGATGGAAAGGCAATAGAAGAACCGGATGTGGTAGGCGAGCTTGTTTATGAAGGAGACAATGTAACGCTTGGATATGCATTAAGCCGGACGGATCTTCAAAAAGGAGACGAGAGAAACAGACGGCTTGTAACCGGTGATATGGCAAAGCGCGATGCGGATGGCTTTTATTATATCGTTGGAAGAAAAAAACGTTTTCTGAAATTAATGGGAAACCGCGTGAATCTGGACGAAACAGAACAGATCTTAAAGAAACGTTTTCCGGATACGGACATTGCCGCAGCCGGTGAGGACGAGCATCTGATCGTGTATGTGACAGATGCGTCAGTGATCGGGGAAGCAACGGATTATCTCCAGGAGAAGACGCATCTGAATTCACATACCAGTGAAGTACGTTTTATTGAAAAGATTCCGAGAAATGAATCAGGAAAAATATTATATAAAGAGTTGCCACTGTCGTAGGATGTTGATATGATACAGAATAGACAAGGCGGGAAATACCGTCAAAATATTTTTGGTAATGAATAAATGAAAAAAGGTCAGAATCTGGCATGATATTTGCTATGACACATACTATGACAGATTTGTATCCGATGGAGGACAAAAAAGATGAGTCAGAATTATTTTATGATCCATAATGGGATATCCATTGTCGAACTGACAGAGGAGCATGCAGTCTTAAAGGCAGAGATCACACAGGATTCATTGAATCCATATGGTTATGTGCATGGAGGACTGTTTTTTACGATGGCAGATTGTGCAGCCGGATTGTTAGCCAGAACGGATGGAAGAAAATATGTGACCCAGACAGCAACGGCGAATTTCATTGGAAATGTCAAAAGTGGAACGATTATTGCAAAAAGCTCTTTTATTTCAAGAAAGAACCGCATTTCAGTGATACATGTTGAGATTTATTGGGAAGAAACATTACTTTCTGATTTTACAGTCAATATGTATTGCGTTTCATAAATGGAACAAAGGAGAGGCACAATATCGTTCCAGCTCTTACAGCAGCATTAAAGGAAGAAATGGGCAATAAATAAGAAATGAAATATCAGAAATAAAAAAATGGGCTGTCAGTTGTGGCAGCCCATT
>CAKRLC010000010.1 GCA_934358955.1 uncultured Roseburia sp. | reverse complement strand
AAAACAAAATATAAACAAAAAAACGAAAAAAATATACAAAAAAGTACGAAAAAGCGCTAATATTTGTTTGACAACTGAACATAATGAGCTTATAATAAGCATATAAGAGATGTACAAAAGATACAAATACAGATGGTATATTTGGAGAATATGTATCATATTTGTCAAAAAAAGTGTGCAGCTAAAAAGTATGCAAAAAATTTAATATAAAGAGAAAGGAAGTTACACGATGGGGGAATTTAAGGTAACAATCAATCCAAAAAACAGACCGGCTACACCAGCAGTAAACTGGCAGCAGGCAAGAGTACTTGAGATGCAGGCAGAATATGCAGCAGCATTCGATACTCAGGCAGGAACTTACGAGGAGATGCGTGCAGCATACCGCGAAGAGAGAAAGATGTGGAACAGCGGCGGCCCAGAGATGGCAGAGACGATCAATTTCGAGATTCCTTTTGGTGAGGATAAAGTTTCGGCACGTTTACTTCGCCCAGTAAAAGCTGAGAAGCTTCCGGTTATTTTCTTTATGCATGGTGGCGGATTTGTATTAGGTGATAACGACACACATGGTCTGGTACAGAGAAAGCTCGCAGCTTACTCCGGATGTGTTGTAGTAGGTATTGAATATACTTTATCACCAGAAGTCGTTTATCCTCGTGCGATTGAGGAGTGTACTGCAGCTTGCAAATATGTGTTAGAGCATGCAGAAGAGTACGGCATTGATCCGGAAAAATTTGGATTCGCAGGAGATTCCGGCGGAGCAAACCTTTCTATGGGTGTTACAATGCACTTACGAGATGACGGATTTGATGTATCCAGAATTAAAGGTAACATTTTATTCTACGGATCTTATGGATTAAATGCCAGTGTCAGCGGCAGCCTTCACGGTGGAAGCTGGGATGGAATGAGCGAGGAAGACCTTGCATTCTACTGGGGAATTTATCTTGGCGAAGGCGTAGAACCTGTAGACTGCCCATACTTTGATATTTTTGTTAATGATCTTACACATGATGTTCCACCTTGCTTCATCGTTTCAGCAGAACTTGATCCACTGAGAGATGACAGTAAGTTACTTTACGAGATTCTTACAAATAACGGAATCCAGGCTGAATACCATGAGTACAAAGGTGCGCTTCACGCATTCATCCACTACAGCAAAGTTATGGATGACGCAGAAGATGCAATACGCAGAGGAGCACATTTCTTCGCTCATAACTGCGGTTTAGATCCAAGAAATTAATCTACATACATAAATCGATATTCATTCCAAGAGGGGGTCGCTGTATTTATACAGCGGCTCTTTTCTTTATGTAATAGGATTCGGGTGTCAAAAGGTCTGCTCCATAACCTTTATTGGCAAATTGCACAAAAGAAATATGGAAAGTTTCTCCTTGTGCAATGGAGATAAGACTCATGAATCGTGGAAGCCTTTGCTGAACACGATTCACGCTTTCAGAGGCTTATCGGAATGTTTGCACAATGAAACTTGTAATATTTCTTTTGTGCAATTTGCTGGCATAAACTTAAATACAGACCTTTTGACATCTGATCTATATTTCTCTCTATATAGACAAAAATTTACAGCCGGGTAGGAAACCCGGCTGCAGCGAAAGAATATGGTAAATATATAGTATATAGGAAAAAGCTTTAGTCACAGAAAACATAGTTTCTGAGTCGATTTAATGCTTCTTCAACACGGCTTGTTGGAAGAGCAAGGTTGACACGGATGCCATACTCATTATGGAATGGCCGTCCGTCCTGCCAGTAGACACCGACAGATTGTCCTTTTTTGTAAAGGTCTTCTAATGTCTGATTGTGTGCAGTGCACCAGCCTTTACAGTCAAGGAAAAGCATATAAGTACCTTCTGGTTTTGCTGTATCAATACCATCAATGTTGCTGAAGAAGTCATATGCGATATTGACATTTTCTGTTAATACTTCGCATAATTCGTCTACCCATTCATGACCTTCCGGCTTATAAGCACCGATCAGTGCATGCATGGATAAGACATTCATGTCATTGTAATGGCAGAGGGAAGATTCTTTGTCGATGCGATCCTTCAGCCATGAATTATAAATAATATGATAAGAACCGATCAGACCTGCAAGGTTGAATGTCTTAGATGGTGCATATAATGCAACGGTACGGTTTTTAGCATCTTCGGACACAGACTGTGTTGGAATATGCTTATGGCCATCTAAGATAAGATCAGACCAGATTTCATCGGAAATAACAAATACATCATATTTTTGGAAGAGCTCCATTGCTTTTTCTATTTCCCAACGTTCCCATACACGACCGGTTGGGTTATGCGGGGTACAGAAAACAGCAGCATGGATATGCTTTTCTTTGATCTTACGTTCCATGTCTTCGTAGTCCATACGCCAAACTCCATTTTCATCGCGTACAAGTGGGCTCAGGACTATATTGTAGCCGTTGTTTGTCAGACTGGCTGTAAAACCAATGTATGTAGGAGAATGAAGTAAAACAGAATCACCCTTCGAGCATAAAACACTTAATGCGCTGATCACGCCGCCGAGAACACCGTTTTCATATCCGATATGCTCCTCGGATAACCCGGTTACACCGTTTCTTAACTTATGCCAGTTGATAATGGATTCAAAATATTCAGGACGTGGGCGGAAATATCCGAAAGCAGGGTGCTTCGCGCGCTCGATAACGGCGTCCTGTATCGTTGGTACTGTTGGGAAGTTCATATCTGCTACCCACATCGGGATCAGATCAAAGCCTTCTTTGATTGGTGCAAATGAGATCCAGCTGGCATTCATAGGCGGATTTACTGCAATTGCATCCATGCCGTCGCGGTTTAAAATACTTGTAAAGTCATACTTCATCTAATAGGCCTCCTTACGTTTGTGTATACATCATTTTAACTCTTTTTTCTTAATCTTTCCGGTAGCTGTTCGCGGAAAGTCGTCTACAAACTGCCAGAAAGTAGGAACCTTAAATTTGGAAAGTCGGTCACTGCAATACTGCTCTAATTCTGCAATCGTCAGGCTTTCTCCATCGGCAAACTGAATAAATGCTTTCACTGCCTGGTTGCGGATCGGATCTGGGATGCCGATTACGGCAGCATCAGCAATTTTTGGATGGGAAGTGAGGACACATTCTACTTCCAGACTGCTGATATTTTCGCCGGATCGTTTGATCATATTTCCCCAACGATCGATAAAGAAGAGCCAGCCGGCTTCGTCTATATATCCTCTGTCACCGGAATGAAGCCATCCATCTTTGTCCAGAAGACATTCTGTCGCACCTGGGTCATTGTAATATCCTGGTGTAAGAGAACGACCCGGAATACCGTGGACACAGATCTCGCCGGTGTTACCCGGAGCAACTTCCTTTCCGTCACAGCCGATAATCTTGATATCGTAAGATAAAGCAGCACGCCCTACAGAAGGCCAGTTTTTATCACCGGAGATCGGAGAACAGGTGACAGCGGAAATCGTTTCTGTCATTCCATAGGAGTTCAGAAGCTGAACACGGAATCGGCGTTCAAATTCATCTTTTTCTTCTGTACTTAATCCCATAGAAAAATAAACCTGTTTCAAACAATGATCCTGCTCCCATGGTTGTACAGGCTGCAGCATCAACGTCCGGTTCATAATAGACATGGTGTCTGTAAAGTTTGCTTTTGTATCACAGATCTGTTTCCAGAATTTATGTGCGCTGTAATGCTCTACCATGATCAGCGTACCGCCGGCAACAATGACGGACATAGCAGCCATTTCCTGAAAATCCATATGGTAACATGGCATACACGAAAGAAAACGGTCTCCAGGGCACATGCCAATCTGCTGCATGTGGATAATTCCACCATATACAACATTGCAGTGTGTATAGATCACGCCTTTCGGGTACTGCGTTGTTCCAGAGGTAAATAGGATGACGGCAGTATCCTCCGGAAGAACCTCACAGGATTCGTCCAGTCGGCTGCCGTCAAAAGAACTACTTGCTGAAAGAGAGAGAATGTCCGGATCCGGACATTCTCCCCAGGCTAAAATAATGGTAGAGAGTAGTAAATCTTCTTTATTGGACTGATAAATAGGAAGGGAAGACGGCTCAACGATAATGTGATGAATATCACATTTCTGAAGGACGAATTTGCTTTCCTGCAGGCGATAGTGCTCATTCAGCGGAACAGATACAGCGCCGATCTGCGCAAGCGCAAGCCAGCACATCAGATATTCCGGTGAATTGTGCAGATGAAGTGCCACCAGTTCGCCTTTACGGATTCCTAGCGAATGAAACCAGTTTGCTGTCTGAAGGACACGGAAGTGAAATTCAGAATAAGTATAGCAAGTATACTGGTCATCAACTGAAATATATTCCAGAAAATTCTGGTCACCATAAAATTGTACAGTCTCATTCCATTGAGAGGAAAGAGTGCGGTTACCTGCAATATCAGTCATGATTTCTGCCTTTCATTAGGATAATTTTTCCGTTAAAAGTGGGATGATCTTGTACATATCTCCAACAAGTCCGAAGTCACAGTTTTTGAAAATAGGTGCGGACTTATCTTTATTGATAGCAACGATCACTTTGGATTTGTTGATACCACCGATATGCTGAACCTGACCGGATACACCAGTACAGATGATAAGCTCTGGTTTAACCTGAACACCTGTGATTCCCATGTAGGAAGATTTTGGTAACCATTTGTTGTTCTCTGCGATTGGACGGGAACATCCAACTTCACCATCGATAGCAGAAGCCAGCTTCTCACACATAGCAAGATCTTCCTGTGCAGCAAGTCCACGGCCGACATCGACGATACGTTTTGCAGCAACAAGGTTTACTGCTGTTTCACGTTTCTCATCTCTGGAAACACGTTTTAAACTTGCAGATGCAGCGCCAGCGATTGGGGCGATGTCTGTGCAGGCACCGGTTCCTTCAGCTGCTGCGAAGATTCCGCTGTTTACAGTGAATACGCTGTAAGCTGTTTCAATCACCTGTTTGTTAACAGCTGTTCCACCGAATACCGTACGCTCGAAGCATGGTTTGCCGTCTTCAGAAGTAAGAGAAGAGATGGTTGCGAACACTGCTGTGTTTAAGTAAACACTGAGTTTTCCTGCAAGAGCACGTCCGAGAATTGTGTTTCCTACAAGAACGCAGGCAGAATCAGATTTTAAAATCTCTTCTGCGATAGCTTTTGCGAAATCTTCCGGAGAACCGGATTCTTCTAATGGACATGTAAGAACGTGGTCTGCTCCACATTCAGCTGCAGCTGCACCATCACCGAAAACAACAGCTGTAACATCGGAAGCAACGTTTCTTGCTCCGGCACAGAGTTCGGATAATAAAGCATTATTTTCACTAATTACATAAGATTGCATATCTAAAATCCTCCTTTAAGCCTATAAAGCTTCTTTCTTAAGGAAAGCAACTAAAGCGTCTACTGCTTCTTCGTTGTCTCCCTCGATAATTTCCTGACGTCTCTCCTGCTGTTCTGGAGCAAGCTGCTCAAGAGTAGATGCAGAAGCGTTTAAATCTGCAAGATCTGTAGTAAGAACTGCAACTGGTTTTTTACCTGCCTGCATGATATCACGCATAGCTGGAACAGTCGGAACGTTGATCTCGGATGAAACGGAAAGAACTGCTGGAAGTGCTACTTCGAAAACTTCAGTGCTGTTCTCAAGAGTACGCTCAACGAGAATAGTATCACCGTTTGGCTGGATGGAAGTTACGTTATTTAAAGTTGGCCAGTCAAGTAATGCACCAAGCTGGATACCTGTTACCTGGTTGTAGAGATCGGAAGAACCGGTTCCACAGAGAACAAGGTCAACTTCTTCCTGCTCACGGATTGCTGCTGCAAGAGCTTTTGCTGTTTCAAAAGAATCAGAGAAGCTGTGATCGTCGCTGATCACAAGTTTTAAGTCATTTGCTCCACGGGAAAGGATATCTTTACGGATCTTTGTTGCATCAAGAGCTTTGGAAGAACCAACGCTTAATGCGGTAACGGAACCCTTTGTCTCTGCAGAAAGCTTCTTTGCTGCTTCAAGGGCGTTTAAGTCATACTGACTGATCTTTGCTGGTACATCATCAAGAGCCAGCTCTCTGTTAGGAAGAACTTTGATCTGTTCTTCATCCGGTACTACTTTACAACATGTAATAATTTTCATTTGCTCACCTGCTCCTAAAATTATTTTTGTGGTGTTTTAAATTGTTTCAATCATGGTAATAAAAGGAATAATACCATGCGTTGTCTCAAAATGTCTTGAATTGTTTAAAAATTGTATGATAAAAAAACAATTTTGAAAAATGAAACAACTTTAAAACGGGAAAAAATGTTAAATTTGTAAACTTATCTTATTATGAATAAAGCGCGGTGTCAACAACAAAACTGCAAAAAAATGAAAAAAATATCGAAAAAAAATAAAAAAAAGCTTGCAATTTATTCAAAATAACGAAATAATAGAAGTATGATAAAAATAAAACGAAATGTTTGAAATGAAAATGAATTGTTCGGACATCAAACAAAATAGGAGGAGGTTATCATGAAACCTTTGAAAGCAGTAACGGTATTGGATCTCACTGAGGGAAACCCGTATATCGGAAGCGTGTTTGCAGATTACGGGGCAACAGTACTTAAGGTGGAAAAGCCACAGGGCGGCGATGATATCCGGCGCCGGGGAGGAACACCGGAGGAAGAAGGACCATATGCACAGTACTATCTGCGCGGCAAGAAGAGCATTGCGATTGATTATACAACAGCAGACGGTCAGGAGATCGTAAGAAAGCTTGCAGCAAAATGTGATATGGTAGCGGTAAATAAGCAGGAAGATTATATGGAAGGACTCGGATTGGGATACGAGGACTTAAAAGCAGTGAATCCGAAGCTTATTTACGGAGTGTTAACACCATTTGGTAATGAAGGACCATGGAAAGACTGTCCTGACTATGACCTGATCGTCATGGCAAAATGCGGACTGCTTGAGAAGACCGGTTTTCCGGAGAGACCGACAAAGTTTGGTTTCCCACTGGCTTACATTTATGCAAGCTGGCATCTCACAGCAGGAATGATGGCTGCATATCTGAAAGCAGAAGAGAGTGGAGAGGGCAGCAAAGTTTCCGTAAGCTCATGGCATACAATGATGGAGCTTGATGATACCTTTGCAGAATGCATGCAGGGACTGAATGTATTGCCAAGACGTCTTGGCAACGGATTCCCGACAACAAACCCGACGGATACATTCCGCTGCAAGGATGGATGGTTTGCTTTAAGTATCGGAAGTGACAAACAGTGGCTTGACTTTGCAAGAGAGGCCGGCAGGGATGACTGGGGAGAAGGAAGCGTATATGCACACGATCCGGATCGTTCCATGAAGCATTACTTCGGAGAACTTGACCAGCAGTTAAAAGATTATTTTGCAACGATCTCAATTGATGAAGCAGATCAGATCTGCCGCAGGGCAATGGTGCCTGGAGGACCTTGCAATACAGTAGAAGAGCTGATGAAGGATGAACAGGTTGCAGACCGTGGAATGATGATCACGGTAGGAGACGAGACACAGATCGGGGTTCCGGCGAAGTTCTCCGGTGCGGATGATCTTAATAACATAGAACCTGGTCATATGCTTGGTGCAGATACGCAGGCAGTTCTGACAGAATACGGTGTAGAATAAGGAGAGTCAAAGGCTATGGGAACAGAGAACAGAAAGGGACCATTGAAAGATGTAAAAGTGCTTGATTTTACGATTGCACTTGCAGGTGTATATGTGGCATGGCAGTTTGCAGATATGGGAGCTGAAGTCTGGAAAGTAGAACGCTATGGCAGCGGTGACCAGGCAAGAACATGGGATCCATTCGTAAACGGATTAAGTACCCTTTATACAGCATACAATAAGAACAAACAGAGCATCGAGCTGGATCTGTCTTCACAGGAAGGCAAACAGGTCATTTACGATATGGTAAAGGAAGCAGATGTCGTACTTGAAAACTTCAAGAGCGGATCCATCGACCGACTCGGACTTGGATATGAAGAACTGAAAAAGATCAATCCAAAGATCGTGTTCGTATCACTGAGCGGATTCGGAGCAACAGGACCTCTGAAAAAATATCCATGTTATGATGCAATCGCAGCAGCCCGAGGCGGATTTGCAGGAAGCAACGGAGAACCGGACGGCGCACCAATGAAAGCAGGAAATGCTAACTGTGATACCTTGACCGGAACACACGCATTAAACGCAGCACTGATCGGTCTGATCCAGGCACGTAAGACAGGGGAAGGATGTAGAGTTGATATCGGTATGATGGATACGGCAATGATCTCCTGTGGCGAGACCGTTGTTGATTACGGAAAAGGAACTTATACACAGTCAAGATTCGGTAATCATGACCGCTTCACAGCACCATACGGAATTTTCGAAGCAAGAGACGGCTGGGCAGTTATTATTGCAGACAGCGAGGAACGTTGGGCTAAGATGTGCGATGCATTAGATGCCGGACACTTAAAAGATGATCCAAGATTTGCAGATAATGCGGCAAGAATCGCAAACAGGGACAGCCTGATAGAAGAACTTGAAAAAGTAACCGTTACTTATAAACGGAGCGAGATAGAAAAACGTCTGACAGAAGCCGGAGTACCGGCATCTGAAGTACTTCCGTTTATTGAAGCGTATACTTCAGAGCATGCAAATTCAACAGAGACGACAACACTCGTTGATCAGGAAAAGATTGGACAGATGAGATTCTACAACAATCCGATCCGGTTCAACGACGAGTTATGCCCGATCTGGAGAGGCGCACCGCTTCTTGGCGAAGACAGCAGAGAGATCCTTGCAGGACTCGGATACAGCGAAGAAAAGATTAACCAGCTCTTTGCAGATGGTGTTGTCGGAAGCAGCATGATCTAATCCTGGATCACAGATAGAATACAGGTTTTGTGTAGGAGGAAAGATGCAGATAACCAGAGTCCCGGTAGGGGCATTTATCACAAACTGTTATATTGCAGAAGGACAGGAACCGGGAAGAGGATTTCTTGTTGATCCTGCAGATAATCCAAAGAAGCTGATCTCCATCCTGGAAGAAAAGCAGATTTATCCGGAAGCAATTCTTCTGACACATGGTCATTACGATCATATTCTTGCGGTACCGAAGCTGCAGGAGCGCTGGAAAGAGATTCCGGTGTATTGCAATGCAAAGGACATTCCGGAGAGCCTTACGGAGTATGATATGGGACAGCAGTTCCCGACGGTCAGAGCATTTAAGAATGTGAAGACGATCGAAGATGGACAGAAGCTGGTGATCGCAGGAACAGAGATCACTGTAATGGAAACACCGGGACATACGCCGGGATCCGTTCTGTTTCTGACAAAGGATGCAATCTTTACCGGAGATACGATTTTCCAGGGAAGTATTGGAAGAACGGATTTTGAAGGTGGAAATGAGCGCCAGATGATGCAGAGCCTGAGAAAAATTAAAAATCTTGCCATCGAGGACATTACCCTATGTCCTGGGCATGGAGACACAACCACATTGAAGTGGGAAAAAGAGCATAACGTCTATCTGAAGATGTGCAGATAGATGTAATGATAGAAAAAATGAGGTGACAATTATGGGGGAAACAAAGAAAGTACTTACTGAACTGAAAAATGGCGTACTGATCGTAACGATCAACCGTGAAGAGCGCCGTAATGCAATCGACCCGGAAACATCCGCAATGATGGAACAGATCTTAAATGATGCGGAACAGAATCCGGAAGTTGGCGCGATCATTATTACAGGAACAGGTGACAGAAGCTTCTGTTCCGGAGAAGACTTAGCAGCTTACGATGAAAACGGAACCTGCCAGACAATTATGGCACACGGATTTGCAGGAATCACAGAGCGTCTTTCCGCAAAACCGATCATCTGTGCAGCAAACGGAACTGCAGTAGCAGGTGGTCTTGAGATCGCACTTGCATGTGACATTATCGTTGCATCTGAGAATGCAAGATTCGGACTTTCTGAAGTAAAAGTCGGATTCTTAGCAACAAGCGGTGGACTCATCCGTTTACCAAACATCATTCCTAAGAAGATCGCATCTGAGATGGTTCTGACAGGAAAACTGATCGATGCACAGCGTGCTTACGAGGTAGGTCTTGTTAACTACGTTGTTCCAAGAGAACAGGTTATGGACAAAGCAATGGAATTAGCAGAGATCATCGCAGCAAATGCACCGATCTCATTAAAACTCAGCAAAGAGATTTTCCATGTAGCAACACAGTGCTCTTTCGAAGACGCACAGAGATATTGCAATCGCTGCTGGGACTACATCGAGAAAACAGAAGATGCAGTAGAAGGACCAAAAGCTTTCTTAGAGAAACGCAAACCGGACTGGAAAGGCAGATAATAACAAGTGTTTGTCATGGAATGAAAAAAGAAACCATGTAAAATATAATTAAGAAAAATAATGGAGGAAATAATATGGATTTCAGAATTACAGAAGAACAGGAATTAATGGTACAGGCAATCGAAGAGGCTATGACAAGAGAAAATCTTGAGCCTTACTTCCAGGACTGTGACAAAAACCACACACATCCAGAAAAATGGTGGGAGATCTTAAAAGAGCTCGGATGCTTTAGCATGTTCTTACCAGAAGAAGCAGAAGGAGAAGATGGAGAACCAGGTGGCGGCGAAGGCGCAGTTACAATGTTCCTCGTAATGGAAGCTTTAGGACGCTGTGGCGCACCAATCTACCTTTTCTGGGATCATGTAAAAGCTGATGCACTTTTAGAGAACGGAACAAAAGAGCAGATCGACAAATTCATGCCTTTATTCTTCAAAGGAAACGGAGCATTCGCACAGGGATTCTCAGAGCCAACTGCAGGTACTGAATTATCCAGCAATACAATTCTGACAACTTATACACGTCGTAACGGAAAAGTATACATCAACGGACACAAACACTTCATTTCCGGAGCACAGGACAATGATTACTGTCTGACACTTGCTAAAAACAGCGAGAACCCAGAACAGCTTACATTATGGTTTGTTCCTACAAACGTTCCAGGCTGCAAGAAAGAGCCAATGGAAAAAATGGGATTAAACATGGAAAACGTAAACGACATCTGGTTTGATGATGTTGAGATCGAAGAAAGCGATATGTTCAGCTTCGAAGGAAACGGATTAATGGCAACATCCAAAGGTTTCGATTACGAGCGTCTGATCGATGCATTCAACGCATATGGACAGGCATTATGCGCATACGAAGATGCATGCAGATACGCAAACCAGAGAATCGTAAAAGGTCAGGAGATCGGACGTTTACAGCTGATCCAGAACCACATCATGGAAATGACCATGAAGATCGAAGCTATGAGAAATATGCTTCTTCACTACGCATGGAACAAAGATAACAACTGCCTGACAAGAGCAGAGGCATCTATTGCAAAACAGTTCTGTTCCGAATCTGCAAATGATATCGCTGACCATGCACTCCAGGTAATGGGCGGAATCGGATACTGCGGAAGCCGCGTAAGCCGTATTTATAGAGACTTAAGAATCACACGTATTTCCGGTGGAACAGGTGAGATTCAGACAGTTATTGCAAGCCGTCAGGTATTAAAGAAATATAAATAAAGAGAGAGGAATGGAGGATATTTGCAATGAAGAATATTCTTGTCTGCATTAAGCAGGTACCGGATACGACAGAAATCCGTATCGATCCGGTAAAGAAAACACTGATTCGCGAAGGAGTACCAAGTATTGTCAATCCATTTGATGCATACGCACTGGAGCTCGCAGCAAGAATCAAAGATAAAGAACCAGGTACGAAAATTACATTAGTATCTATGGGACCACCACAGGCAGAGAACGCTTTAAGAGAGTGTCTTGCTGTAGGCGGAGACAAAGCATATCTTGTCAGCGGAAGAGAATTTGGTGGAAGTGATACACTTGCAACAAGCTACATTCTTTCCTGCGCAATTAAGAAATTAGAAGAATTAGAAGGAAAATTCGACATCATCTTCTGTGGAAAACAGGCAATTGATGGAGATACAGCACAGGTTGGACCTGAAATCGCTGAGCATATCGGACTTCCACAGGTAACATATGCGATTGAAGCAGAAGCTGAGGAAGACAGACTTGTGATCAAAAAAGAAGTAGAAGCCGGATTTGAAAAGGTTGCAGTTTCTTACCCATGTCTGATCACAGTAACAAAACCATCCTTTGATCCTAGATTCCCTAGCATCAAATCCAAGATGGCAGCAAAGAAAGCAGAGATCAATGTTCTTGCTTATGCAGATTTAGAAGCTGGTATGGATAATGAGAGAATCGGATTAAAAGGTTCTCCAACAAAGGTTAAGAAAACATTTACTCCAGAAGTAAAAACTTCAGGTGTGAAGATCAGTGAACCGACATCAGAAGAAGGCGCAGAAAAATTATTTGCCATTCTCTGCGAAGATAAAGTATTTTAAGGAGGTGAAAAGAGATGGCGGTAGAAAAGACAAAGGATCTTTGGGTCTTTATCGAAACAGAGGATGAAGGTACTGCGAAAAGCGTAGGACTTGAGTTACTCGTTCCAGGTAGAAGACTTGCAGATAAACAGAACGGAAAACTTGTTGCAGTGATTTTAGGAAGCAATGTTGCACCAGCACTCGAAGCTGTAAAAGCACATGGCGCTGACGAAGCGATCGTTGTTGATCAGCCTGAATTAAAGCACTATAACACAGATGCTTATGCAAAAGTTCTTTGCGAACTGATCGAAAAATACGGACCATCCGTAATGCTGATCGGTGCTACAAATAACGGAAGAGACATCGGACCTCGTATTTCCTGCAGACTTGGAACTGGTTTAACAGCAGACTGTACAGCATTAGATATTGATGATGAGACAGGCAACATGGCATGGACAAGACCTGCATTCGGTGGAAACCTGATGGCAACAATTATGTGTCCAGACCACAGACCACAGCTTGGAACAGTCAGACCTGGCGTATTCAAGAAGAGTGAACCAGGTGAGGTAAAAGACATTCCAGTGATCGAAGAAAAAGTTGAGATCACAGATGCAGAGAAACGTGTAGAATTACTCGAAGTGATTAATGAGATGGCAGGGGAACTCGTTGATCTGGAAAACGCAGAAATCATCGTTTCCGGTGGACGTGGAGTAGGCGGACCAGAAGGTTTTGCACCTGTAAGAGAGCTTGCAGAAGTATTAGGTGCTACAGTAGGAGCTTCCAGAGCAGCTGTTGATGCAGGATGGATCCCACATGCACATCAGGTAGGCCAGACTGGTAAAACAGTTGGACCAAAGATCTACATTGCCTGCGGAATTTCCGGAGCAATTCAGCATCTTGCCGGTATGAGCAGCTCTGATGTGATCATTGCGATCAACAAAGATCCAGATGCACCAATTTTCAACGTAGCAGACTATGGTCTTGTTGGAGACCTCAAAGTAGTTCTGCCAATTCTGACAGAAAAGATCAGAAAAAACAAAGGGTTATAAGAAGTAACCAGAGGGTTTAATAGTAAGAGAAGAGAGGTAGAGGAAAAATACTATGGAATTTAAATTAAGTGAAGACCAGCAGTTAATGAAAGACATGTTCGTTGAATTTACAGAGCAGTTTATCAAACCAATCGCTGCAGAGTTAGATGAGCAGGAGCGCTTCCCGGAAGAACTGATTCCACAGCTTGGAGAAACAGGACTTCTCGGAATCCCGGTCGCTGAAGAGTACGGCGGAGCAGGCGCAGACAATATGTCTTACGTTCTTGCAGTAGAAGAAGTTTCCAAAGCATGCGCAAGTACAGGTGTTACAATTTCAGCTCACACATCTTTATGCTGCTGGCCAATCGAAGCATTCGGAACAGAAGAACAGAAACAGAAATACCTTCCAGACCTTGCATCTGGTGCGAAGCTTGGTGCTTTCGGTCTTACTGAGCCGGGCGCTGGATCTGACGCTGCTGGACAGAGAACAGTTGCAGAAGACAAAGGCGATCACTACTTATTAAACGGAAGCAAGATCTTCATCACAAACGGTGAAGTTGCTGATGTTTACGTTGTATTCGCAATGACAAACAAAGAACTTGGAAACAAAGGAATCAGTGCTTTCATCGTAGAAAAAGGATGGGAAGGATTCAGCTTTGGAAGTCATGAGAAGAAAATGGGTATCCGTGGATCTTCTACATGCGAGCTGATTTTCGAAAACGTAAAAGTTCCGAAGGAAAACCTTTTAGGAGAAGTTAACAAAGGATTCAAGATTGCTATGGCAACTCTTGATGGCGGACGTATCGGTATCGCTGCACAGGCACTTGGTATTGCTGAAGGCGCATTAGACGCAGCTGTAGAATATGTTAAGACAAGAGAACAGTTCGGACGTCCTATCGCAGCATTCCAGAATACAAAATTCACACTTGCTGATATGAAGACAAGAGTAGAAGCTGCTAGATACCTTGTATATAGCGCTGCATGTGCAAAAGATAATGGCGAAGCTTATTCTGATAAAGCTGCAATGGCTAAATTATTTGCTTCTGAGACAGCAAGAGAAATTACCTGGAGAGCAGTACAGTTATTCGGTGGATATGGATACACAAGAGATTATCCAGTAGAAAGAATGATGCGTGACGCTAAGATCACAGAAATCTATGAAGGCACTTCTGAAATCCAGAAGATGGTAATTGCAGGAAATTTGCTGAAATAGTTTCTGTAAACAGAAATGGAGGATGATACGATGGGAGAAATACTATTTTCAGTTGTAGTTGGAGGCTGTCTGGTCGCTTCAGGAATCCTTATGATTTTCGTCCTTGGAAAAGAGGAAAAAAAGGTTAGAAAAGATAAGGAGGATGTTGCATGAATATATTCTTTATAGGAGTGGTTGCCAGCATACTGGTTTACATAGTGGTTGGAATCTGGGCAGGTCGTTCTGTAAAGGACGTGAATGACTATTATGTCAGTGGAAGAAATGCCCCGACGATTCTGATCGCCGGAACACTGTTTGCATCGATGCTTTCGGTGAACGGGTTTATGGGAGACCAGGGATGGTGCTATTCCGGCAACATTACAACACTGGTATTACTAAATTCCATGTGTGCAATGGGCTATATTGCCGGACCACTTATGTTCGGACGGTATTTAAGGAGGTCAGAATGTACGACGATGCCGGAATATTTCGGAGCGCGTTACTGCGATCTGAAAAACCGGAGAGTTGCAGGAATTATCACAGCAATTTCCCTC
Organism: uncultured Roseburia sp.; assembly: GCA_934358955.1. GTDB lineage: Bacteria > Bacillota > Clostridia > Lachnospirales > Lachnospiraceae > Roseburia. The sequence goes on along the minus strand of CAKRLC010000010.1, from coordinate 26,051 downwards.
ACAGCGTATTTACTCTCATGTATCACCGGAGTTGGAATTTTAATGCAGGAGCTGACAGGGCTTTCTTATGAGCTCTGTCTCTTCCTGGCATGGTTTTGTTTTACCGCTTTTACTTTTTATTCCGGTTCAAAAGGAGTTATTCTTACGGATACAATGATGTTCATGGTGTTTTTATTGGCGACGATCATTGCCGGCCCTTATATTTTCAATGCACAGGGTGGAATTGGTCAGTTGCTTGAAAATCTCATGAATAATCCAAATATCCCAGAGAACCTTTTGGATTATCATGGCAATATTCCAGGAGCCGGGGCAACAGATGTTTTTGGCGCAGTGATGTATGCAGTGACAATGGGAATTATCTGGTTTATTACAGTGTCGGTATCGCCTTGGCAGGCAGGACGTAACATGATGGCGAAGAGCGAGCATGTTACATTCCGTGCAGGTGCGATTGCAGCGGCATGTACGGTAATTTTCCTGATGTATTTGAATCTGCAGTCTGTGACAGTAATTAATCTTAACCCTGGAATGGAAGATCCGCAGAGAGTTCTGATCTGGGCAGCATTTCATGTAATGCCGAAGCTTGTCGGAACATTGATGCTTGCCGGCATTATGGCAGCAGGATTATCTTCTGCATCCACATTCCTGTCGGTTATTGGATTTTCTATTACATCGGATATAGTTTTTGTGGAATTTAAAAGTGAAAAGCAGCAGTTATTTGTCAGCAGAGTGATAATGCTGATCCTCGGTGCTATTTCCTTACTGTTAGCTTATACAGGAATCGGAAGTGTCCGCATCGTTACTTATTTTGCATCTACGATCATCGCAGCAAGCTGGGGCGTTTCCGCCATCGGAAGTGTGGTAAGCAAAAAGCTTTCCGCTACCGGAGCGAGATGGTCTATGATCGCAGGATTTGTCGGATTCATTGTTACAAAATGTCTGGTTGGATTTCATGTAGGATCATTTGCAACTGTATTTATTAACTTTTTAGATCCATTCTTTATTGGAATTTACTTGAGCCTCTTTTTTGCGATACTCGGATCAAAATTACATCCGGTAACAGAGCAGGAAAAAGCATATCGGGAAAAACTTCTGATATTACCGGAATCTGAAAAGGTAGTGAAAGATTATAAGATTGACAAAGTATTTGGATATCTTCTGATCGCAGCAGGAATTGCAGTGACACTCTTCCTTTTATTCGGCTGGGCGCTGCCATATAACGGAATCATATAAAATAGTGATAGAGAAAACGTGGAGGAGAAATGTTATGACACAAAAATCAAAAAGCAGTAAAGTAGTTACTCTGATTCTTATGATCCTGGCAATGAATACCATTTATATGTTGCCATACCTGATGTATACATACTATACACCATTACAGGAGGCTATGGGCCTTATTGGAAGAGATGCTGATTATGGTAGATTATTAAACGTATATGGTATTGCAAACGTTATTTTATACCTGCCAGGTGGATGGGTAGCAGATAAATTTGACTGCAAGAAGTTACTTGTATTTTCTATGGTTTCAACAGGTGTCCTTGGTCTCTGGGAAGCAACATTCCCAAGCTACACAATCCTGTTACTGATCCATGTATTATTTGCAGTAACAACCGTACTTACATTCTGGTCTTCTTCTGTAAAATGTGTCAACATGCTCGCTGAAGATGGAGAACAGGGCGGTATGTTCGGAAGCTTGGAAGCTGGACGTGGTGTTTCAGGTCTGGTTCTTACGATTATCTTTACATCCATTTATGCAGTAAATGCAGCTGACAGCACAAAAGCAATGAGATTAAATGTGTCAATTATCTCAGTTGTTATGATCGTGATCGGTATTATGTTAGCAGTTTTAATGCCGAAGCCAAAGAATACAGAAAATGCAACAAACGCTACATTACTTGACAGTATCAAAGCGATGGGTGTTGCGTTCAAATGCCCAGTTACTTATTTATTAGCAGGTATGATCTTCTGTGGATCTATGTGTCTTGCATCTACAACTTATTTTGCACCATACTTACAGAACATTTGTGGATTGCCAGTAAAAATCGGTGTTTTATATTCAAACTACAGCAAGATCGTTACTCAGTTAATCGCTGCATCTGCAGCTGGTATTTTAGCAACTAAATTAAAACGTTCCACAAGACCTATGATCGTTGCTGGTGCTGTTGGAGCAGGTTTATATATTGTTATGGAAATCTTACCAGCATCTACAGCAGTTATGTGGCCAATGCTTGTTGTAATGACAGTTGCTCTTATGATGATCTATGTATTCCGTGCTCTGTACTACGCAACAGTAGATGAGGAAGGAACACCTAAGAACATCGTTGGTAGTGTTATCGGTATCTCATCCTTAATCGGATTCATTCCGGATACATTCTACACATCATTATGTGGTAAATGGCTGGAAGCTGATCCTGTAGGTGGATACAAAAAGATCTTCTTAAGCTGTATTTTGGCTATGGTAATTGGTCTTGTTTGTGCATTTATTTCCGATAGAAGAATCGTGAAATTCCGCGCAGCAAACGGCAAAGAGAACTAATAAAAGAGAAAAGAAAAAGAGAGATGTATTGAAAGTATAATTTATACTTTCAATTGTTAAAAAATAAACAGAGTGTCCCGAGAGAAGGACACTCTGTTTATTTTTTATGTAATAGGGAATTTTATCTCTATTACGATTCGGGTGTCAAAAGGTCTGCATTTAAGTTTATGCTAGCAGATTGCACAAAAGAAATATTACAAGTTTCATTGTGCAAACATTCCGATAAGCCTCTGAAAGCGTGAATCGTGTTCAGCAAAGGCTTCCACGATTCATGAGTCTTATCTCCATTGCACAAGGAGAAACTTTCCATATTTCTTTTGTGCAATTTGCCAATAAAGGTTATGAAGTAGACCTTTTGACACCCGAAGCTTATTACATAGAAAAGCGTTTAGGATAGAATCCATTTTTAGGGGAGAAAAAAGAGAGATATAAAAACCGATTGTTTTTTTATATCTCTCTTTTAGGATTCTCCATCAAAAGAATTTGATAATATTTTAACATATTCATGTAATACTTTACAAAAAGCATTCATTTCACCGATAGAGCAGACCTTCAACAGTTCTGACTGAACGGAGGCTGTTTGTTTGGTGACGAAAGCGATATAAAGGGTATTCAGCCGTTCTCCCTCCGGAGTAGTGTACAGATGCACGACCTTGGCATTACCGGAACGCTTCTCGCGGTAGATATAACCGTCTTTTTCCAGGCTGGAAACAACAGATGAAATGGTTCCTTTTGTCCGACGATGTTTTTGTGACAGCTCACTTACCGTAATGCCGGGATTCTGCTCGATCGTGGACAAAACAGCGACGTCAACAGACTTAATCGGGCGATCATTGCCATAGTCGCGTGTCCCATTCTGCATGTCAGTAAACAGCGTGGCGAATAGGGAAAGATCCGTGGCATACGCGATCAGATTTGAACCATCCTTATCTCCTGTATTATAATATTGTACCATGTATACGGTACCTCCTTAAATGATTGCGTACTCCAAAAGTAATGAGATACATATGTAATATAACATGGGAAAATCGGAAAAACAAGAAAAAAAATTAGGGAAGTCGCGAAAAAGTTTTTTAATAGTATTTAAATAAGAAATAGTTCCAAAATCAATACTACGGCGCAGCAGCCGACAGATACCTGAAACAGGCTTGCTCCAAACCAGGCGGCGATCATTCCGAAAATAAGTGCAGCAGCACCTGCAGCAGGGCTTTGTGTTGCTTCGATAATTGCAGGAAAAGTCATAACGGCCAGTGTGACATAAGGAACATAATATAAGAAGGACTGGATAAATTGATTTTTGATCGGTTTGCGGATCAGGGTCAGTGGAAGCACGCGGATCGCATATGATACCAGTGCCATGACGGCGATATATAGATAAGCATTGTGTGTCATAATAAAACTCCCTCGTAAAATTTATGGATTTGGATCAGTCTTATCTTCAGAATTTACCGGAAATAAGATGGCGGCAGCTGAAGAGAGGATCACGGTCAAAAGGATCGTTCTTGTTCCGCTTGAAAGGGAACAAAGCAGCGGCAGATAGCTGCTTGCAAAGCTGGCAATAAAACTTAGGATCACAAAAATCGCAACAATTTTATCTTTTCTTGCAGGCGGGATAATGATTGCCAGAAACATACCGTAAAGGGCAACGCTTAAGGCACTGACAAGGCGTAGCGGCAGTAAATTGCCAGCCAGGATACCGAGTGCGGTTCCAAAAGCCCAGGCAGGAGCGGCAAGGACGATCGCACCATAAGTATAGAAAGGGTTCAGATAGCCGGGGCGCGCGATCGTGATCCCAAACAGCTCGTCGGTCACATCGTAGGCGATAAAAAGCCGATGGAAAAACGGGGTGTCTTCCGAAAAACGCTGAGCAAGCGCACAGCTCATCAGAAGATAACGGGCGTTTGAGATCAGCGTGATGATCGCAACCTCAAGGTAAGTGGCGTTTGCTGCGATCAGTGTAAAGGCAGCGTATTCACCCGCAGAAGCGTTATTGAGGAGGCTTGCAAGAAAGCCCTGGAAAGGATTCAGACCAGCATTTCTTGCGGCGATTCCAAGCGAGAAGGATACGGCAAAATAACCGAGTGCGATCGGAAATCCGTCCCTCATTCCTTCGGTAAAAATTTTCCGGCTGAAAGCATAGACCGGACGTTGTGTTGTTTTAAATGTCTGTATATTGTGATTCATAAAAATTCTCTTTTCGTCAGGTTGTTAATATTAAAGTTTTTTTTTAGGAGGGTGGGGTACAAAAAAAAACAGCGATTATTTTTTATGTAAGATTCGGGTGACAAACGGTCTACTCCATAACTTTTATTGGAAAATTGCACAAAAGAAATATGGTAAGTTTCTCTTTGTGCAATGGAGATAAGACTCATGAAGCGTGGAAGCCTTTGCTGAACACGATTCACGCTTTCAGAGGCTTATCGGAATGTTTTGCACAATGAAACTTACTATATTTCTTTTGTGCAATTTGCTGGCATAAACTTAAATGCAGACCGTTTGACACCCGAATCTATGTAAAAATAAAAAAGCAGATTGTAACCCCGGAATCCAAAAAGGATTATAGCAAGTTCATTTCAGTTAGTAAATGATAAAAAGTAAGCTTTTAAAACGAATTTTGCATAAAAAATGTTAAGAATCTGTAAGATAGAGGTTTGCATTGTGACAGGCAAAATGATAAGATAGTTGGCAGTAAGAAAGTGAACTGTGTGAAAACTGAATGTAAATCACAGGGAACAGTGCGAAAGTAAACAGGCAGAGTGACGAAAGGCAGATGAGGATAATACGATGGAATATTGGGATATTTATGATGCAGAGAAAAAGCCGACAGGAAGAACGATGAAGCGTAATGACTGGTGCTTGCAGGATGGGGAATACCATCTGACGGTGCTTGGTGTGGTTGCAAGACCGGATGGAACGTTTCTGATTACAAAGCGGGTGATGACCAAGGCATGGGCACCTGGCTGGTGGGAAGTTTCCGGAGGCGCAGCACAGGCAGGGGAAAGCTCAGAAGAAGCAGTACGTCGTGAAGTAAAGGAAGAGACCGGACTGGACGTAACAAACGCAAAAGGTGGATATCTTTTTACTTATAAAAGGGAGAACCCGGGTGAGGGTGATAATTATTTTGTGGATGTATACCGTTTTGAGATGGATATCCGGGAAGAAGATCTGAAGCTTCAGGAAGAGGAAACAGATGGCTGGATGTTTGCAACATTAGATGAGATCAAGAAATTTGCTGCGGACGGTATTTTCTTACATTATGACAGTATCCGCAGGGCATTCGAAGAATAGAACAGAAAGACGAGGAAAAAAGTATGCTTACCATCCGGATTGCATCCGAGACAGATGCAGAGGAGCTGCTTGCGATTTATGAAGGATATGTGCAAAATACAGCGATCACATTTGAATATGAGGTACCATCATTGGATGAATTCCGGGAAAGAATCCATCATACACTGCAAAGATATCCCTATCTGGCAGCAGAGGAGGACGGAAAGCTTGTAGGATATGCTTATGCAAGTCCGTTTAAGGAAAGAGCTGCTTATGACTGGGCTGTCGAGACTTCCATCTATGTGAGCGGGGAACGAAAGCAAAACGGGATTGGAAGAAAGCTTTATGAAGAATTAGAGCGTATTTTACAGAGGCAGGGAATCCTGAATGTGAATGCCTGTATTGCGTATCCGCAGGTGGAAGATGAATATCTGACACAGGATAGTGTGCGGTTTCATGAAAAGCTGGGATACCAGATGGTGGGCACCTTCCATAAGTGTGGATATAAGTATGACCGCTGGTACGATATGGTGTGGATGGAAAAGTTTATCGGAGAGCACCGGGCAGATCAGGCGGCAGTCATTCCATTTCCTGAATTAGCACTATAGAATATAGTAAGAAAGGTTTCTGACAGAATATATGAACATTACGATCGAAGAATTAAAAAAACGCGAGAAAGACAGTTATCAGATCATCGATATCCGTGGCGAAAATGAGATTGCGCATGGAGCGATTCCGGGGGCAATTGCGGTTCCCGCGGATCAGATTGAAGGCAACGGGAAGATCGATTTTTCCAAACAGCTGGTAATTTGCTGTAACAGGGGGAGATTCAGTACAGAAGTGGCAGAAGCACTCGAGGAAAAAGGACTGAATGCCATGAGCCTGAAGGGAGGATATGTTTCCTGGCTGTTAGACGCAATGAAAGACGAAGAGGAAAAAGATATTTGCAAGGATGTTGAATTAAGCCTGCGCAAAAAATTTCGGAAAAGCATCTGGTGCAAGTTCACAAAAGCGATCAACCAGTATGAACTGGTAAAACCGGGGGACAAAATTGCGGTCTGTATTTCAGGCGGAAAAGATTCCATGCTGATGGCAAAGCTGTTCCAGGAATTAAAGATTCATAACAAATTCGATTTTGAAGTAAAATTTCTTGTGATGGATCCGGGATACAGCCCGGCAAACCGGAAAGTGATCGAGGAAAATGCACGAAAGCTTCATATTCCGGTCACAATCTTTGAGTCTGACATTTTTGAATCTGTTTTTAACATTGAAAAATCACCATGCTATCTGTGTGCGAGAATGCGCCGGGGACATTTGTATCATTTTGCACAGGAGTTAGGCTGCAATAAGATTGCTTTGGGCCATCATTATGATGATGTGATCGAAACCATTTTGATGGGCATGCTTTATGGTGCCCAGATCCAGACGATGATGCCGAAGCTGCACAGCACGAATTTTGAAGGGATGGAGCTCATCCGTCCGCTTTATCTTGTGCGTGAAGATGATATCAAGGCATGGCGTGACTATAATGATCTTCATTTTATCCAGTGTGCCTGCAAGTTCACTGAGAACTGTACGACCTGTAACAATGAAGAAAATCAGTCCAAGAGACTGGAAACGAAGGAGCTGATCAAAAAGCTGAAGGAAGTAAACCAGTACGTAGAAGGTAATATTTTCAAGAGTGTGGAAAATGTGAACCTGAATACGATTGTTGCTTATAAAAAAGACGGTGTGAAGCATCATTTCCTTGATACCTATGATGAGGAATTTTAATAACGAAACCATAATAAAAAGTATGTATTGCAGAAATAAAATTGTGATACATACTTTTTTTTGATTATTAAGATTCGGGTGTCAAAAGGTCTGCATTTAAGTTTATGCTAGCAGATTGCACAAAAGAAATATTGCAAGTTTCATTGTGCAAAACATTCCGATAAGCCTCTGAAAGCATGAATCGTGTTCAGCAAAGGCTTCCACGCTTCATGAGTCTTATCTCCATTGCACAAAGAGAAACTTACCATATTTCTTTTGTTCAATTTGCCAATAAAGGTTATGAAGCAGACCTTTTAACACCCGAATCTTATTAAATAAATTTGAAGAATTGATATAAGAAAAACCTATAATGAGTTCTAGAAAAAAAGAATTGTGAAAAAATGGAAAAAATTGTTATCCTATGATAGAAAACACAAATGCCTAGCAAAAAGGTAGGAATAGTGTAAAAAGATGAAAAGTAATACAATACAACTTGAGGAGAACAGACATGCCAGAAAGAAATCTCGACTTTGATAAGGTGACAGACAGATACAATACAAATTGTTTAAAATATGATTTTGCAGTAAAAAGAGGAAAGCCGGCAAATGTACAGCCGCTGTGGGTTGCGGATATGGACTTCCCAACATCCTCTTATATACAGGATGCTCTGGCAGCGCAGGTGGCGCACGGGATTTTTGGCTACAGCGAAAGTAGTGAGTCGTATTTTGAAGCAGTCAGCGGATGGATGGAGCGGCATCATCACTGGAAAGTAAAACCTGAGTGGCTGGTCAAGACGCCGGGAATTGTATTTGCACTGGCGATGGCGGTCAAAGCTTATACAAAGGAAGGAGAGGGTGTCCTTATACAATCACCGGTGTACTATCCTTTTTCGGAGGTGATCGCAGACAACGGAAGAAGAGTGGTAAGCAGTGACCTTGTTTTAGGAGAGAACGGATGCTATAGAGTGGATCTGGATGATTTTGAGAAAAAGATCATTCAGGAAAAAATAAAATTATTTATTCTCTGCAATCCACATAATCCGGTTGGAAGAGTATGGACGCGTGAAGAACTGTCTGCGATCGGAGAAATCTGTCTCCGCCATCAGGTGACCGTGGTGAGTGATGAGATCCATTCTGATTTTATTTTTCACGGAGAGCACCAGGTGTTTGCGAATATAAGCAAGGAGTTAGAGAAAATCACGGTGACGTGTACATCACCGAGTAAAACCTTTAATATAGCAGGCTTGCAGACATCGAATATCTTTATTGCTGATACCGCTTTGCGGAAGGCGTTTAAAAAGCAGGTAGATGCAGCAGGATACAGCCAGCTGAATGTGATGGGGCTGGTTGCCTGTGAGGCCGCGTATCGAAATGGGGAAGAATGGTATCAGGCAATGCTTCGCTATGTTGGTGAAAATATCAGATTTACGGAAGAGTATGTCAGAAAAAATCTGCCGGATGTGGAGATGATCCCGACAGAGGGAACGTATCTGGTCTGGCTTGATTTCAGAAAGCTTGGGCTTACAGTTGAAGAATTGGAGCATCTGATCCTTCACGAAGCAGGTCTCTGGCTTGACAGTGGAAAAATATTCGGCAGCAGTGGAGAAGGTTTTCAGCGGATCAATGTAGCCTGCCCGAAAAGTGTCTTAAAGGAAGCATTGGATAAAATCGCATGTGCGATGAAAATGCATGAACGCCAGAAGTTGTAATTCAAAACAAACAAAAAAAGAAAAAAATGTATTGACAGAAGAAATATAGAACGATATAATTCAAATATAAGGCAATTCCTATATGAATAGTAGGAAATAAGAAAACAAAGAGAAAAAATAAACAATATGGAATGAAAATGGAGGAAACAAAAATGAGTGATATCAAAGCAAGTGCATTAGAATTAGTAGGAAAAACACCGATCGTAAAAGCAAGCAGATATGCTGCAAAGGCAGGCGCTACAGACGCGAACATTTTAGTAAAGATCGAGGCATTCAACCCGGCAGGCTCTGTAAAAGACAGAATTGCTCTGGCAATGATCGAAGATGCTGAGAAAAAAGGCCTTTTAAAAGAAGGCGCAACGATCATCGAGCCAACCAGTGGTAATACAGGAATCGGTCTTGCTGCTGTTGCTGCAATCAAAGGTTACAGAGCAATCCTTACACTTCCGGATACCATGAGCGTAGAGAGAAGAAATCTGTTAAAGGCATATGGTGCAGAGCTGGTATTAACAGAAGGCGCCAAGGGAATGAAGGGAGCTATCGCAAAAGCAGAAGAGCTTGCGAAAGAGATCCCAGGAGCAGTGATCTTAGGACAGTTTGTAAATCCTGCAAACCCGGCTGCACACAAAGCAACAACCGGTCCGGAAATCTGGGAGCAGACAGACGGAAAAGTTGATATCTTTGTTGCAGGTGTCGGCACAGGCGGAACAGTTACCGGTGTTGGTGAATATTTAAAAGAGCAGAATCCGGATGTGAAGGTTGTAGCAGTAGAGCCGGCAACGAGTGCAGTCCTTTCTACAGGAAAAGCCGGTGCACATAAGATTCAGGGTATTGGTGCAGGTTTTGTTCCGGATACATTAAATACATCCGTTTATGATGAGATTATTCCAATTGAGAACGAGGATGCATTTGAAGAAGGAAGAAAATTTGCAGTAAGTGAAGGCGTTCTGGTAGGTATTTCTTCCGGAGCTGCATTAAAGGCAGCAACGATTCTTGCAAAGAGACCGGAAAATAAAGGCAAGAACATCGTGGTTCTTCTTCCTGATTCCGGAGACAGATATCTGTCTACTGCATTATTCAATAACTAATAAGAGCATAACGAAAAACTTTGACAGGCGGTTGTATAACCGCCTGTATTAAATTGTCAAAAAGAAAAGGTGAAAAATGTGGTGCTTTCATAGACCTTCTCTGAAACATAGTTTATAATGATTTATAAAAGAAAATACAGGCTTTGAAATTTTACAGGTCTATAAGGAGAAAAAAGAGGATGAGTAAAGCAAAAACCAAAAAGATATTGACACCGGAAGAAAAACAGAAGCGGATCAGAAATATAATCATTGTGATCGTCATTCTTGTTTTATCCACCATTGGGATGTTTTGGACAATGCCACAGAACAACGCACTTTCGGAAAGTAAAGTTTTTGATGAGGATGCAGTAAAACAGCAGGCGGAGGATGTGATTCATTTCCTGAATGCAGAGGATTATGACAGCTTGGCTGCAATGTCAGTTGCCAAGCTGCAGGAGATCATGAATCAGGAACGTATGGAAGAAGGAAAAGCGAGAGTGTCAGATGACTGGGGAAATTTTGTTTCCATTGAGTCCATACAGGATATCGAGATCGTCAAGAGAGGCACTCATACAGCCGTTGTCTATGTGACAGCAAAGTATGATAATGTTGAGGCACATTTTACATTGGCATTCAATGAAGAGCTGAAGCTTGTTTCTTTTGGAATCCAGTAAAAAGCAATTTATGCAGGAAAATTCTGACTTCAAAAGGGCTATATTTAAGTTTGAATTGGCAGAGTAAGGTGTGAGGAGAAGAACAGATGAAAAAAAGAGGAAAGCTTTATGGGATCGGCGTTGGATCCGGAGATCCTAAGCGGATGACCTTGGAGGCACTTGAGACGATCAGGCAGTGCGATGTGATTTTACTTCCGGCAGAATCAAAGGAAGCGTGTTATGCGTACCAGATCGTCAGACAGGTATATCCTGGAATCGAAGAGATGCCACTTCTTTGCATGCCGTTTCCGATGACCCGGGATGAGGGAAAGCTTTCAACTGCACATGAACAGGCGTATTTGGCAGTGTCAGATTATTTAAAGAAGGGACAGACAGTCGGAATGCTTACCATCGGGGATCCGGGAATTTACTCTACGTATCTGTATATACATAAACGGGCAAAGGAGGACGGACAGGAAGCGCAGATCATAAACGGAGTTCCTTCCTTTTGTTCCGTAGCGGCAAGGTTAGGGATCGGGCTCGGAGAGAAAGCGGAGGAGATCCATATTATCCCGGCAGCCTATGATGTGACGGACACCATGCAGTACCATGGAACCTGTGTTTATATGAAGTCCGGGAAAAAGTTAGCGCAGCTGGTGGAAGCACTGAAAAAGCAGATAGAGACCGGAAAAGAATATGACATTTATGCGGTGTCGGATTGTGGCATGGAAAGCGAGAAAATCTACATCGGATTAGAAGAGGTTGCAAAAGCAAAGGGATATCTCACAACAGTGATCGTAAAGGAACGATAAAAAACGAGCCAAAGAAAACAAAAGGTAGAATATTTCATTTATTTTTCCACATACTAGCTCCAAAACCAATATGTAACAAACAGTGTAAAAGCTGGTGTTAAAATATGGAATTGGAGGAAATTTTATGAAAGCAACGGGAATTGTCCGGCGAATCGATGACCTTGGGAGAATTGTCATCCCGAAGGAGATCAGGAGAACGTTAAGAATAAGGGAAGGTGATCCACTGGAGATTTTTACAGACCGGGAGGGTGAGATCATCCTGAAAAAATATTCTCCGATCGGGGAGCTGAGCCAGTTTGCAGGAGAATATGCGGAAAGCCTTTCGCAGACGACAGGGCATCTTGTATTAGTCACGGACTGCGATCATGTTGTAGCGGCATCTGGAAGCGGAAAAAAAGAATATGAAGGAAAACCGATCAGCCGGCAGCTTGAGGATGTGATCGGTGAGCGAAAAAGCTTTTTGGCAGATCGCACAGACCGGAATTTTATCAAAATTACATTAGACGATGCCGGAGAATTCGGGCAGCAGGCAGTAAGTACGATCATCTGTGAGGGAGATGCGATCGGGGCAGTCGTTCTTTATGAAAAGGGTGACAGGAGCAAGATGACAGAGACCGAGAACAAGCTTGCACAGGCAGCAGCAGGCTTCCTTGGAAAGCAGATGGCGCAGTAGCCGGATCAGACATCTTTCTATTTGACAGATAAATTTTGAAAAGGTATCATAGAGGAAGAAACTTTGGCGTAATTCGCGACAGTCTCAGTATATTTTATAAAATAGGAGAGTAGAAACATGAAAAAATATGCATTTGGCGTAGATATAGGCGGAACTACCTGCAAGATTGGCTTCTTCAATACAGAGGGTACCTTACTTGACAAATGGGAAATTAAGACCAACACAGAGAATAATGGTGAGTCTATTCTTTCGGATGTGGCAAAATCCGTAGACAATAAACTGGCTCAGGAAGGGATCAGTAAAGACGAAGTACAGGGAATCGGAGTAGGCGTTCCGGGACCGGTTGACAGCAAGGGCGTAGTACATCGTTGCGTGAATCTTGGATGGGCAACTGTCGATGTGGAAGAAGAGTTATCCAGCCTGACCGGATTAACAGTAAAAGCCGGAAATGATGCAAACGTTGCTGCATTAGGAGAAATGTGGCAGGGTGGCGCTAAGGGCTGCACAGACGTTATTATGGTAACGCTTGGAACCGGAGTCGGCGGAGGAATCATTGTAGATGGAAAGATCGTAGCCGGATTTAACGGAGCTGGTGGAGAGATCGGACATATCACTGTGAATAATGACGAGATCGAAGCATGTAACTGTGGACAGTATGGCTGTCTTGAGCAGTATACTTCTGCAACTGGTATCGTACGTCTTGCGAAGAGAAAGCTTGCAAAATCTACAGATGAGACAAGTATCCGTGCTATCGAAAATCTGACAGCAAAGGATGTTTTTGATGCTGCAAAAGCAGGCGATGCGGTTGCAATCAGACTTGTGGATGAAGTATGTGAGATCCTTGGATCGACTCTTTCTAATATTGCATGCGTGGTAAATCCGGAGATCATCGTAATTGGCGGTGGTGTTTCGAAAGCTGGCAGCATTCTGATTGAAAATATCAGAAAGCATTTTGTAGAGACATCCTTTATGGCATGCCGTGATACAAAGTTTGCACTGGCAAGCCTTGGAAATGATGCCGGTATGTACGGATGTGTGAAGATGCTGCTTGATTAGTAGGAGCTAGGTGTCAAAAGGTCTACTCCCTAACATTTATTTGCAATATTTCTTTTGTGCAATTTGTCATTCTAAACTATGATGTAGACCTTTTGACACCCGCATCTTAGTAGATAAAAAATTTGAGCAAGAGCAGGGAGAATAATGGAACGAAAAATTACAGCCTGCATTGGAAAGGGAGGACAGAGGGATCTGGCGGAATCCTTTGCAAAAAAGGCAGGAGCAGAGCTTGCAGAAAGACCGGGAGAAGAATTGACGGTTGTTTTTGATGCAAAAGGAGTGTCTCTGACAGGATATGGATTAAGCTATCAGGGAGACTTTGAATCTATGCTTCACCGGGTCACCAATGGCAGACTACAGCATGAGATGCTTGTCCGTGCTGCAAAGACGAACGAAGAGGGATTAAAGGGAATCGATGCAACAGCCGGAATGGGGGAAGATGCATTTCTGCTGGCAGCATATGGCTACAACATGACCTTGTATGAACAAAATCCAGTGGTGGCAGTGCTGTTAAAGGATGCACTGCGCCGTGCCAAAAGAAATCCGCAGCTGAAAGACATTGCAAACAGAATGCAGCTAGTGGAAGGAGACAGTGTGGAGCAGCTTGCGAACCGTGTGGATGAAGTAGATCTGATCTATTTAGATCCGATGTTCCCAGGAAGACAAAAAAGTGGCCTGATCAATAAGAAATTACAGCTTATCCAGAAGCTTGAGCCACCGTGCTCAGAAGAAACAGCACTTTTTGATGCAGCGATCCATGCCAATCCGGCAAAGATTATTGTAAAACGTCCGTTAAAAAGTCCATTTCTGGCAGGAAAAAATCCAACCTATGAATTAAAAGGAAAGGCCATCCGCTATGACTGCTATGCAGTGCGCGGTGAAGCCTGAAAAAGAAAAACGAGCTGATCAGGAACAATGTTTTTGAATTAGTAGCATAATTTATAATATCAAAAAGTCGCCCAGACTGATATGTACTCCTTTCACTGGATATCCAGTAAAGGAGTGGTACCTATCAGGTCTGAGCGGCTTTTTTTGAATTCGGGTATTAAAAGGTCTGCTCGATAATATTTATTGGAAAATCGCACCAAAGAATATGGCAAGTTTCTCTTTGTGCAATGGAGATGAGACTCATGAAGCGTGGAAGCCTTTGCTGAACACGCTTCATGCTTTCAGAGGCTCATCGGAATGTTTTGCACAATGAAACTTGCCATATTCTTTGGTGCGATTTGCTGAGATAAACTAAAAATGCAGACCGTTTCAAACCTAAATACTTTCACAAAAAAGTTAGTGTACAGCCTCTGTATAAAATGCCGGTTCTTTTCTTGTGGTGAAGTGTTCCTCTAGCATTTTTACATGGGAAAGAAAATTTTCATCCGTAAAATATTTCGCATGGGATGGACATTTGCGGATACATGCCTGGCACTTGATACAAATACCGGTAACCTGCGTACAGTCTTTTGCAGGAATACTTCCCATCGGACAGACAGTCGCACAGATACCGCAGTGTGTGCACAGATTCGCATCTGTTACGGGGGTTGCTTTTAAAAACTGTGCCGGCGTGCCGTCTGTTTTTTTCGGAACATAATAAGGTGCAACCGGTGTGCCACGGTCAAAGAAAAGCGCAGTAAGTTCAGAGCTTTCTTTTAGGTGCTGACCGACGGAAGATGCAAAATCTTTTATTTTTTGCAGATCAGATGCATCCGGGCGGTTTGTTGCAAGTATATGAGAGAAGGCATGTTCGCTGACGATTGTAGCAGCGGCAACAGGGAGAAAACCATTCTCTTCACATAGAAAAAGCAGTTCGCGTACAGAGTCACCAGCGCTTCTGTTCCCATATACACTGATACAAATGACAGGTGTCTTTCCGGATCCGGAAAGGCATTTTTTAAAATCCGGGAATATCTTGTTTGGAACACGTCCGGCATACACAGGAGATCCGAGAATGACAAGGTCCTCATCTGTAAAATGCATTGTATCTATGCGGTTTCCAGGAAGTGTCAGATCTTTAAAGTCCGGCTGGATATGAAAAAGTGCTCCAATCGAGTCTGCTATCGTGCGGACGGATGTTTCGGTACCTCCGGTCGGACTAAAGTAAATGCCATAAATATGCTGCAGTTTCATAAAAAACTCTCCTTGTATTCGTATTATTTATGCCGTCTGCCGGAATGGATCCAGAGCAGAACCGGTTCAAAAACAGCGGTTATATGTATATAAGCCAGTATAACATACAATAAACAAGACGACACAGTTTTTATTCAAAGAGTAGGGGATAAACGAGTTCTCTTTGTTACTGTTCATTCTGCAGTAAAGCATTAGCTGCTTTGCTGCGTAAGAAAGTGATTCAAGAGTGGGCAGTAACTTCTCTTTCAAACCCTGTATCAACAAAGTGCAAAAAGACAGATTTTAACAAAAAACTTTGACTATCAAAATATTTTTGTTGACAACGAAAAAGGAATGTAATATACTTTGCCTGTCAAACAATTTGACTATCAAAATAAAAAGAAAAGACATGCGAAAGCAAAATAGAAAGTTATTGAAACAGGAAAAGAAAGGAAAAAAAATGATGTTAGAAAGAATGAACGAAATTATTGCAGAACAGTTAGATGTAAACGTTGAGGAATTAAAGCCGGAGACAAATTTTAAAGAAGACCTTGGTGTGGATTCTCTGGATCTGTTTGAACTTGTGATGGCATTAGAGGAAGAATTTGATACGGAGATTCCTTCCGAAGATCTTGAAAAAATAGCGACCATCAACGATATTGCAGAATATTTAAAAGAAAAAGGTGTGGAAGCATAGGCAGAAAGGCGCAGGATATGGAGACCAGAATCACAAAGCTGCTTGGCTGTCGTTATCCGGTGATCCAGGGCGGAATGGCATGGGTTGCAGAGTATCATCTTGCAGCGGCTGTATCAGAAGCTGGAGGCATCGGACTGATCGGAGCAGCAAGTGCTCCGGCAGAGGTTGTCCGTGAGCAGATCCGAAAGGTAAAAGAATTAACAGATAAGCCATTTGGAGTAAATGTTATGCTGTTGAATCCAAATGCACCGGATGTTGCAAAAGTGATCGTAGAAGAAGGCGTGGGCATTGTAACAACAGGTGCCGGCAATCCGGCAAAATATATGGATATGTGGAAGAACGCAGGAGTAACGGTTATTCCGGTCGTTGCAAGTGTCGCAATGGCAAAGCTGATGGAACGTGCGGGTGCGGATGCTGTGGTTGCAGAAGGAATGGAGTCAGGAGGACATATCGGTTCCCAGACGACAATGACGCTGGTGCCTCAGGTAGCGGACGCAGTATCCATACCGGTGATCGCAGCCGGAGGAATTGCAGACGGACGAGGAATGGCGGCTGCCATGCTGCTGGGAGCGGAAGGAATCCAGATGGGAACGAGATTTGTTACTGCCAAAGAATCCATTGTGCATGAAAATTATAAAGAACGCATCATAAAAGCCAAAGATATCGATTCGGAAGTGACCGGGATGAGTACGGGACATCCGATCCGTGTGCTCCGTAACCAGATGACAAGAGAGTATTTAAAACTGGAAAAAGCAGGGGCATCCTTCGAAGAGTTAGAAACGCTGACACTTGGATCACTGCGTAAAGCAGTAATGGATGGCGACGTAGTACATGGAAGCCTGATGGCAGGACAGAGTGCAGGACTGGTAAAAAAAGAACAGACCTGCAAAGAGATCATTGAAGAGATCACCGGGGAAGCAGAAGCTTTACTTCGATAGCATATGGTAAGGAGAAACAGATTTATGGGAAAAACTGCATTTATATTTCCGGGACAGGGTTCCCAGTACATTGGAATGGGAAAGGAATTTTATGAACAGATCCCGGTCTGCCGTGAGGTATATGAGCTTGCGTCTGAGGTGACAGGGCTTGATATTCCGGCACTTTGCTTTGAAGAAAATGACAAATTAAATATTACAGAATATACGCAGATCTGCATGCTTGCAACCGAGACAGCCATTTATATGGCATTAGAGCAGAATGGATATGAGCCGGATGTAACAGCTGGATTGAGTCTCGGAGAATATGGAGCACTGATCGCATCCGGTGTGATGACGGCAGAGGAAGCATTTGAGGTTGTAAGAAAAAGAGGACTTTTTATGCAGGAGGCTGTTCCGACCGGAGGAGCTATGTCAGCTGTGTTAGGGCTTGATGGAGAGGCAATTGAAAAAATCTGCCAGGAGACCTCTGCACAGACAAAAAAGGAAGTATCGGTTGCAAATTATAACTGCCCTGGGCAGATCGTGATCTCAGGACACAAAGAAGCGGTAGAAGCTGCGGGGGCAGCGTGTAAGGAAGCGGGTGCAAAACGGGTGGTACCGTTAAAGGTAAGCGGACCATTTCACTCGGCACTGCTAAAAGGTGCGGGTGACAGACTTGGCGAGGAACTGAAAAATGTGGAAATCTCAGATACATTTGTTCCGTATATTGCAAATGTAACGGCTGATTATGTGACTCATAAAGAGGAAGTAAAACCATTATTGCAGCAGCAGGTATCTTCCTCTGTTAAATGGCAGCAGACATTAGAACGGATGATTTCAGACGGTGTAGAAGAATTTGTTGAGATCGGACCGGGTAAAACACTGAGTGGATTTTTGAAAAAAATAGACCGGCAGGTGAAAGTTTCTAACATTGATAAAATGGAAGATTTTATCCGTTTTGTCAGCGAGCATGCCGGAATGTAAAAACAGGTGACATTCGCAAAATATTGGTGAATGGAAGATCAAAGCCCACTTTTTTGTGGGCTTGAAAGAAGAAGGATGGAAAAGAAGCTGTGGAATTCAGAAAAAGAACAAAAATTTTAAGTGGAAAAGTAGCATTGGTGACCGGAGCCGGAAAAGGAATCGGACGTGCGATTGCCGAAAAACTGGCAGAAGACGGAGCGAGTGTAGTGATTAATTATAACAGCTCTTCCAAAGCAGCGGAGGAAGCTGTGGAGGAGATCGTCCAAAACGGCGGCACAGCGTCTGCTATAAAATGCAATGTTTCTGATTTTGAAGATTGTAAAAAAATGATCGATACGGTCATGGCACAGTATGGCAGGCTGGATATTCTCGTAAATAATGCAGGAATTACCAGAGACGGGCTGATGATGAAGATGTCAGAGCAGGACTTTGATGAGGTGATCGATACGAATTTAAAAGGGGCTTTTCATACGATCCGGCATACGTTACGCCAGTTTTTAAAACAGAAATATGGAACCATTATAAATATATCTTCGGTTTCCGGAGTGATGGGAAATGCCGGACAGGCAAATTACAGCGCAAGTAAGGCAGGGCTGATCGGGCTGACAAAAAGTGTGGCAGTGGAATATGCTTCAAAAGGAATCCGATGCAATGCGGTGGCGCCGGGATATATTACAACTGATATGACAGAAGCAATGCCGGATACTGCAAAGGAAATGATCCTGTCGCAGATTCCGATGCGCCGGGCAGGAACAGCAGAAGAGGTGGCAGAGCTTGTGGCATTTCTTGCATCCGACCGGTCTGCTTATATTACAGGACAGGTCATTTCAATTGATGGCGGTATGCACAGATAGGTTTGGGAAAAGAAAGGAAAAAATCAATGGCGAAGAGACGTGTAGTGGTAACAGGTATGGGAGCAGTCACTCCGATCGGATTAAATATAGAAACTTTCTGGAACGCTGTAAAAGAACAGAAAACCGGATTTGGCGAGATCACTCATTTTGATGCATCCGCCTATAAATGCAGACTTGCTGCAGAAGTAAAGAACTTCGATGCAAAAGCATATATGGATGCAAAAGAAGCACGACGGATGGAGCTGTTTAGCCAGTATGCGGTTGCAGCAGCAGAAGAGGCAATCCGGGATTCCGGGATTGACATGGACAAAGAGGATGCCTACAGAGCAGGCTGTGCGATAGGCTGTGGTGTTGGAAGCATGCAGGCAATCGAGCGGGAATACACAAGACTTGTGGAAAAAGGACCAAATCGTGTGGGACCTCTGTTTGTCCCGATGATGATCTCAAATATGGCGGCTGGAAATGTATCTATCCGTTATGGGCTGAAAGGAAAAAGCATCAATGTAGTGACAGCCTGTGCAACGGGAACGAACACAATAGGAGAGGCTTTCCGGACAATACAGTATGGAGATGCTGATATCATGGTTTCCGGAGGAACAGAAGCCAGTATCTGTCCAAGTGCGATCGCCGGTTTTTCATCACTGACCGCATTGACAGATGCAACAGATCCGAAGCGCTGTTCAATACCGTTTGATAAAGAGCGGAGTGGATTTGTTATGGGAGAAGGCGCAGGCATTGTTGTATTAGAAGAGTTAGAGCATGCAAAAAAAAGAGGTGCGCATATTTATGCGGAGGTTGTCGGATATGGCTGTTCTTCCGATGCATACCATATCACATCTCCGGCAGAAGACGGAAGTGGTGCCGCAAAAGCTATGACAAATGCAGTAGAGGATGCAGAGATATCTCCGGAAGACATCATGTATATCAACGCGCATGGAACATCCACGCATCATAACGATCTGTTCGAGACAAGGGCGATCAAGTTGGCATTTGGAGCACATGCGAAGAAATTGAAGGTCAATTCAACGAAGTCAATGGTTGGACATATGCTTGGTGCAGCCGGAGCAGTCGAGTTTATTACCTGTGTAAAAGAGATCCAGGAAAATTATATTCATGCAACCGCAGGCTATGAGGTACCGGATGAAGAGCTTGATTTGGATTACTGTAAAAATGCCGTGCAGATAGAAGTAAATTATGCTCTTAGCAATTCACTTGGATTTGGCGGTCACAATGCGAGTATTTTACTGAAAAAATATGAGGCTTAAGAGATAAAAGGAGTAGTCAGATGTCCATTTTAAATACAAAGCAGATTATGGAAATTATCCCGCACAGACAGCCGATGCTTTTGATCGATACGATAGAAGAGATTGAGTATGGCGTGAGGGCGGTTGCAAAAAAATGTGTCAGCTTCAATGAACCATTTTTTGCAGGGCATTTCCCAAATGAACCGGTCATGCCTGGAGTACTCATTTTAGAGGCGCTTGCACAGACCGGAGCGGTTGCAATCCTTGGAAAAGAAGAAAACCGTGGGAAAACGGCATATTTTGCAGCAGTCAATGCAGCAAAATTCAGGAAAAAGGTTGTGCCTGGAGATGTATTACTATTAGAAACTGAGATTATAAAAGAAAAAGGTCCGATCGGAATCGGAAAAGCAACAGCAACGGTGGCAGGAGAGACTGTGTGTACCGCTGAGCTTACGTTTGCAATTGGCCAGGAAGGATAAGAAGATGCCGGCAATATTAAGACGAAGAAAATTAATTTCGCTGAATCCGGAAAAAACAGAAAAAAAACAGACATTTTTTTCGCGGAAAAAAGAAACAAAAATAAGTGTGGAGACACCGACTGCGGAAAAGAAAGAAATGCAGGGGACGGATGGTAAAATCACATGTCCTGCATGCAAGCGGGAAGTGGATCGGAAAGAAGTCGAAAAAAATAAATATGTCTGTTATGAATGTGGAAGCTATTTCCGCGTGCGTACCAAAAACCGGATCCGGATGGTGGCAGATGCAGGAAGCTTTGAACCGTGGTTTGAAGATCTTTGCGAAGCAAATCCACTGGATTTCCCGGAATATATGCAGAAAGTAAAAGATGTAAAAGAAAAGACCGGATTACACGAAGCTGTAACGATCGGAAGCTGTTCTATCTATGGCGAAAAGACGGTGTTAGGTGTCTGCGATGCACGTTTCCTGATGAGCAGCATGGGCCACATTGTAGGAGAGAAAATTGCATTGGCAGTAGAGCGTGCAACGAAAGAAAAGCTTCCGGTCATTTTATTTTGCTGTTCCGGCGGGGCAAGAATGCAGGAGGGAATTGTATCTTTGATGCAGATGGCAAAAACAGCAGCTGCATTCAAAGAACACTCAGATGCAGGATTGCTATATGTTCCGGTGCTGACTGATCCGACAACCGGAGGAGTGACCGCAAGCTTTGCCATGCTAGGGGATATCATACTGGCAGAACCAAAAGCACTGATCGGATTTGCCGGACCGCGTGTGATCGAGCAGACGATCGGGCAGAAACTGCCGGAAGGATTTCAGAGGGCAGAATTTCAGTTAGAGCATGGATTTGTCGATGCGATCGTTGAACGAAAAGATCTCAAAATGACATTGAACAGAATTTTAAAAATGCATCATACAAAAGAGGGCTTTGCTAATTTCGATCCTTATCGGGAGGATGACTGTTATGAACCGACGGAGCTGATGCGGGAGCGGATGGAAAAAGCCCGGATTCTTACACCTTGGGAAAAAGTGAAGGCGGCCAGAAAAATAGAACGCCCGAATTCCAGTGATTATATTGAAAATATTTTTGATGAATTTATGGAGTTCCACGGTGACCGTTATTTCAGGGATGATCCGGCGATCATAGGTGGAGTGGCATATCTTGACGGACAGCCGGTCACGGTGATCGGAGTGCAAAAAGGAAAAGATTTAAAAGAATGCATGAAGCGTAATTACGGGATGCCGTCTCCGGAAGGATACCGCAAGGCAATCCGCCTGATGAAGCAGGCGGAAAAATTCCATCGTCCGATCATTACCTTTGTGAACACAGCGGGAGCTTATTGCGGAATGGAAGCAGAGGAGCGGGGACAGGGAGAGGCCATCGCAAGAAATCTGTATGAAATGTCTTCTTTAAAGGTGCCGGTACTCTGCCTGATGATCGGGGAAGGTGGAAGTGGTGGAGCACTTGCACTTGCTGTCGGAAATGAAGTCTGGATGTTAGAAAATGCCACATACAGTATTTTATCACCGGAAGGCTTTGCATCCATTTTGTGGAAAGATGGAAAAAGGGCAAAAGAGGCAAGCGAGATTATGAAGATCACTGCGCAGGATCTGAAAGACCTGCATATGATCGAAGAAATTTTGCCGGAATACGGAATGGCAGATGAGAAGGCCTGCGAGTCAATCTCACGTTGTATGAAGGGAAAAATAAAATTATTTTTAAAACGGCAGAACGGAAAAACCGGAGAGCAGCTTGCAAAGGAGCGTTACGCAAGATTCCGGAATTTTTAGAAAAAGGAAAGGTACAGTAATTAATATGAAAGTAAAAATAACCGGAACAGGCAGTTGCCTGCCGAAGCTTCGGGTGACCAATGAAGACCTGAGCCAGATCGTTGACACTTCGGATGAATGGATCCGTTCGCGAACCGGAATAGAGGCGAGACATTTATGTGTGGAAGAGACAACAACGGGAATGTCCACTGAGGCTGCAAAAAAAGCGTTAAAAAGTGCAGGGATAAAACCAGGGGATGTGGATCTTATCATCGCAGCTACCGTATCAGCGGATAAGTATCTTCCGGGGCTGGCATGTGAAGTGCAGAGCCATCTTGGAGCAGACGCAGCTGTGGCATTTGATATCAATGCAGCATGCTCCGGTTTTTTATTTGCCTTAGATACCGCTGCAATGTACTTAGAACATAATCAGTGGAACCATGCATTGATCCTGGGAGCAGAAACTCTTTCCAAAATGATGGATTGGACAGACCGGAGCACCTGCGTTCTCTTTGGAGACGGAGCAGGCGCAGCTGTTTTGTCCCGTTCAGAGGAGGATGGGCTGCTGTCGATGGTGCAGGGATCAGATGGAAGCCGTGGGAATGTCTTAAACTGCAATGCGCGTGTAGTGAAAAATCCATTTACAGGCGCAGCCGACGAAAAGCCAGATTATGTTGCAATGAATGGGCAGGAGGTCTATAAGTTTGCGGTAAAAACAGTTCCGGAGGCAATTTCAGAGGCTGTGGAAAAGAGCGGCCTGCGCATGGAAGAAATCGACTTATTTTTGCTTCATCAGGCAAACTACCGTATTATCGAATCCGTGGCAAAACGGCTTGGACAGCCGATGGAGAAGTTTCCAACGAATCTGCAGGAATGTGGAAATATTTCTGCAGCCAGCGTGCCGATTTTACTTGATAATGTTCGAAATCATGGTATGATTACAACAGGAATGAATATAGTATTAGCAGGCTTTGGAGCAGGACTTACCTGGGGTGCGACCGTTTTAAGATGGTAAGTGTGACGGATGTATTTCATAACAACAGAGAGGAGAATCTGATCACACCTGCAACGTCCATAGCGGCAAAAGCTACATGGGAAAAAACAGGAGAAGATCAGATGACAACAGACGAGACATTAAACGAATTATTGGTCAGATTGTTTAAAGATATCATGGAGATTGAAGGAAAATGCCTTGTGACAGAGGAGTTCAAGGACATCAGCTATAATGATTTCCATGTGATAGAGGCAATCGGAACAGAGGAGCCAAAGACGATGTCGACCGTAGCTAAATTGATGAATGTAACAACCGGAACACTGACAAAGGCGATGGATGGACTGACAAGAAAAGGATACGTAAACCGGGAACGGAGCATGCAGGATAAGCGAGTCGTATGGGTTTCTCTTACAGAGAAGGGAAAGGCTGCGTATAAGCATCATGAAGCATTTCATCATGAGATGATCAGTCAGATCAAAAGCCAGCTTACAGAGCAGGAGACACCGATCCTGATTTATACACTGGCAAAGCTTACGGATTATTTCCATTATGTATACAAGGGCGAGGAATAGCAGAAGTATTATGATAGGGCATAGCAAATCTGATCTGGTATTCGCTGGATGAATGATAACTATAACCACAGAATATAAAAAGTGAAATATATTGACTTTTTTTATGCAAAATGAATAATTCAAGACAAAATCTTGCAGAAAAATAGCGCAAACAGTAGAAAACTTCACTAAATTAAAGGATTAAAGAAAAAAATATTGCACCTTCCGTCATTTTATACTAAAATAAACGTGTTGATTAGAAAAAATGCAGTTTTGATTGCCGGCGGCAGCATGGGAAGACTTGAAAACAGAAGCTGGCAGCAGAAAAGGAACTGTAAATATATGTTTATGATAAGGAGATTAAGAAATGGGATACGTTGATGAAGTACTCGAAAAAGTAAAAGCAAAAAATGCTTCCGAGCCAGAATTCTTACAGGCTGTTGAAGAGGTATTAGAGTCTTTAAGACCTGTGATCGATGCAAATGAGGAACTGTACAGAAAGAATGCGATTCTTGAAAGAATTACAGAGCCAGATCGTCAGATCATGTTCCGTGTACCTTGGGTAGATGATAACGGACAGGTACAGGTAAACAGAGGTTTCCGTGTACAGTTCAACAATGCCATTGGACCATACAAGGGAGGATTAAGACTTCATCCTTCTGTAAACCTTGGAATTATCAAATTCTTAGGATTTGAGCAGGTATTCAAGAACTCTCTTACAACACTTCCAATCGGTGGTGGTAAAGGTGGTTCTGATTTTGATCCAAAGGGCAAATCAGACAGAGAGATCATGGCATTCTGCCAGAGCTTTATGACAGAGCTTTCCAAATATATCGGAGCTGATGTCGATGTACCAGCCGGAGATATCGGAACAGGCGCAAGAGAGATCGGTTTCATGTTCGGTCAGTACAAGAGAATCCGCGGTTCCTTCGAAGGCGTACTCACCGGTAAAGGACTTACTTATGGTGGATCCCTTGCACGTACAGAAGCTACTGGATACGGTTTATTATACTTAACAAATGCATTATGGAAAGATCACGGTATGAGTCTCGAAGGAAAGACTGCAGCAGTTTCCGGTTCCGGTAATGTAGCAATCTATGCGATCCAGAAAGCAAATGAGTTAGGTGTAAAGGTTGTAACATGCTCTGATTCTACAGGCTGGGTTTATGATCCAGAAGGAATCGATGTTGCATTATTAAAAGAAGTAAAAGAAGTAAAACGTGCACGTTTAACAGAGTACGCAGCAGCAAAACCATCAGCTGAGTATCATGCAAAAGTAAATGGCGAGCACGGTGTATGGCAGTACAAAGTAGATCTTGCTCTTCCATGTGCAACTCAGAATGAGTTAGATCTTGAGGACGCTAAGATGTTAGTTGCAAATGGTGTTACTTCTGTAACAGAAGGTGCAAACATGCCTACTACATTAGAAGCTACCAAGTACTTACAGGAGAATGGCGTATTATTCGTAGGTGGTAAAGCTGCCAATGCCGGCGGTGTTGCTACATCTGCATTAGAGATGAGCCAGAACTCTGAGAGACTTCACTGGTCCTTCGAGGAAGTAGATGCAAAATTAAAAGGAATCATGGAGACAATTTATGCAAACATCAGCGACGCTGCAAAGAGATACGACGCAACAGTTGGCGGACAGCAGGATTATGTTGCAGGTGCTAACATTGCAGGTTTTGAAAAGGTTGTAGAAGCTATGCTTGCTCAGGGCGTATGCTAATAAATTAGCAGCTAATCTTTGATTAACAGCTCTAATTTTCGATAAATGGCTGATTTGATAGCCATAACAGATAATCAATCATGAATCTGAATCCCCACACATTGCAGAAATGTAGATGTGTGGGGATTTTTTTTCCGACTTAAAAGATTCGGGTGTCAAAAGGTCTGCATTTTAGTTTAGAATGACAAATTGCACAAAAAAATATTGCAAGTTTCATTG
>CAKRLC010000009.1 GCA_934358955.1 uncultured Roseburia sp. | reverse complement strand
GGTTCGGAATAGTGTAGTGCTGGCGGTCTATCTCTTGTTTTCGGTTGCTTGCTTCCTTACCGTACATGAGCATTCTTACAATGCATGTCATGTATTATTCTTGGCCAACGATTCATAATCTGTCTTTGTCAATTCTGAAGTCAAAAGATCATCATTCAAAAGCTTTACAAACGCCGCCTTAGATTTTTTTGTGTCCAGCATCAGCCTTGCTCCATCCTCTGTAACTTTAATAGGGTTCTTTGTAAAATATGAATGTTTTCTTGTAAAGCTGATTAACTCCTGATTATTAACTTTTCCTAATACTTTAGAATCCTTATATACACGGGTCAGTTTTCTTGCAAAAGAAATATTATCCAACTCATCATACAATACTTCAACATTTTCCAATATTCCTACTTTTTTTATTTCGCTTATGCTCTTTTTTGCTTCTTTCACTATAATTTCATGAAAAGAACATATTTTTTCCATTTTTTCAATATCAAATATATATATTCTATCTTTCCACAAGATAAACTGACAGCTAAAATCTATTCTCAATATATCCTCATCAAATTTTTTAAATCGATTTTCATGTGGCATTGGAATCAGCATATACTTATCTCTCTTTAATAAACTAATCGCATACTGCTGCTTATATAATACAAGACTTTGATTTGCATTCCCAATTTGAATTATAAATGCGATTATCTGGTCAAGCGTATCCTTTGAAAACTGATACGTCTCAACGTTATCTGCGTCCTCCTTAATCTCTTTCATCATCACCATTTCACTTGGTAATTGTTCCAAATCATAAAAATAAACTGCCTTTCCTCTTTCATCCGCGGACGAGAGCTCTATAATCTTATCTTCCTCATTATAACTGGCAAGCAAATTTTCTATACATTTACAAAATCCTTTCTGTAAACTTTCTGTTGAATTATGCTCCTGACGTTCTTCATCGGCAATGTTTATACTTTTGACTATATTTTCATTTTCATTCTTCAATATTGCATACACTTTTATACCAATACTCTCTGTAAACATCTGCTGTATTTCATTTTTCAGTTCTCCAATTGTCATTTTTCACATTCCTCCCGAAGTATACATCATCACTTAAATTTAAATATTTTATATCATCACCGGGTTTTATTGTCCCCCTTACAATTAAAATCCCCTTCTGAAATCTCTTTTTAGAATTTGTTTCCACACTATAAACATTAAATCCGAGCAAAACCAATGATGGATTTGAATAATATAAATTTGTTTTTGCAAAAATGCATCCAATAATAATAATAACTGAAAACATGACAAAAACTTCTCTGTCTGTATCCATTGGAAAACAGACCAACGGTATAATGTATGTAGCCAAAAATGAAAGATTTTCATAATTTACACTTGTACACTCCTTTATTTGCACAGGTAGTTCTTTTGCATTATTCAAAGAATCTTTAAAAAATAAATATCCAATTTCTCCTGCTCCCATCAAACCCAAGCAGACTATTGAAAAGACATTCTTTTTCCAAAATCTTTCTATATTCTTTTGTGTTATTTCAAATGGAACATCTGAAATATCCACTTTCAAAACGATAAGCATAAAAAATAGTATCCACAACGATATTAAATAAAGGCTCAACTTAAAAAATACTATTTTCTTTTCCTCTTCTTTCTGCAAATTTCTGTCTCCTTTTAATTTCATTTGTAGTTTATTTTATTATAATACAGGGCTTCCATAAAAGGAAGCCCTATCTGAATTTACCTTTTCAATTTTTCCATCTCTGTATTCCGTTCCCTTGACACAAGAATATTCACTATTTTCAATTCTTATATATTATGCTTTGCTAAATTCGGGAAATAACTCTTCCATATACTCCATGCTTTCTTTACTCTTATATGAATAATAATTATCCATATTGGGACCTATGCCAACATATTCAAGGGACATTTTTATTTTGGCAGGATCTGCTTCATTCTCTTTATTAAATACTGCAACGAGTGCACCTATAAGTTTTAGATTATACATTACACGCTCCGCGCGAAAGCATACATTATCTTCAAAATTATTTTTTATTGAAGGATAACGCCATCCATTATATTCCGGCGGAGCATAATAACCTTTCGCGATTATTTCTGTAATTCTATACAAAAACTTCTCATTTTCCGGAACAATTCTAGTGAACTCATCAACAAGAAACTCTCTTATTGTTTCCATTAATTCTATTACTTTTTTGTTCTTAATACCATTAAATTTATAATCCGCTTTTCCCCCAATCCAAGAAAACCGAAGCGGTCTAATTGCTTCATAGATACATAATACAAAAGAATCTCCTGGTTTCAAACCCGTTTCACATATTGCAGTATATGGATCTAATGCAGTATATAATAGAGATTCTCCCGGCTTATTCAGTCGCCCATAGTGTTTTACATATTTTGATGGCGGATTCCAATACGCAGATACATTTTTCAAGTCACGATTTGGTATAGTTGCATTCTTCAATTTTCTAACTCTATAAAACCGATCTCCTATCTCAAAGATAGAATACTCCAACAAAACCGTAGAAATTGTAATGCCACCATCGAGTTCAACACTCAATACTTTATCAATATTAGCTCTAAGTTCTTTATCGCTCATACTTTGAATATTCATATTTTGGAAAATACGTATTTTTTCTTTTAACTCGTTAATATCTGTATGTTCCAAAATATTTTCTATTGTTTTTCCATTCAAAAATCGAGCCTTATCATTTAATAATTTTATCGAATAGTTTTTGCTCATATTATTTCATTTGTAGTTTTAAATACTATAATGCAGGACTTCCTAAAAAAGGAAGTCCCATTATTTATAATCCCTGTGCAATCTCCATCAGATATTTGCCGTAGTCTGTCTTTAATAAAGGCTGGGCAAGCTCAACTAACTGCTCTTTATCAATAAATCCACGTTTGTAAGCGATCTCTTCAATACAGGAAATGTAAAGTCCCTGTCTCTTCTGGAATGCAGAAACAAAATCTGCTGCTGCAAGGAGCATGTCGTGATTTCCGGTGTCTAACCATGCAAATCCACGTCCTAATGTCTCTACTTTTAAGTCGCCCCTGTCTAAATATGCATTGTTCACACTTGTGATCTCGATCTCGCCACGGGCAGACGGTTTTACATTCTTTGCGATCTCTACAACATCATTATCATAGAAATAAAGTCCCGGCACTGCGTAATTTGATTTTGGGTTTGCCGGCTTCTCTTCGATTGACAACGCTGTGCCATTCTCATCAAATTCAACAACACCATATTCTCTCGGATCTCTTACATAATATCCGAAAATCGTAGCACCTTTTTCTGACTCAGTTCTTGCTGCTGCATTTAATAATACCTTTGAGAAGCTCTGTCCATAGAAAATATTATCTCCAAGTACTAATGCAACGGCATCTTTTCCAATGAATTCTTCCCCAATGATAAAGGCATCTGCAAGTCCTCTCGGCTGTTCCTGGATCGCATATTCGAATCTCATTCCAAGCTGTGATCCATCTCCTAACAGTTCTTCAAATACCGGAAGGTCTCTCGGCGTGGAAATAATGAGTACTTCGCGGATTCCTGCTAACATCAGTGTAGACAGCGGATAATAGATCATTGGCTTGTCATAAACCGGCATGATCTGTTTTGAGATTGCCTTTGTTAATGGGTATAAACGTGTTCCGGATCCTCCGGCTAAAATGATTCCTTTCATTTGTGTTTCTCCGATTTTCTTCTTCATTTAACTTTAACATATACTTATTAATTAAGTTGCAAATAAAATATCACACCTAAAAATCTATAGAAATAAAATTTTATAAATGTTATCCTGTGTACTGCAAACAGTAGCCATCTTATTTAAGTTTGATATATCTTTATGTCCAAAACATACCCAACACACTTTTTACTTATCCACAATCATTTTCTTTATGATTGTTAATTTGCTTGCTAACGAATAAAATAAGGTATCCTTTGTTTTAATAAAATAAATAGTTATCAAAATGCCATATATTGCTGCACCAGATAACATTTGCAAAATCAAAGTGAATATGTTTTTACTAAACGCTATCCCTTCATAATATACAACCAAAA
Source organism: uncultured Roseburia sp. (assembly GCA_934358955.1). Classification (GTDB taxonomy): domain Bacteria; phylum Bacillota; class Clostridia; order Lachnospirales; family Lachnospiraceae; genus Roseburia. The sequence goes on along the minus strand of CAKRLC010000009.1, from coordinate 37,763 downwards.
ATTCAATTATTCCCAGTATAGAAAATTTAAGACTCTCTTTAACATATCTTATAACCGGCAATTCTCTCCGAATTGTAATTGTTTGCAGAACACAAACAATTATTTCTGCAGCAATAGTACCAACCATAGCTCCAAAAGCACCATATTTATTTATCAATAACGTATTAATCAAAAGATTAACGATTGCTCCAGCAATAACTGAAAGCAAATAATCTCTATCTCGTTGAGCTGGTAATAAATATTGTGTCCTTATTATATTCGCAAATGAAATAAATGGAACTGTTATTGACAATCCCATTATTAAATATCCTGATGTCAAAAATTTTTCTCCCCAAAATACTGGCGCAAATATAGGTGCAACTGATGCAAGTCCAAACGAAAGTCCTATCGACATACACATAATATATTTCATTGATGTGTCCATATATTTATTTGCCTGTCCTTTATCTTTTTTCGCCATAAGATTTGACATTTTAGGCAACATAACTGTGCCAAAGGATTGAATAATTACTGCTGGAACATTCACTATCTTCTCAGCATTTTCATAATAACCTAATTGCTCCTTATTGCTCATTGCACCAATCATTATTTTATCCATATATTTATAAAGACTTACTGCAATTGTTGGAATGAATAAAACCAACATTGGCAACAAATGCTTTTTCATCTTGTTCCATTCCGGTTTTTGTATATGGACAAATTTTCTAATTGGAATCCATAAACACAACTGGCTAAACAATGAGCTGATAGCCATTATTATACAATATTTCAACAAATCATCTGCTGTTTTTACAATCGTAAAAATTAAAATGACCGTTACTACTCTAACAATAGTATTTCTTGTCACCGTAAGTTTAAATTTTTCTATTCCAAAATAAAACCAACTTATATCAAAGAAAGCACTCACTACATATATTGTTTGAACTTGTGCATACAAACGATCTTGTGAAACTCCAAAAGAATATATAACATATACCAAAATGCAAATAAATGAAATAATAAAATGGAGAAACACTATATTTGAAAAAACAGTATTTAATTCTTCTCTATCATCTCTACATCTAGCAATAGCTCTGTTCCCATAATTACCAATACCAAGCATAGAAATGAGAACAAAATAATAAGCAACTGAATATGAATATGTATAAGTACCAAGCCCTTCCGCACCTATTACTCTAGCAATATACGGTGAAGTAACCAATGGCAAAATCAAAATCAAAATTTGATATAGAATTTGATATACAATATTTTTTTTCAAACTAGAACCTTGCATATAAATCCCCTTCTACTTTTTTTTACCATATATTCCTAATAATTGAAGAATAAGTTTTGCTAATGTTTTTATTCTGAATTCTTTTTTTAAAGATTTAATCAAATTCTCCCTAGATGATTCTCCAACTGCTTCTTGAAACTGAGCATAAAATTCTAAGAATCTTGCTTCTGATTTTGGGTATAACTGATATTCTGATCTATACTTATTCAAAATCAATTTTCCAGCTATATAGCCTTTTTCCTTATTGTGAGATAAACTGTCATTCTGAACCAGTCGATCCACGAGCACCTTATCAAGATATACAACTTTAAAATTTTTTACAAGTCGAATTCCCAAATCCCAATCCTGAAATCTTGGAAAACGTTCGTCAAATTGTTCTCTTAAAAAGCATTCTCTTTTTCCTAGTATTAATTGTGTACTAAAAAAACTAGTTGCAAGCTCATTTTCTAATGTAATATCCTTTTGATTAAATCCTTCTTTATGAAATTTCGTCATATGCCCATCAGCATATATATTCTGCATACCACATATGCATATATCCGCATTATTATTTTGCAAAAACTTTAATTGATCTCCTAATTTAGTTTTATGCCATAAATCGTCACTATCTTGAAATGCAATATATTCTCCTTTTGCCTTTTGAATACCTATATTTCTTGCATGACATGCACCATAATTTCTATCTGATTTAACAAATGAAAAATTTGATAATTCCACAAAAGATTTCAATGCCAAATCAATTTCATCAGAAGATCCGTCGTCAACAACGATAACTTCTATATCTGAATATGTCTGTTCAAATATATTACTAATTGTCTTTTTTATTCTATCTGCCCTATTATAGACAGGTATAACAACTGATATCATATTTTTTCCTCGCTTCATCCATAATTTACCATGTTTCTTTGTTATAATTATAACAGATCAAAATTGCAATCATTCCCCAAAAGTTAATATCAAACCAAAACGAATATGATAAAAATAACCGTACCATACTCAAAGAAAAAAACATAATAAATAAAAGTTTCCATTCTGATTTACTTGCTCTTAATATGCTAATAGTTCTCATTAATAATACAACTATTAAAAATCCTCCAATTAGCCATCCAAAATCAATTAATACTTCATAAAAGAAATTATGTGTATAGTTATATGAAGGATATAAATACCTATCCCAATAGATTCCTAACCCCCACGGATTCTCCTTTAATAATATTGCATCGTTTGCATACATATAAGCACGCCCACCATCCAATTCATTATTTCCAGACAAAATAGCATTTAAAATTTTAGAAGAAATTCCTAATTGCTGTATTATTTCTTTAATCATATCCATAAATACATTTGATGTAATCATTACTGATAAGATAATAGCTATACATATTAATACAATCTTTTTTTTCAAGTTGTCCTTATTGTCTTCATAAAAAAGAATGTATAATCCCCAAAATACAACATAGGATAAAATACATGTACGAGACGCATATAAAACAATCTGGATAAGAGGTATAACAGCTAATAGTAACTCATAAAATCTTCTTTCTCGAATAAATGCAATAGCATATATAATAGCTACAAAAAGAAACCAATATCCAAATGCATGATTACTACCGGTCTTTTCAGATAATCCTATACCTGTCAATGCTCGTATTGTATATGCTATCCAAACAGGGATTGCGCTTGCTTTCAACGCACTAAATAGTTCTTTTGGATCATTATACATTGTAAGTATCATTAAGAGAAAAAAACCTTTTCTTGGACCAAATACCCTATCCCAAATATTATATGTATTAAATAATACTGTTTGGTACTCTGGATGTTGTAAATATGAAATAACAAACGAAAGCATGCTTACTATAACTAGTATAATTGTTATAAGCTTTATTTTATTATAGTCTTTCAACATAACAATTATTAATGTCATTATAATCAAACTGTCACAAAAAATGTTCGCTATTGTTGTATTAGAAAGCATTGATATCATAGGATACAATAACTCACTACTAAAGAAAAGAAATGTTAACAGTTTTAACCTGCTTACTTTCAAATAAAACATAATTTACATGTATGATGCTTTTGACTCAAATTACCATACTTCTCCTTCCTCAACTAATTTAAACGTTTATTTCCATAAAGTCAGTGACGATACAAATCCAAAACATTGTATACTCAAATATCTCAAGCAGTTTATCTGTGCTATCTTTGTATAACAATTATTTTAGCCTATATTTATGATACTATCATTTACATTTTGCATAATAAAACCTTAAGTTTAAAAATAATATCTAATCCGTTATTTCCGAATTTAATCTTCCATGAAAACAACAGCTTCATTCGACTTGTTATAGAATAATTGCATTTGATTAAGTCCTTACATAGCATACGATACTCATTCGTCATCAATTTTCCATAGCCTGCAACTAGTGACTCCATATGCTTAGAAACTTTAGATTTAAGTACATAATTATTAAAAGATTCCTTTATGGATTTTTTCTTAATACCTACGACATTATTACTGTGTTGACGATATTTAATATAAGATTCATAATCTGCATAATATGATCCGCCCATCGCAACACAAACATTGTACACCCAAACATCATGCATTCGTATATACATCGGTTCTATCTGATTACACAAATTTAGCAATGCTCGGTTAAATACCATTGTGCATCCTGCTACACCCGCAAATATAAATCTCGCATACTCAGATCGTTCTAAATTGACCCTGTGCACACTTATTAGATTTAAATCCTGATCAACAAGCTTCAAGCTTGAAAAATATAAAGCCGGTTTATTACTATCAAAATTTTTAAGTTTCAGGATAGCTTCTATAAGTTTTCTTTTTTCCCAAAAATCATCTTGATCACAAAATGCATAAAAATCCGCTTCCGGTGCATTTTTCATTAATTTCAAAAAATTCTTTTCTACCCCTTTATGTGGTCCATTATACCATTCCAGTATTCCTCTTCTTTGATATTCTTTTAAAATAGAAATTGTATTATCTGAAGATCCATCATCACTAACAATAATTTTTACATCAACCTCTTCTTGGTGAATAAGACTCTCTATTTGTTCAACAATGTATTTTTCTCCGTTGTATGAAGCCATTAATACTACGACAGAATATTTTTCTTTTTCCATACTTGTCACCTCATTAATTGTTTTATTATTTTCTTTAGTTGAGGTGGTATAAAGCATTTAATCAATAACATTCCTCTAACCAATTTTTCTTTCTTGTCCCAAAACTTAACAATACCATCATATCCGTCATTTAAATATACTTGTTGCAAATCTTTTCGCTTTTCTGGTTTCTTACACGGTTCTACAAGATTAGCATTTCTAGTTTTAATTTTATCCAGACTTGAATTTGTCAGCTCAAGTGTGTCTTTAAATTCTTCAAAAAAACTCTGTCCTTTTGAACTGTTTATCAAAAGACAGGATACTCCTTTTTGATAGTCAATTTCGGTATCCGGATGTGCATTTTCAATTCTCCAATAGTCACCAATTGTCAATTCCCCAGATCTGCTATCACAAGAGTATGGGCATACATAACAACTCTCTCTAAATAAAGCATTACCTAAATAATAATAATAATAAGGGGATATTCTCGTATTAAACTCCTTGATACAATCATCAAATATTACATCACCAGCCGTCCCCCACCCCTTGCGTTTGGTTCGAAATTCGATTGAATTGATTTTTGCTCCATATTTCTTTTCCAAAAATGAAATATCTTCTTGTACAAATTTATTACTACCAACTCCATGACAAATTAAATCAATCGTATAAAAATTGGTATAATCTTTTCCCAAAAAACTCTTTACCGCAGCAACCTGACACGGTGTCCCTGAGAAAAGTACTTTCTCACCATTTGCTAAATTATACGCGATTTCACATAAACACTCACTTATATCACTTTGAGTATATTTGGAACCTTGAAGTTTATTAAGTTCAGAAAGCTTGCGGACACCTATATGTTTTACTGAAAAATCTTTTTGCCAAGCGGCTCCATATACAATTCCACCTTGATTTATAATATACTTTGCCGCTCCTGCGAAAATACCACCTGAAGCAGAATTTTCAATCAATTTCTTATCTTTTATTGCTGCCGCATATACTTTTTCAGCTGGAACGTTTTTAAATTTCATCGAATTTATAAATGCACACTTGCTTTTGCACTTTCCACAATTAACACATTTCTTTTTATCTACAATAGGCACAGAAAAACCATATTCATCTTCAATCATAGTAATTGCAGATAATGGACAAACAATAGCACATACTCCACAGCCACAACACTCTATTTGTTTCATTGAAATACATTTACTTTCCATATATTCCCCCATTACAAACTTTGATTCAAATAATTAATAGCTTGTTGTCTTTCTTTCGCAATTATTGCATCAACACTGTTATAATCAATTTCTTTGTCAAGTATGTTATCCATTAATTCAATATTGGTAATTATCCGATCTTCTAACTGCAATTTTTTTAACAGATCTAATAATTTTTCACTATTTCCATATTTTTTTCCATGACCACTCCTTACAAATACTCCTACCTTTGCATGATTAATCACAGAAAAAATCGTGCCATGGAATGTATCTGTTATAACATAATCTGCTTTTCTAAAATAATCAAATATTCTCAAGGGTGATTCTTGAATATAAATATCACAAAATTTATGATACCCACCTATGCAAACAATTTGCTTTTGTTTTATTTTTGCGAATTTTTTTATTGCCTCCTCTTCTTCTTTTGTTAATCTTCCTCTATATGCATATACAATCAGATAATTTGATATTGCTATAGGTTTTTTCTCCAATTCTGAGAAGTCATGCATCAATACTGGGTCAAAATTTTCATAAATATCATTTCTTTGAGTTAACTTTTCTACTATTTCCAAAGTATTTTTATCTCTAACTGAAAAACAAGATATTTTCTTAAAATCCTCTTTTATACAATTAATTAAGCCCTCTTTTTTTAATTGAAACAGCGTAGCATTCCCAAAAGAAGCTGCATATGTAATGATTTTTTTTGCATTTGAATGATATCCAAACAATTCTCGGCTATATCCAACATCTATATTTTCTTGTAGACAATTAAAAACTTCATCACTCCCGATTACTAATACATCTACTGCTGTTCTATAGTGCTTTTTTTTATCTAATCCTAATTTACTCCAATACAGCTGTTGATATTGATAATGCGAACGCACAGCATATTTCAATTCCTTTGGAAGTATATTAGTTTCAATTAATAGTTTATTATGTTCAATCACTTTAAAAATAATATTTTTAAATTTTCCTTTAATATAATTAATCCTATCGCTTTTATTATGAATTATAGGTTTTCCCACTTTATAATCAACAAAAACCACCTCATGTCCCAGTGATTCTATCATTTTTTTCAATCCATAAGCTTGCATATATGATCCATAATTATATACGCGTTGCATAGACATTATTCCAACTTTCATATAATCATCCTCTACTTTAAATCCCCAGTTTTTTCAAATTCTCTTTTATACTTCAACTGCTCATAAATTTTAAAATCTACCAACATTCTGTAATACAAATGATACAAAAATGAATATATGAATCCCTCTTTACCATTTAAGCAGTTTCCTTTTACAAAATATGCATAGAAAAAATATAACCAACATCGAAAAAACATAGGTGTTTTATAATACTTTGTTTTTTTTGATCTCATTTGACTAATTTCTTTGTCTGATGCTTCGAACTTCTGATCTGGAAATGTACCTTCAATGTAATCCTGCATTTCCCTGGTAGCATACCAATTTAATTTTTTCACATATGTACTCAGATCTTTAAAATCATAATGTAGAAACTTCTCTTTGATTTCTAACGCTTCACCACAAGATAAAATTGTATGTTCATCCATCTTTCGATCTTCCACACGACCAATTCCCGTTTTGAATACCATAAGCTTCTTTTTTCGGCTGCCACCATGTTTCAAACACTTATCCATAAAAAACAGCCATGCTTCTAACACAAATCCATTAACATTATCATTTGAATGTATTTCCAATGCCTCTTCTAATTCGGCACATAATTCTGGTGTAAAACGCTCATCTGCATCGAGCCGTAATGTCCATTTAGTTGTAATATCGGTATTGTCAATTCCCCAGTTAAACTGACGTGCATAATTTTCAAATGGATGCTCGTATATATCAACAAAATCATACTTTTTTGCTATTTCAATAGTTTTGTCTGTGCTGCCACTGTCTATAATTACTGCCCTCTCCACAAAATTTTGTATAGATTTCAAACATTCATTTATATTTTTTTCTTCATTCTTTGTCAAAATAATAGCCGTCAAATCTGCCATCTATCCTCTACCGCCTTCATCCAATTTATAAACTCTATAATCAGACATTTCTGAACTCATAGAATATTTACGAAACACTCCACTTATTTTTGCATATCCAATAAAATTAAACCCATTTTTTTCTAAAACTTTAATAGATGCTGTATTATTAGTATCCGTTTCCGCATATATATTTCCTGATAGATATTTTAAAATTTCATTTTTAAAATCTCTAACAAGAGTATTCCCTACCCCCCCCCCACGTAAATTAGGGGCTATAGCATATGGTGATATTATCCAATCGTCAGATGTTGTCCAAGAATATCTTGTGTTTCCTTTTTCTAAATGAATATACCCAACCACATTATTTTCTCTATCTTTCATATAAAATATATAAGATCCTCTAAGCGCCTGAATCATCAAACGAATATGTCTTTTCAAATACATGCTTTGAAACCATATTTTATATGGTCTTATAACAGATGGAATATATAGTTCATATTTATAGTTATCAGTTATAATTTCCTTAGGAATATTCTTCATATACTATTTTCTCTTTTCTTCCTCACTCTTAAGATTGACAAATCCTCTTAGCAAAAATGCAAACCACGGTAAAGGATCATCTATACTAAATGTCTGATCTTTAATATTTTTTAATTTAAACCACGATGGTTTTGCCTTAAATCGCTCCGGTGATTTTAAAAACCAAAGAATATCAATCTGTGACATTCTGACTCCAACTCCTGATTTATACTCCATCATTGAAATCACTGAATCACTATATATATCTTGAATGACCTGATAAGCCTGATTTACTCCTGCAACAAATCCTATTTTCGAGCATGCAAGAATTCTCGGATTAATTTCTATTACTTTTGCGATATTATCTCTTGGATCTATCATAAGATCCACGCCTACACAGCCTCGCAGTCCCATCATTTTTACAAGGTGGGCACACTCTTCATGAATATCTTTTCTATCGAACGTCATATTGAAAGTACCTGTTCCACCCGTAAGCGGATAGAACCGATAACATCTATACAAAAATGCACTTTTTATATTTCCCTTTTTATCAATGAAAATGTTATCCGATATCAATGCGCTTTCAATCGGAAGACATTCCTGTACAACCATATCTGCCAGTTCTATCTGATTTTCAGAAACTATTTTCTTAAAATCTTCCTCATTCATTATCTTGTGAAAGCCCTTTGCTCCACAACCTTTTCTTGGCTTAATGACTATCGGAAACTGCATTTCACTTTTCAGTACTTCATCAATATTAGAAACACCTGTCAGTGTTTTGGGACATGGTACGTTGTTTTGCATACATACCTTCATCACCTGTAATTTATCTTGAGATTTTTCAAATGCTTCTTTATCACTCACGCAAATAATTGCATGTTTTGATAATTCTTCTTTATGCTTTGCAAGAATACTTGCCGAAAAATCTACTAAAGGAAGAACCAGATCAAACTTTCCTGTTTTAACAAGCTTAACAATATATTCTTCGGATTTCTCATATTCCTCCGGATCGCATATTCCTAAAATTTTATGATCTGGCAGCCTTGATGCATATCCACAGTCCAGCTTAGTATTGCAAAGCAATGACACTTTCATTCCTAATTTTTTAAACTCTCTCATGAACGGTAAACATTGTCTTGCATAACCTTCCAATATTAAAATGTGCTTTCCCTTAGCAGCATCTTTCCAATCCATCTGTCTACTCCGATCTAAGCGGATAAACCGCTTTATTTAACAAATATGTATATTTATTTTCTCCTGAAATCATCAATATTCTATAACCTAAAACAACCATCCATTTAGGAAAATGAAGCACAATTTTTGCTCTTCCCGCTCTTTTCTCTGCTCTGATATAATCAATCGTGTTCATTCTTGCTGGATCTTTAATAATATGAACATTATTGGTTACTTCTTGTCCACACCAGTCAACCATTGCCTGTACAGCATTCTTGACATTCAGAATCTCATATTCAGTTCCTTTTCCTATTTGATAAGCAATATTCGGGTATTTTAGATAATATCTTTTCTGAATATCTCGTTTTATCTCATCTGTATAAACAGGTGAAAATCTATAGATATTAAAATGTTTCAATTTCTTGCATTCTTCCTCTGCAATTTTTTTTGATTTGGCATAAAACGAAACTGGGTGAAGTTTTGTTTTCGCTGTTACAGTTCCTTTCGTAAAACCATAAACATCAACCGTGCTGATGAACAAGACTGGAATATCACCAGCTATCTCAAATACATTTTTGGCGCAGTCAATATTTAGATGCTTGTATTTATCCCAGGTAAAGTCTTTTCCGTCAACTGAATGTGCCAACGCAGCAAGATGAATCACCCGATCTGGCTTATACTCTTCTACAATAGTTTGAAGCATTTTTTTATCGGAAAGATCAACTCTCCGCTGAAAATATTTACCCTCGCATAAGTTGTCGCTATATCTATCTATCCCGATAACTTCATATCCCGCACAGAGTAACCCTTTTACAAGATGTGAACCAATCATCCCTTTTGCACCAGTTACAAGTATTCTCATAATAATCTCCCTGACGGCAGTGTTATTTAAGCTTTGGATTGCTCTTCATTGCCATTCTTCTTAATTTACTTAACAACTCTGTGTTTTCTTTACCAAACAAACTGTAAATAACACACTTGGCCGTTTCAAAAAACATCCAGGTATCAAATAAAAATCCCTGTTTTTTTACATACACATATTCAAGCTCTCTTCTGGTTGGATATACTTTTTCCATATACTCATCTATATTTGCTTCTTCAAATTGGTCTCCATAAATGTAATCATAGAGAGCTGCCGGACCCGTAATGCCAGGCTTCACTTTCTTTGCCTCATCGTACTTCCCAAAACGAAACAAATTCATTTGATCCTTTGCAACTGGACGAGGTCCAACGATACTCATATCTCCAAGGAAAATGTTTAAGAACTGCGGTAATTCATCCAATTTAAGTTTCCGAATGATTTTTCCCCATGCAAAAATTCTATCTGTTTCCGGTCTGAGAGATGCTTCGGAACCTTTTCGAGGTTCCTTTAAAACTCGCATAGATCGAAATTTATACATTGAAAATTCCTCATTGTCCTTGCCAATACGATTTGCCTTATAAAAAACAGGTCCCGGATCTGATATTTCAATGCCGATAATTGTAACAATCCAAAATGGTGAAGAAAAGACTATCGCAAGAAACGATAAAACAATATCGATTAATCTTTTTACATACTTATACATATTTCTTATCCTCTTCTGTATGTGACTTCAAATGCTTCCGCATAATTGCATCCTGCCTGTGCCCCACGATATGCTGCCAGTCCCTCCAATGCCTCATTTGAACGTGGATGAGGATAAGGTCTCATGACACCCTTATATGCAGAAAGTGCTTTGATTTTTATATCCACACCTTCTTTTCCGATTTCAACAAAATAATTTGGCTGGAATCGATTTGCAGATGTATCAAATGACCATTCTGTACTGGATGGTACTTCCATATAAAGAAGCTCTTTCAATGCAGGAAGATTTTCTCTTCTCTGGAACAAACGGCTTGCTGCCTGTACTGCATAGGATGTCTGAACATGATCATTATTTGTATCTGCCGGATGATGCGTAATAATTGCTTCTGCATTCCAGTCTTCAATACATTTCTCCACAAACTGTACTAGCTCAAGATGTGATACCGTGTTCATTTTTATATTTGGGAAACTTGCATGATAAGTTTTCTCTACACCGAGCATAAAAAGCGCCTCTTCCTCATCTGCAGATAAGGTCGACGAAAGATCTTTTCTTGCGGATGCCTGACTCACCATAATGGCAACTGCAACTTTATGTCCTTCTTTCACTAATTTATGAATTGTTGCTCCTGCACCTAAGACTTCATCATCTGGATGTGCTACTACTACTAAATAGTTCATACGTTGCTCCTCTTTCGTTTTCTTTTTCTATCTCTTATATGCTTCGGCTGTCTTTCACAACCTGTCCCGCATCCACTTTTGTATACTCTGGAACCATTCCATACGCCATCACGATAGCACCGGTATTTACATGGCTAAACTTTCCTATATGGGCTTCATGATCAATTCGGCTACCAATACTGATAATGCAACCATCCTCAATCGTTGCATTTGTATTAATAACCGCCATTGGTTCTACCACAGTACCAATCCCGATTCCTGCTGATGGACTGACATAAGCACTCGGATGAACTAACACTGGTATCTCGTACCCATATTCCAGCAGCTTTTGCTGCATCTTTTCACGGATCTGTGGATTTCCAATTGCAACGAATCCATCACTATATTCTCTTTTCAAACGTTCCAGATCTTCTGTTTTGCCAAGCGCCGTCGGATCATTATCATCGATAAAGTCAATCTTTTCATAGCCACAGGCTTTTGCTGTCTCTGCAACTACTCTTCCATGATCTCCAGCTCCTACAATTAGGATTTCTTTGCTCATATGCCACTCCATTATCCGTAATTATAACATATCTTATATATTACTTTATCTATGTAATACTATTACCATGTTATCTTTCTCTTTTAATTCTATTATTTATCTTTTCTATCTCTTATATATTAATGCTATTATCTATCTCTATACCACCAATATAAACACATAACTTCCAAAAGAAAATGCATGTCCTCCACGCATTTCTTCATCATGCCCTGCACAAAGAATTTGTTTTTCCTTGTGCAGGACACTCACACAGTCTCTATTAGAAACTGTTCAAAATCTTTTCTTACAACTCCGCCGGATGATACGTCGTCACGATCTGCATCACTCTCTCACGGATATCGTCTTTGTTCTTATAAGCTGCGTCCATCAGACCTTCCAGTTCGCCGAGGAACTCTTCGGTATCAAAAGGAATCGGGCATCCGATATGGATCAGGTCATTTGCGGTCTTCTTCAAGCCCTCTTCTGCCATCAGCTTCTCTTCGAACAGCTTCTCGCCCGGACGGAGTCCGGAATATTCGATCTTGATGTCCACGTCCGGTGTATAGCCGGATAAGCGGATCAGGTTTCTTGCAAGTGTATCGATCTTCACCGGATCTCCCATATCAAGGACGAAGATCTCTCCGCCGCTTGCATAGGTTCCGGCCTGAAGTACCAGACTGACTGCTTCCGGGATCGTCATGAAGTAACGGATGATGTCCGGATGGGTAACGGTTACCGGACCGCCGGCTGCGATCTGTTTGCGGAATAACGGGATAACGGAACCGTTACTTCCTAATACATTACCGAAACGGACCGCTACGAATTCTGTCTTGGCATTCTTCAAATTTTCTTCTGCGTTTTCATTATGGAAGATTCCTTCCGTCTGATGTGTGAATAACTGTGGGATCTCATCTGCCTTGCCCTCTTTGATCTTATGGTCGAAGGCCTGGATGACCATCTCGCAGAGACGTTTGGAAGCACCCATGATGTTTGTCGGATTGACTGCCTTATCGGTACTGATCAGTACGAAACGCTTGCATCCGTAAACCATTGCGGCATAAGCAGTCTTATAAGTACCGATCGCATTGTTCTTGATCGCTTCGCATGGACTGTCTTCCATTAACGGCACATGCTTATGCGCTGCCGCATGATATACGATCTCCGGACGATAGGTATCAAATACCTGGAAGATCTTACGGCTGTCACGGACGGAACCGATGATCGTCTCAAGGTTTAAGTCCGGATATTTTTTCTTTAATTCCTGCTGGATCTCATAGGCATTGTTCTCATAGACATCGAAGATGATCAGCTGCTTCGGCGCATGCGCCGCGATCTGTCTGCACAGCTCGCTTCCGATAGAACCACCGCCGCCTGTGACCATAATGACCTTGCCCTTCAGGTGCTGGAAGATCTGATCCATATTGACCTTGATCGGCTCGCGTCCGAGCAGGTCTTCGACTGCGACCGGTTTCATCTTGCTTAAGGATACTTCACCGTTTGCGATCTGATAGATTCCAGGAAGGCTCATCAGCTCGCAGTTGGTTTCCTTACAGATATTTAACATATCCCTGCGCACCTGTACGGATGCGGTCGGGATTGCAAACATGATCTGGTCGATGTTGTATTTCTTGGCTGCCTCTAAGATGTCATCTCTGCCACCCACGATCGGCACGCCATCAATATAGCGATTCCATTTGTTCTCATTGTCATCAATGATACAGCAGGCTTTTGACTTCAGCTCTGCGGCATCACGCAGCTCACGGAGGATCGTCTGTCCTGCGGCACCGGCTCCGATGATCATAACGTTATGGCGGATATCAGCTGCCTTCTGTCTTCTCTTACGCTCCAGATTGATATAACGGTAACCGAAACGGATAAATGTAATAAGGATAAACTGGACGCCAGCTCCAACGATATAATATGCGATCGGCATACGTTCCACGAAGCACGTAATGCCTACAACCTGGACAAAGGTCGTAAGTAACGATGCCATGGCGATCCGGTTTAATTCTGTATAGCTGGCGAATCTCCACAGACTGTTATACAGGTGTAATGCAAAAAAGACTGCAACACAGATCACGGTATAGACCGGTGCAAACGCTAAGAATGCATTCATATACTCTGATGGGATTGCAGAATATTTCAGGTCAAATCGCATCCAGAGACCAAAGAAATAAGAAATGTTCACTGCCACAATATCATAAAGCAGCATGTACACTGCTATGATCTTCCAGTGTTCGATTTTTTTGCTTGTCTTCTTCTTGCTTGTCATTTGTTTTTCCTCTTTTTCATAACTTTACTCGTTTAATAGTACTCCTACTACGATCCACCGGCTCTCCGGTTCCCCTTTGATGCAGGTAGAAAGTGTCAGCAGCTTTCTTCCGTAAACTGCCCCGATCCCGCTTCGTACATGGGATCTCATATCCCGGACATGGTTAATATCCGTGATAAACTGGTCGAAGCCACTCTCGGTATCAAAGTTATATGCATGGAGAAGATGTTTATCCCCTGCCTCACAGGCTGCATAGATCTGATACACAAATGTTTTCTCCGGTGTATAGATGTATATAAACGGATTCTCGTCAAAGAATTCGTTGTCTTCAAATTCATGCAGGCTTCCGAACATGGAGCCGTTTTTCATATTATGTCCATAGAGGACGGTATTGCTGTCTGTAAAATCTTTACTGTTATAATCCTTCTGTGAATAGATCGCGCCCGGATAGCCGCTGCTTCCGTCAAGATTATGTCTCAGATAATAGTCGTCGTCCGTCGCATGCTGTACGATCGGGTAATCCACCTGGGTATTTGGAATGTAGATCCATGCGTAGATGTCACTGTTTTCTTCCTTCAATGCTTCCCAGTCCAGATTTTTCTCCGGTATCTCGACGCCAAGATCCTTCAGTATATCTCCTGCCGTCCCGGTCTCTGTTGTTTCTGTCTCTGTTTCTGTCACCTGTTCTGCAGCTGTCTGTTCTGCCAGCTTATTGTAAGCCGCTTCCTGTCTTCTCTGTCTGCCTGCACGAAATCCAAGGATCCCGACACAGATGAGAAATCCTGCAAAAAAGAGAATTGCAAGTATTTTATATATTTTCTGACTGTTGTTGTTCTTCTCTGTCATTGTTTTTCTTTCCTTTGATACAGGCGGGAGAATCTCCCGCCTGCCTGTTCCACATGTAAATAGCGCTATTCGGATATCACGATAGCCATATGACTCTCTTAATACTTAATTAGTTAAATTTAACTTTTTTTGTGCAAACTACAGCACCTGCTGCGCAAACAAGTGCAATGATTGCGACTACAGGCATTTCAGCACCTGTCTTTGGAGAAACAGCTGCGCCGTTCTCTGTTGTTGTGCTTGTAGATTCTGTAGTTGTAGCTGCATTGTTATTGTTATTATTGTTGTTATTGTTGTTGCTTGCTGCTGGTTTTGTATCAGCGGAAAGTTTTACAATAGCAACTGGGGAAAGGCTTGTAAATGTAGCTGTTACTGTGCCATTTCCTGTTGTAGCTGGGATGTTCTCCCATTTTCCTGTTGTAGAGTTGAAGTGTAATACGAGGACATAAGAGTCAGCTGTTACACCTGCAACAGGGAAAGTGATGGTTACAGGGTTAGAAGCAGATACTGTCATACCTGTTACTGTAACGTCAGATACAGATACGATCTCTGCACCGATTTTCTTGCCAGCATCTTTTGCTTCTGCTGCAAGTTTATCACCCTTTGTTCCACCGATGTAGTTGTTAGCGATGTTAAGAACGTCTTTTAACTGTTCTTTTACAACAGCTGCTGTATTATCCGCTGTTTCCTGAGCAACTGGAGTTACTGTAATTGTTACAGCTGTACCATTTACGGTAGCAGTAGCACCAGCTACAGCTTCTGCATATTTCTCAGGTGTACTTGTCTTAACGTCAGAAGACACTTCAGCTTTCTGCTCAGCGTTTTCTTTTACATTCTCTGTAACATTTCCAGCAACTGGGCTGTTTGCAGCGAATGCAGTTGTGCCAAATGACAGAACCATAACGGCTGCCAGAATGGCTAATACTTTCTTCTTCATTGGTCTTATCTCTCCTTTCATCATATTTCATTTACATGTGTATATTAAATCCGATCCGATACCCGCACCGAGGTTCGGAAGGAACCTAATACCAAAAATATATAACAACTATTGCGGCTGACCTTTTCAGTCAACCGGTTTATAGAATATGTCAATGATCATCTGATAAAGAGCATCCTCATCCAGGTTGTACTCTTCATACTCTTCTCCCATCGTCACTTCACCTGGAAGTGTATACATTCTCGACGGGTCAAATTCACAGGCAAATACTTCATCTGCGAGCTTTGCGAAATCAATGTTGCTCACGATATAATCCGAAGCCGAATTATAAATACTGAGTGCCTTGGAGGTTCCAAGACTTCTCGCCTGTTCCATGAAGCTCTCGATATACTGGATCTCTCTTTCCAGCCGCTTGGAGGCGCTGTCGAATTCATCCGTATCACGGCTTCTTAAGTAAGTGTAGGCTTCTGCTCCGTTTAATGTTACAGTCTCACCTTTTTTCAGGTCGACATGCTTTGACGGATCACTCAGATCCTGTAAGACATCCACGGTGACTCCGCCGACCGCATCGTTCAGTGCCGGGATACCACCCATGTTTAACGACAGGTAGCCCTGGATCGGCAGCTTGTAAAAAAGCCTGGACACTGCATCCACAGTCCGGATACAGCTCGTCCGCATCCCGTCTCCATAGCCATGCTGCAGACAGATCTGCAGACGGTGTGTTCCAAGGGATGTTCCGTCTTTATCGTATACTTCCACATCCGTCATCGTATTACGATGGATCGCAATGACAGACATCTGTTTTGTATCACGGTCTACGACAAGCAGAAATAATGCATCTGCCTGTCCGCCGCTCGTCGCATCCTTCGCTGCCTCTACCGGTCCATCGTTATCGATACCCATATATAAGTAGCTTCGGATGTTATTATTATACTGATAGCGCTGACCATTATAGCTGATCACGCCCTCCTGCCATTTCTCGGTCTCGCCATCTGCGATCTCCGTTGCCGGTACCCCATTTGGTGTATCTGCTTCAGCTGTGGCAGACTTTTTCCTGATTCCAAGCAGGACGATCACTGCAAGAATGATCACAAGAAGCAATACAAATATAAGAATGATTTTATGATTCTCTTTTTTCTTCTGCATCGTCTGATCCTGCCCTTCTGTTCTTATTGCTGTGGTGTCTCCGGTGTCTGCTGTCCGCCGTTATCCGGATTCTCTGCCGGTGTCTGCGCTGCAGGAGCCGGTGTTGTGTTATCTGTATTCTGTGCTGCAGCATCCGCTGCCTGTCCGTTATTCTGTGCTGCAGGAGCTGTATTGTTCTGATTGCCTGCTGCGGCAGCTTCATTTCCTGTGAGATCTCCATCGGTCGGTTCCGGCATAGCTGCTTTTGCTGTCAGGATCCTGCACACTGCATGGTCGATCCGCTCCATCGGGATCTTTCCATTCTTGGCTGCATCAAGCACTGCCTCATATGCTTCCTGGAATCCACCGGATATGAGGATGAGATCTGCACCTGCAAGCACTGCCTGCACTGCTGCATCTGAATCCGGATAGAGCTCTGTAATGTACGGAGCTGCAAGGTCTTCTGTAACGATCACGCCCTGATAATGGAGTGTTTTTCTGATATAACCGACTGCGTCCTCTGACAGGGAACATGGATTCTCTCCGTCTCCGGTCAATGACTCATCAATGATATTCTGAAGCATCACATAGGATGCGTTCTCTGCGATCTGGTCTTCTTCGTCCGGGAATAAAACCGGATATAAGACCCCACTCTCGTCACCCTTCATCTGATTCGCTGCCACAAGTTCTGTCAGTGGCTTGGTGTCATAAACACCGGAAAATGCGGTGACTGTATTTCCCTCTGCATTCGTGCCGTAGGCTGCCAGAAGCAGATAGCTGCTATTCACTTCCTGATTGTAACGCTGTGCACCTGATAATAATGCACCGAACTGCTGTCTTCCCTGGAAGGAATCTCTTGAATAAAGCAATCCTCCTACCGGATAGGTCGTCAGTGCGGTCTTTGTTCCTTCCCTTGCGATCGTTACACGGTCATTTCCGGTAAGACTCTCCGGGGTCGTCACAAAAAGCTGTGCTACCTTCTGTTCTGTTGTCATAGCAGAAACCTTCTCCGTGATCTCTGAAGCAAAGCTTAGCTCTTCTTCACTCTCTTCCGTCTCCGGTTCCTCTGCCTGCTCTGTCACGGTCATCTGGACTGCATTCTCATTATCATTGCTCTCGTTGGAATTCGCCGGAGTATATTGACCGATTGCAGTCTTAGGTCCCTGTATATAAGTGACAGCACTCATAACCAAAACAAGGACAAGCACGATCACCTCGATTAAGATCAGGATATTTGCAATTCCTTTTCTCATGTTCATGATTAATCCTCTTTTTTCTCTTTCTTGCCCTTTGAGGCTTTTACTTCCTGATTGGTATATTCCTTCTTATTATTATAGTAGTTACCATAATATTTGTTATAGTAATTACCATAATAATTACCATAGTGGGATTTTTCTACTTTTACTTTGTTCAGGACAGCGCCAAGGATCCGGACACCGGATGCCTCTAACTGCTTGCGCACACCGCTTATCATACGGCTACCTGCCATTCCCTGTGCAACAACAAGGATTGCACCGTCACAGTGTTTTGCTACAACAGCTGCATCGATTGCTGCACCGATCGGCGCACAGTCTAAGATCACATAATCAAACTGCTGTTTTGCGAACTGGATCAGCTCTTCGAAGTATTTCTTCTCAAGGATCTCTGTCGGGTTTGGTACATACGGTCCTGCAAATACCATAAAAAGCTTCGGAACAGGTGTTGCGTATAAGATGTCTGTCAGCTTCTTCTGTCCGGACAGGTAATGGGATAATCCGTTGATCTCGCCTTTGCCTGCAACGGCTGCTCCAAGTCTTGAGACCATGACCGATTTTCTCATATCGGTATCGATCAGAAGAACGTTCTTTCCGGATTCTGTCAGGGAACGTGCCAGTTCAAAGGACACGGTACTTTTTCCTTCATTCGGAATGGAGCTTGTGATTAAGATTGTTTTGATATCGTCCCCACAGAACTGAATGTTTGTCTTTAATGTTCTTAAGGATTCGGTTAATGCATAACTGTTTTTTTTGATATTACGAAGTTCTATTGTTTCCATATATATTCATCCTTTGTATTAAGCGCTTTTTTTGTGGAACAGTTTTTTCTTGGCTGTTTTTTCTTCCATGCCATCTTCTTCTAATGGGATGGTTCCGAGTACTTCAAGACCAATCTTCTTCTCGACATCTTCCACGCTCATGATCGTATCATTTAACAGGTAGCTGATGACTACAACTGCCATAGCTGCGATCGCGCCTAATAAGATTCCCATAATCGTATTCTTCGGAATGCTTGGTGATACGGCTGCTCCGTCTGCATAACCATACTGGATCGTTGTAGGTGGATCCTGATCCATCTTCTCTGCGATGAATGCAGATACAACCTTCGCGATCTCATCTGCGATCGTCTTCGCTCTCTGTGGATCGGTATCTGTAACTGTGATCTCAAGGATACGGGAATCAGATGGATTGCTGACAGATACGTTGCTCTTTAATGCGCCATAGCTTTCTGACAGATCCAGATTGGAAATAACCTGTTCCAATACCGGTCTGCCCTTGGCAACTACAATGTAGTCATTCGTAAGATTGGTACCCATCTGGATATCTGCAAGGCTTGTGATCGATGTACTTTTGGATAATACATAAAGTGCCGATGTGGACTCATACTTAGGTGTCATTAAGAAAACACTTGCGCTCAGTGCGATTGCTCCTGCTAATACTGCTGACAGTACGATCATCTTCCAATGTGCAAGCAGTTCAAAGAACAGCTCCAGTAAATCAATTTCCATTTCATCTTCGGTATAACGTTGTTGCATCGTGGTCTCCTCTCAAAGGTATTCCTTAGTTAATTTTAAACTGCCATGCCCTGTCGGTCTCATGGTCTGTAACTGTCTTTCCCTGACAGCATTTATTTCATTATATATGTACCTGCCTGTTTTGACTATGATTTTTTGATTATTTTCTGTACATACTTAACATTTTTTGTGATTCTACATCACTTTTCCGTTCTGCCCGGTCTTATTGTCTACCACACTCTATGATCTTCTTTGCATTCTCGTAAAAGAGTCTGTCTGCGTATTCATGACCGTATTTCTTCAATATGAGTGCCCTGCATTCCCCCAGATGGCTCGCTCTCTCCGTTACTCCATGCGCATCACTTGCGATCAGGTCTGCCCATTCATTCTTCAACACTTTCTTACAAACGTGTGCCATCTGCCATCCGGCTTTGCCGAGAACATCATCTGCATTCAGTTGGATGAACGCACCCATGTTCTGGATCTCACCACAGCGTTTCGGCGCAGAAAAAAAGCAGCGGTACCGTTCTGCATGTGCGATCACAGGTATGTATCCACAATGGATCAGCTTCTGTGTATTCTGCACGATGTAGGAATATTCCGTATCATGGGAATATTCAGTCAAAACATAATCTCCATCTGCTAAAGGAAAGCATTTTTCATTCTGAAATGCTTCTACCATATAGCTGTCTACATGATATTCACATCCCAGATAAATCATGACGCCAAGGTCTTCTGCCACGTTCTGTAATTGTTCAAAATGATCTGTGATCCTGTCTTTTGGGTAGGCAAACATTCCATGCCGATAATGAGGAGTGAAAATTACTGCATCGACTCCCTGACGCTTCGCTTGGGACAACATCTCGATCGACTCTTCGATTGTTTCAGGTCCATCATCCACTCCAAACAGAGTGTGATTATGTATATCTATCACCTGTCTGTCTCCTTTTGTCTGCTTATCAAATACTACAAAATTCATTCATACTAAATTTATATTAAAAAAGAATAAAAGTCAACACTGATACGCCCTTGCACCGTCAAAAAAACGCTGATTTTCTGTTTTTTGTCGATTTCGCCCATATTGCTGATTTCGAAGATAATTTTTTGGTAATATTTTCTATGTTCTCTGATAGGGGCTTTGCCCCCCCCCGGAATTTTCTGACATTTCATTCATTTATGCAAATTATTTATTCATTTGCCATTATTTTTGCATATTTTTATCTGTGTGTCATTCCACACTCCTGTTCTGCAAATCATTCTTATGATTATGCCAATTACCGTAGTTATCTTGTTTGTTATAAAATTTTGTTTATTATACCGCATTCCAGCCCGCGTTTTCCGAAATTGGTGTGAATTGCGTCATATTGGCGCGAAATGTAAAAACCGAATTGCAATCCGGTTTTTTCGGTTTGCAATTCGGTTTCGTATCCTGAAATTAATCTTCCATGTATTTCTTTATCCAGTTGATCGCATATAATGGAATATTTGTCATCCACTCCTGTTCTCTATAATCTGACAACGAAGTCCGCACTGCATATTTTGGTTGATGTTTTTCCCAAAAGGCTTTTAAACTCTTTGCTTTCAGATTCTCCTCTGCCTTTACCTCAATCGGGATCACGGATGTCCTGCCCTGAATCAGAAAATCAATCTCCCCGTTTGAATTTTGTGTAGAATAGTAATATGGAACTGTCTTTATATCCGATATCAGTTGTTGCAAAATATACTGCTCCGTCAACGCGCCTTTAAATTCTGTAAAAATCTTATTGCCATCTATAATAACCCTTGCATCTAAGTCTGTCATAGCAATCAGCAATCCGATATCGACTAAAAATAATTTGAATGCATCAAAGTCAATATACGCTTTCAATGGTAATGCCGGTTTGTTGATGCGCTGTACCTTGTGGATCAGACCACAATCCAGCAGCCATTGTATTGCAAGTTCAAAATCTTTTGCCCGGCTTCCTTCTCTCACCTGGCCATAAATGAATTTCTTATTCTCTTTTGCAAGCTGCATTGGTATGGAATTCCATATCAAATTCAACCTTGGAACCAGTTTTGTCTCTGCATGCTTTGAGAAATCCTGCTGGTAATAATTGATAAGATTTTTTTGAACCTCTCTCACTTGAGCAAAATCCTTTTTCTCGGCAAATACTTTTACCGCTTCCGGCATTCCTCCAACAAAATAGTATTCCCTTAATCTTTCAATGAATTTACTTTTAAACACCGTTGTCATTTGTATATCACCACTGTCAAGAATCGACACATAGCGTTCTTCTCCGACTGCGCACAAAAACTCCCTGAAATTCAACGGATACAGGTCCATAAAGTCAACCTTTCCAACCGGGAAAGATGTGCCCTGATGCAACGCCACTCCAAGAAGCGAACCTGCTGCCACGATTGTATACTGCGGTGCATTCTCGTAAAAGTATTTTAACGATGTGAGTGCTTTCGGTGCCTCCTGGATTTCATCAAAAATAATGAGCGTGTCCTCTGCCCGAACAGTCACCTCTGTCTCAATACTGATTGCAAGGATCAGTCTTTCAATATCTAAATCTCCTTCAAAAACCTGCTTCATGCGCGCATTATTATCGAAGTTCACATACGCTGTCTTTTTGAAATATCGGGCACCAAATTCCTTCATGAGCCATGTCTTTCCCACCTGTCTTGCCCCACGGATAATTAACGGTTTTCTATTCTCTTTTTCTTTCCATTCTTTCATGTATTGTAATGCAAAACGTTCCATATATTTCCTCCGTCCTCTGTTTTTGTAACCGCAAATGAATACTCTGAAACTATTTTATTGTCACGAATCCTATTTTTCATGATACATCTTTATACCAAAACTTTCTTCCTTGTCATTATTATATGTCAGATATAGATTTCAAGTCAACATTTTTAAGGACGTATTTCTGTCGTTATATACATTTTTAAGGACGTATTTTTGTTATATTTCTCGTTTTTAAGGACGTTATTTTATTATATAGATTCGGGTGTAAAAAAGCTCCCCTAGAAAAAAATCGTGTGTGAAAAATCGTCAAAAAGTTTTTGATAAGATTTCACTTTTGATTGATACTATGAATCAGGAAGTACTTGGATATCTCGGAATAAAATTTGAAAAACGAGAAGCTTACGCGATTGACTACGTCTCTGAATTACTTACGGTATACAAAGAAACAGTTATTCGAAAACTGACCACGATGCAACTTTTATGCGTTTAAAGCGCGATTACATGGGAAACGGTCAGTTACTTCCCGCATACAACCTTCAGGCTGCAATCTGTGATGAATACATAGCTGCAATCGATGTAAAACCTGCGTTTTCTCGCGGTGAATCTTGAATTTCTGTTTCATATAATTTTCCGATGCTAGTGCTGGCATCGATTTTTAAAATAACTTTGCTATTCGATGCTTCTTGCCTCAAAGATAAGATCACTTGCACCATATCCCAGGCTGCTTTCACATATTGCAAGCTGTTTTCTGACGTAAAAACATCGATTTTTCATTTTTTTATAAATCCGATGCCTTTTTCTCACAAAGGAAACTATCTCCCTCTTCAAAAGGCATCGGAATTGATCATTTTACGCAAAATCGTTTCATTCTGAATTGCTTCATGTTCATTCCTTCTCAGTTCAAACTTGTTCTTCCCCAAAAAGGGGCTGTGAAAAAACTCAATCGAGTTTTTTCACAGCCCCTTCTTACATAATATCACCTGCCATATAAAAATATGGCAATTTAACGTTTACTCCTCCAGCTTCAGAATATAGATGCTGTTTGGTTTATCAACCTTGATCGGTTTTCCGATCCAGGTAGAATATTTTTCTTCATAATTGATTCTATAGAATGCAATGTCATTCGATGCATTATTCAATGTAAGGAAATGCTTCTCATCTGGAAGAATGGCAAGCATTTTCGGGAAATCGCTACACACTCTTGTGTAGAATTCCTGTGTCAGCATGCCTGTTTTCTCATCGATCGAATAGCAGATCACAGAGTTCACACCGGAATTGCTGCAGAAAAGGTATTTACCGCTTTTTGAAATCTCCATACCGGATGCGGCACAGATGTCATCATCCTTTGGTCCCATTGTTGTAACAGACTGGATTTTCTCAAATACAGGTTCATCATTTTCCACTCTGTAATTATATACTTCGATCTGGTTTAACAGCTCATATAATATGTAAGCATGTTTGCCATCTCTGGAGAAACGGATCATTCGCGGTGCAGATTCCAATGGTCCACGAATGATATCAACAAGGCGGAGCTTGCCAGTCTCATAGTTGACACGGTAAACCTTCACCTGGTCAAGACCATTATCAACTGCACAGAGGAACTTCTGTTCCGGAGTCAGCTTTACGCAGTCTACATGTGGGATAAAGTTACGCTGTGCAAGACTTCTTCCCATTCCCTTGTGAAAGATACCGTCTGCGATCTCGCCGATGCTTCCGTCTTCGTTTAAGTGCATCATCGTTACACGTCCATCGTGATGTCCTCCCACGAACAGATAACGGTTCTCGTCATCCACTTCCACATAGCAGCCTCTCATACCGCCGATCCACTGTTCATTGATCGGTTCAAGATCACCGTCTTTCAAGATTCTGAATGCCTCAACACCTTCATCAGCGATCGAATAAAGGAACTTTTTGTTCTTAGATACAACAAGGTCGGATGGATTATTGATCGGAACAACTTTCCGTTCCTTCATGGATCCATTCTCCACATCTACGTCATAAATATGAATTCCTACACTGTTCTCATGGGTATAGGTGCCCACATAAGCTACATATTTCTCCTGTGCCATACTCCTAACCATTCCTTTCCAGTTTTCTGCGTTACTGTTCACTCGTACCTCGTTCCAGTAACTTTTCTGTCACTCTGTTACTCTCTTCTGCGCAAAATATCATACATTTCCACTGGCTGTCCGAGGTCGATATATAATACCTGTTTTGGATGCGGTGCGGATTCCATGTCATTGCCTTCTTCGTCTACGATGCGTTTTACCGTAACCGTGATATTGTCTCCGTCCGGCTTCATCACTTCGATCTCCTCACCTACGCTAAACTTGTTGCGCTGCTCGATCCGGTAAAGTCCTTCTTCATTCTGAGTACCCACAATTCCAAGATAAGTATACTCCTTCATGTAAGTATTGTTATCGTAAATCTGTGCCTCATCGGAAGGTTTGCCATAGAAGAAGCCCGTCGTAAACTGGCGGTAAGTGCAATTGGAAATCTGATCCAGATACCATGGCATATGTTCTTTGTAAAGCTCTGGTGACTGCATGTAATCATCGATTGCCTTTCGATAAGTCCTTGCCACCGTTGCAACATAGAGTGCTGTCTTCATTCTACCTTCTATTTTAAAACTGTCAATACCCGCGTCAAAAAGATCCGGGATATGTTCAATCATACAAAGGTCTTTGGAATTAAAAATATAGGTTCCGCGCTCATTCTCATAGACCGGCATATATTCGTTCGGTCTTGTCTCCTCAACGATGGAATATTTCCATCTGCACGGATGTGTGCAGGCTCCCTGGTTTGCATCTCTTCCGGTAAAATAATTGGATAAGAGGCATCTTCCGGAATAGGAAATGCACATAGCACCATGGACGAAGGTCTCGATCTCAAGATCATCCGGAATATGTGCCCGGATCTCTTTGATCTCTGCCATGGAAAGCTCCCTTGCGGAAACGACTCTCTGTGCGCCCTGCTTGTACCAGAAAAGATAGGTTCCATAGTTTGTATTATTGGCCTGCGTACTGATATGTCTCTCGATCTGAGGACATACCTCTTTTGCAATCTCAAAGATTGCCGGATCCGCAATGATCAGTGCATCCGGTCCGATTTCGTTTAATTCTTCAAAATAGGCTCTGACACCTTCGAGATCATCGTTATGTGCCAGAATATTTGCCGTAATATATACTTTTACGCCATGCTCATGTGCAAATGCGATTCCTTCCCGGATCTCATCCATGGAAAAGTTCTTTGCCTTGGCGCGGAGTCCGAAAGCCTCTCCGCCAATGTATACTGCATCTGCTCCATAAATAACCGCAATCTTGAGTACTTCAAGACTGCTTGCCGGTATTAATAACTCCGGTCTTCTCATGCTTCTTTTCCTGCCTTTCCTGCTTCTGCGTATTACTGTTGATTCCGTTTTGCAACTATTTGCAAGACTTTTGTTGGATTTTTGCCTCATAAAAGGAGGCTGTGCCATCTAGGCTTTTTCTTTTTTCACGCTTACCGTGATGCCGTCCCCTACCGGGAGGACGGTCGTGACCAGTTCTTCTGAATGTGTCAGTTCATACAGATACTCGCGCATTCTTTTATAGATCGTCCGGTTTCTTCTCGTCACGATAAAATGTGATTCTATGATATCGCCATCCTGCAGCACATTATCTGAAACAAGGATTCCATCTGTTTTCAACAGTCTTAAGATCTCCGGCATGAAATGAATGTACTGTCCTTTGGCTGCATCCATAAAGATAAAGTCAAATGGTTCTTCCAGTTCCTTTAAGATCTCTGCCGCATCTCCTTCTAATAATGTGATCTGTCCGTCTTTTCCTGCCCGTGCGAAATTCGCCTTAGCGATCGGAATCCTTTTGTCATAATTTTCAATGGTTGTGATCTCGCAGTGTACCGGATTGTATTCTGCCATCAGAATGGAAGAAAATCCGACTGCTGTTCCGACTTCTAAAATACGCATCGGACGCTTGACTGCAAGAATGAATTTTAAGAAGGTCTGCATTTCCTTGCGCACGATCGGCACATAGGTATCCAACGCCTCTTTTTCTATCTCATCGAGTACCGGTGTATTTCCGGTATCCAGTGAATTGATATAGGTTACAAGTCTTTCGTCTACTATCACTGCTGTTCTCCTGCCATGTTGTCACCAGGCTTTCCGTCCTGCCATGCTCTTTTTTTTACTGCTCATTTTCTGACGCAGCTGCTGTATCCGGTTCTTCATCTGCTTCTGTTCCGGTCTCCTGCTCTAACAGCTGCTGCTCGCTCTGGCCGGAAGCGTCGTCGCTCTGTTCCGGTTCTGCTGCCATCACGGCCATCATCTCTTTTGCTTCCATGGATGTGTTTAAAGTAAACACGCCGGCATTCAATTTTCCGGAGTAAGCAGAGAGCTTCATCTGCACATAGAAAATCTTCGCATCTTCCACCAGTCCTTTTTGTACCAGCTCTTTTGCAATATCCATCCCAGACATATCTGCTGTAATGTTCACCGTCACATCTCTTCCCGGCTCAGCATCTACCGGCTGCTCTGTAAAAATACGGTAGCCAAAATCATAGCATTTTGTGCTGATTTTTACAAATCCGATCAGAATCAACAGGATAACAAGAATAGAAAAGCTGATTCTGACAAATTGAAATACTACTTTATTGTAATTCATTTCTTAACCTCACGATTCCTCGAAGCCTACTTCAAAGTCCAATTCCCGGATCAGTGTCCAGTTAATCTGCTGTACAATTCTGCAAAGCTCATTCTCTGCCGACAGATATTCTGCCACCAGAGGATTCTTTCGAAATTCTTTGTATTCTTTTTCCAGACGGTCCGTTTCCTCATAAAGATCGACTTCTCCGCGGCTGTTCTGCAGTTCATAATTTTTCTTGCGGAACGCCGTGATCTCTCTTTCCAATGCAGGATAACCATGTACTTTTTCCCGGATCATCTGATACCGGACGAACTCATCGCTCGTCCGGATAGCTTCCATCAGATTATCCAGTGCCTGTTTCATCTGACTCATGCTCTTTTTATACCTCCATGATAATCGGCATTATCATAGGTCTTCTCTTTGTTTCTTTCCATACAAAGTCACCAAGGGAATCCTTGATCTCTGTCTTGATCTTGCCCCAGTCTGTGATTCCTTTTTCCATACAGTAATCCATACGGTCATCGAGAACGTGTTTTGCTTCTTCCATTAAGCTCTCTGCACCACGCACATATACGAAGCCTCTGGATACAATATCAGGGCCTGCCAGTACCTGGCCGGAACCGGATTCTAATGTAAGGACAACGATAATGATTCCGTCCTCTGCAAGATGCTGTCTGTCACGCAATACGATATTACCGACATCTCCAACGCCAAGTCCGTCAACCATGATCGCTCCGGTATGAACCTTGCCCTTGACTGCTGCGCTTTCCTCATTCAGTTCTAATACATCACCGGAGGATAAGATGAAAATGTTATCTTTATCGATTCCAAGCTCCTCTGCCACTCTCGCCTGCGCGATCAGATGACGGTATTCTCCATGAACCGGGATCGCATATTTTGGTCTTACCAGGGAGTAGATCAGCTTGATCTCTTCCTGGCAGGCATGTCCGGATACATGGACATCCTGGAAAATAACCTTTGCACCTTTCATGGAAAGCTCATTGATGATATTGGAAACTGCTTTTTCATTTCCAGGAATCGGATTCGAGCTTAATACAACGGTGTCGTTTGGCTTGATACTTACCTTACGATGGATTCCGGAAGCCATACGGGATAATGCTGCCATGGATTCTCCCTGGCTTCCTGTTGTAATGAGTACGGTCTGTTCATCCGGGTAATTCTTCAGCTGTTCGATATCGATCAGTGTATTGTCCGGAATACTAATGTAGCCAAGCTCTGTAGCTGTTCCGATGATGTTGACCATACTGCGGCCTTCTACAACTACTTTTCGGCCATTTTTATAAGCAGCGTTAATGATCTGCTGTACACGGTCTACGTTTGAAGCAAAGGTCGATATGATAATTCTGGAATTCTTATTTTCTTCAAAAATCGCATCGATCGTCCGTCCGACGCTCTTTTCTGACATGGTAAATCCTGGCCGCTCTGCATTGGTACTGTCACACATTAAGGCAAGAACACCTTTTTTGCCGATCTCACCAAATCTCTGCAGATCGATCGCATCACCGAATACCGGTGTATAATCTACTTTAAAGTCTCCGGTATGCACGATCGTTCCTGCCGGCGAATAGATTGCCAGTGCTGCTGCATCCTGGATACTGTGATTGGTCTTGATAAATTCTACACGGAAGCAGCCAAGATTAATATGCTGTCCGTATTTTACAACCTTGCGTTTTACCTTTGTGAGCATGTTATGCTCTTTTAATTTGTGCTCAATGATACCGATCGTCAGCTTCGTTGCATAGATTGGTACATTGACCTCTTTTAACACATATGGGATCGCACCGATATGATCCTCATGACCATGTGTAATGAAAAATCCCTTCACTTTATCGATGTTATCCTTCAGATAGGTAACATCCGGGATAACAAGGTCGATTCCGTACATATCGTCTTCCGGGAAAGACAGTCCGCAGTCTACAACAATAATGCTGTCTTCGTATTCGAATGCAGTAATGTTCATTCCGATCTGCTCTAATCCTCCAAGCGGAATGATCTTTAATTTGGAAGCACCTGTATTCTCCGGTGCTGCTTTTTTCTCTTTCGCTTTCTTTGCCGGTCTGTTTTCTTTCTCTTTGATCTCTGCAGCCTTTACATCTGATTTTTTCTTTCCGCCCGTTTTCTTCTCAGATGTCTTCTTCTCTGCTGTCTTTTTCTCTGTATTCTTTTTTTCTGTATTCTTTTCGGCAGTTTTTCTTGCACCACTGTTTCGTTTCACAGGTGCTTTTTTCTTCTTCTCTTCCGGGCCTTTTTCTGATGCTGCTGCAACCTCTGTCTGTGCAGCTTCTGCCACTGTCCGTTCTTCTATATTCTCTGTCGTGATCTTTTCTGTGTTCTTTTCTGTCTTCTTCAAATTCAAAATACCTATTCCATTTCCGATCTTAATATTCAATATCCGCATCCTCTATCAATTCCGCAAACACTTTACCGAGTGCTGCCAGTTCTTTTTCGTCTTCGACCATCTCGTAGATGATTTCTTCGTTCTCATCTGCAACTTCTTTTAAAATATATGCATCACTGTCACCATCTTCCTCTTCCGTCACAAAAAGGAATCTGCTGCCATTGATCTGTGTTTCTTCCAGGACATAAAACTCAATTGCTTCGCCTGTCTCCGGATCTGTAAAAATTACTTTTTCCATTTCTTTTTGGGATCTCCTTTCTTTTCTTTTTCTATATTCAGCATCCATACCCGTTTGGGGTATAAATATCTTTTCGGGTGACTATTCTTTCATGCCTGCCATTCTATTGTCCAGCATCGGATTCCGGGGTAAAAATGACTGTTGCCACATGTATCTTGCAGATTGCACGACAGAAATATTTCAACTTTCATTGTGCAAAACATTTCGATAAGCCTCTGAAAACGTGAAGCGTGTTCAGCAGAGGCTTCCACGCTTCATGAGTCTTATCTCCATTGCACAAAGAGAAATTTGAAATATTTCTGTCGTGCAATCTATAGATAAAAGTTATGCGTCAGTCATTTTTACACCGGAATCCTGCATAGCAAATAAAGGCTCCACGTCTACTACGGCAGCCTAAGCTCTTCCTGAGCCCTGATTTTTAACCATATAATAATTCATTTTTAAAAAATTATACTGGAAAGAATGACATGTAACCGATACTTAGTTCCAGTTATTGTTTCTGATATAAGCCCGTAAGACTTCTTCTACCAGCTCGTCACGTTCAACCTTCATGATCAGACTTCTTGCATTATTATGGCTGGTGATATAGGTAGGATCACCTGACATAATATATCCAACAATCTGATTCAGTGGATTATATCCTTTCTCACTGAGTGCATGATAAACGATCGATAAAACGTCTTTTACCTGCAATTCCGGTTCTTTTTCCACTCTGAAGTACTGTGTATGATTTATGTTCTGCATATTTGTCACGCCCTTATACTCTGCTTTGCTTTATCTGTCGAATCATTTTCTGTTATCAGAACCGTTCCTGCTCTGAACTGATTCCAGATAATTACAGAATTCTTTCACTTTATTCTAATATAGTTTTCCTTAAAATTCAACCATAAGATCATTTTGGTTCCATAACCGCAAGTGCTTCGCTGCCAAAAGAGCGGTAATCTGTGATCTTTCCTTCCACAAACTGGTTGGAGAGGTCTTCCGCTGTCCTGACTGCGACCTTTACATACTCTTTTGTATAGCCGGTAAAATAGGTTTCTCCCTCAAATTCAAACGGTTCTTCCATTAATACAGTAACCTGTTTTCCAATATAGTATTTGCGGAACTGCTCTGACATTTCTTTTTCTAAATCGAGCAAGTGGTTGCTGCGTACTTTTTTTACCGGTTCCGGCACCTGATGTTCCATCACTGCAGCCTTCGTACCCTCTCGTTTTGAATACTGAAAAATGTGCATCTCATAAAAATGGATTTTCTCAAGGTACGCTTTTGTCGTTTCAAATTCTTCCTCGGTCTCACCTGGGAATCCGACGATCACATCGGTCGTGATCGCTGGGTGTGTAAAGTATTTCCGCAGGATCTTACAGCCCTCTTCATATTCTTCTGTTGTATATCTGCGGTTCATGCGCTGTAAGGTTGCATCGCAGCCGCTCTGTAAGGACAGATGGAAGTGTGGGCAGATTTTTTCCATTTCAGAAAGAGCCTGTGCAAACTCCTCTGTCACGATCCGCGGCTCTAAGCTTCCAAGGCGGATCCGTTCGATTCCTTCCACTTCATGCACAAGACGGATCAGTTGAAGCAGATTCTCTCCGGTGTCAATGCCGTAGGAGCTTAAGTGGATGCCGGTCAGCACCACTTCCTTAAATCCGTGTCCGGCAAGACGTTTCACTTCTTCGATCACATCCTCTGCCTTTCTGCTTCTCACCCTGCCTCTTGCAAATGGGATAATACAGTAGGTACAAAACTGGTTACAGCCATCCTGCACCTTGATAAAAGCTCTTGTGTGTTCTGCCGTCTTATCCAGATACATTTCTTCGTATTCCTGTTTTTCGTGGTTGATATCCGCAACATTTTCCTTTTTTCCATGATCCGCTTCATAAGCCTCGATCATATCGACCAGTTCATTTTTCCGGTTATTTCCGATGATGATATCTACCGTATCGTCTAGCAGTGCTTCTGCTTCCTTCGTCTGCACATAGCAGCCTGCACCGACAACGATCGCCTCCGGGTTCGTCTTCTTCGCACGATGGAGCATCTGTCTTGATTTACGGTCTGCCATATTTGTAACGGAACACGTATTCACCACATAGACATCCGCATATTCCTGAAATGGGACGATCTCATATCCCGCTTTTTCTAAAATCTGCTGCATTGCTTCGGTCTCATAGGCATTTACCTTGCAGCCCAAGTTATGAAGTGCAGCTTTTTTCCTTTTTTCCATTTATTTCTCCTGTTATTTTCGTCACTTTAACTGTTATTTTCCTGTTTTTTTCGTCTGTGTGACGAAACTTTCAGAAAGCACAATCGTCACTTGACTTTTCCTAAAAAAAACACTAGTATATAATTAACTTTGATAGCTAATAAGGAGGTTTTCCAATATGAAAACAGTACAGATTTCTTTAAACTCTATTGACAAAGTAAAATCTTTTGTTAATGCAATTACTCAGTTTGAATTTGATTTTGATCTCATCTCTGGCAGATATGTCATCGATGCAAAATCTATCATGGGTATCTTCAGCTTAGATTTATCCAAACCGATCGATCTTGCAATCCATGCAGAGAGCAACCTGGATGAAATCCTTGAAGTATTAAAACCATACTTAGTATAAAAATAATTTTTTAAGAACCGCCGCATGGCGGTTCTTTTTTTATATTTTATGTAATAGAAATGAAGTCTTCTATTACATAAAATATAAATTCAGGTGGCGCAAGGTCTGCCCATCATTTTTATTGACAGATTGCACAAAGAAAATATTCCAGTTTTCTCTTTGTGCAATGGAGATGAGACTCATGAATCGTGGAAGCCTTTGCTGAACACGATTCACGTTTTCAGAGGCTCATCGAAATGTTTTGCACAATGAAACCTGGAATATTTCTCTTGTGCAATCTGCTAACAGAAACTTATATACAGACCTTTCGCCACCTGAATCTTACATAATGTTTTTTATCCTTCGATGTGAATCACTTCAACAGAGTCAATTGCTTCCTGCATCAGCTGGTCGATCTTCTCGCTTAATTTCCGTTCATCATTGTGGATCACATTTAAGCTTGGTTTGGTAACCGGATGTTTTGCCACAAAGATAGTACAACAGTCTTCGTAAGGAAGAATGGATGTCTCATAAGCATCGATTTTTTCTGAGATGGTCACGATCTCCTGTTTATCAAATCCGATCAGCGGACGGTATACCGGCATCGTACATACTTCGTTGGTTGCTGCAAGAGACTGCATGGTCTGGCTTGCCACCTGTCCGATACTTTCTCCTGTGATCAGTCCAAGACATTTATTTTCTTTTGCAAAATGCTCTGCCAGCTTCATCATATAGCGGCGCATGATGATCGTCAGTTCCTCATGTGGGCACTGCTCATAGATGTAGAGCTGAATATCTGTAAAGTTTACAACATGAAGATTGATCGGTCCGGAATATTTTGCCACGATTTTCGCAAGGTCAACGACTTTCTGTTTTGCACGCTCAGATGTATATGGTGGTGCATGGAAATAAGTTGCGTCGATCGTAACGCCTCGTTTTGCGATCATATAGCCTGCAACCGGGCTGTCGATTCCTCCGGAAAGCAATAACATTGCTTTGCCGTTTGTTCCAACCGGCATTCCGCCAGGGCCCGGGATGATCGTAGAATAAACATTGATTTTTGCACGGATCTCAATGTTGAAAACAACTTCCGGATGATGCACATCTACTTTTGTCTCCGGATAGGCCTCTAAGATGCGTTCGCCCATTGCCGCATTAATCTCCATGGATTCCATCGGATAATTTTTTCTTGCGCGACGCGAATTTACTTTGAAGGTAAAATGTTTGTCCGGATACACTCGGTCGATGTAAGCGATCACTTCTTCTGCAAGCTTGTCAAAGCCTTCATCCTCTAATAAAACAACCGGGCAGATTCCAACGATACCAAAAACGCATTTTAACGCTTCCACGACCTCGTCAAAGTCGTAATCACTCAATGTATCTACATAAATTCTTCCCTGCTCTTTGCGCACGAGGAATTCACCATCCACTTTTTTCAGTGCATGGTTGATCTGGCTTACAAGCGCATCTTCGAACAGGTATCTGTTTTTTCCTTTGATTGCGATTTCCGCATATTTGATCAAAAATGATTTGTACATAATTTCTCCTTTATTATACTGGTTAGTGGCGTGTGTAACGGCGCAGCATCGGGATGACATCCGCCATTACGGAGATGGCGTAATCGATCTCTTCTTCTGTTGTATGCACAGAAAAGCTGAAACGGATCGTGGAATCCAAAAGATTCTTTTTCAGCCCGATAGAGGTCAGTGTATGGCTGACAGATGGCTTGTTTGAAGAACAGGCACTTCCGGCTGACACATAAATCTTCTTATCCTCTAAAGTATGGAGCATGACTTCGCTTCGTACGCCGTCAATGCTCACGCTGACGATCTGCGGTGCAGAATCCCGTCCGGTCTTTCCGTTGACTGTCACACCTTCAATGTTCTGTACGCCTTCGATGAACCGCGTTTTCAGTTCATACATGTGGTCGATCTTTGCATCAAAATCTTCGTAGATCTCTTCTGCTGCTGCACCCAGAGCTGCTGCGCCTGGTACATTTTCCGTTCCGGAACGTAAGCCCTTCTGCTGACCGCCTCCATAGATCAGAGGTTTTATTTTTGTTTTATCTTTGATATATAAAAATCCGGTTCCTTTCGGAGCATGGATTTTATGTCCGCTGACTGACAACAGATCAATACCCATTTTTTTCGGGAAAATACGGTATTTTCCGTACGCCTGGATCGCATCGACATGGATGAGCGTCTTCGGATTCTTTTCACGGATGACTTTTACTGCTTCCTCGATCGGCTCTACTGCTCCGATCTCATTGTTCACCATCATCATAGATACAAGGATCGTATCTTCACAGACAGCGTCCCTTAATTCATCAAGCGAGATGATCCCGTTCTCGTCCACACCAAGATAGGTCACGCGAAATCCAAGCTCCTCTAAGTATGCCACAGTTGCAGAAACAGATGCATGCTCGATGGATGTCGTAATGATATGATTTCCTGCGCGTCTGTTGGCGAGCGCTGTTCCGATCAGCGCCATATTGTTGGATTCTGTTCCGCCGGATGTAAATAAGATTTCTTTTTCTTCGGCCTTTAAGGTTTTTGCGATTTTCTTTTTTGCTTCTTTGATATAGTTTTCTGCCTCGACACCTTTCATGTGTAGAGAAGACGGGTTACCGTAATCCTCCATAAGGAGCTTTACCATAAGATCTTTTGCCCGCTCACTGCACCGTGTCGTTGCAGAGTTATCCAGATATACTTCTGTAACATTTGTTTCCATTTTAGTCATTCTCCATACTTTCCAGATGATAGCCAAGAATTGCCAGTGTCGCCATACCGGCAGTCTCTGTCCGAAGGATCCTCTTTCCAAGTGAGATCAGATGCATCTGTTCCTTTACCAGTTCGATCTCTTCCGGAGCAAATCCGCCTTCCGGTCCGATAAAAATACCGATCTGCTCCCCGCCTCTGATCTGCTCTACCGCTTTCTTCGTTCCTGCCATACCATGTTCGTTCTCATACGGAACAAGGTTCACATCAAACGATTCTGCCATTTTTACCGCTTCTTTATAGCTTACCGGCATCAAAATTTCCGGGATCAGACTTCTTTTGGACTGCTTGGCTGCACTCTCAGCGATTGCCTGCCATCTTGTTACCTTTGATTTTGCTTTTTTCTCATCCAGCTTCACCACACAGTTTTTCATGGCAACCGGAATGATCTGATACGCGCCAAGCTCTACTGCTTTCTGAATGATCCATTCCATCTTATCGTTCTTCGGAAGTCCCTGAAATAAATAGATGCGGCATGGAAGCTCTGTTCCCTCTTCATCTGCCGTAAGGATCTCTGCACGGATAAAGCTGTCATTTAATTCTGCGATCTCACAGAAATATCCTTTTCCATCTCTGGTACATGCGCGGATCTTCTCCCCCGGCTTCATCCGGAGCACATTTTTGGCATGATTGACATCGCTGCCTTCGATCATAACGGATGTGGCTGACACATTTGACTCTTCTACAAAAAACTGATACATATTTTTTCCTAATTCTTTCTTGCTGTGATGTTCACCCATTCGCCCTGATGGTTGATCTCAACCACTTCGAGCCCTGCTTTTTCAATGGCTTCTTTTACTTCATTTTCCTTAAAATCAATGATTCCGGATGTAATGAAATAGCCGCCCTGTTTCAGTCTCGCCGGGATGACCGGTGCCATCGGAATGATCACGTCTGCTAAAATATTGGCAACAACAATGTCATATTCTTCGGTTCCGACCTTTTCCTGAAGCTCGGTATCATCGATCAGATTGCCCACATAGAATGTTCCAAGGGACGGATCCAGGTGATTTACCTGCATGTTGTCGTGTGTTGAAGTCATGCAGTCCGGATCCAAGTCTGTTCCTACCACTTCAGAAGCACCCAGCTTTAATGCAACGATGGATAAAATACCGCTGCCGCATCCGACATCAAGTACCTTCGGTACGTTGTTTGCAGGTGAATAGTCCGCATTGCCACGGATATATTTTAACAGCTGGCGGATGCAAAGCTGTGTGGTCTCATGTTTTCCGGTTCCAAAGGAAACTCCCGGGTCGATCTCGATCAGAAATTTATCCTTATCTTCCTCTTTCAGTTCCTCCCAGGTAGGTTTGATCAGAATATCTTCGATGTAAAAAGAGCTGAAAAACTGTTTCCAGTTGTTGATCCAGTCAAGATCCTCTGTCTGGTCAGAAGTGATCTTACCACTTCCCATATCTACAACCTTACGCATATCTTCGATGGTTGTGCGGACCTGCTTTAACAGCTCTGTATCGTCCTGTCCGTCGTCTTCCAGGTAGAAGCTCACGTAGCTGATTCCCTCGTCCGGTGGAAGCTCCGGCAAAAAGTCAATAAACATCTCCGCCTGATCCTCTTTTGTCAGCGGTACATTGTCTTCGATCTGCACTCCCTCGATGCCAAGATCCATCAATGCAGCACTTAAATAATCTTCTGCTGCAGTTGTCGTCTCAATGGTATATTTATTCCATTTCATTGGATTTCCTCCTTATTTTCCCAAAAATTCTTGTGTGCCAAGCTTTCTTTTTCGTACCAAAGCACACGAAACCATTAAATATACTACCACAAAGCAGGTACTGTTGCAAACAATTCCTTATAAAGATTGCGACACCTGCCTTGTACGCCGCAGTGCGTATCCCTAGCGGAGCGGTTTTTATATATTAGGATTCGGGTGTCAAATGGTCTTCTCCGTAACCTTTATTGGCAAATTGCACAAAAGAAATATGGAAAGTTTCTCTTTGTGCAATGGAGATAAGACTCATGAAGCGTGGAAGCCTCTGCTGAACACGCTTCACGCTTTCAGAGGCTTATCGGAATGTTTTGCACAATGAAACTTGCAATATTTTTTTGTGTAATTTGTCATTCAAACTACGATGTAGACCATTTGTCACCCGAATCCTATGAAATAAAAAAAGAACCGCTTCGTGTTTTGCATTCACGAAACGGTCCTGAATTTCTGATAATTAAAGTACCTTGGATAAGAAGTCCTGCAGACGCGGGCTCTGCGGATTGTTAAAGATCTCCTGCGGTGTATTTTCTTCCTGGATGATACCGTC
Source organism: uncultured Roseburia sp. (assembly GCA_934358955.1). Classification (GTDB taxonomy): domain Bacteria; phylum Bacillota; class Clostridia; order Lachnospirales; family Lachnospiraceae; genus Roseburia. Next base: position 90 of record CAKRLC010000009.1, on the reverse strand, counting down.
GTTGATAAACATGACACGGTTTGCCACTTCTCTTGCAAATCCCATCTCATGTGTAACAACTACCATCGTCATTCCATCTTCCGCAAGCTC
>CAKRLC010000008.1 GCA_934358955.1 uncultured Roseburia sp. | reverse complement strand
AAAAAGGGCTGCTTTCCGCAGCCCTCCAGATCTTATTCCTCTTCTTTTGTTTCTTCTGGTTTTGCCGGCTCTTCTTCGTCATCCTCATCCTCGAAGAAATCGTCTTCATAATCATCATCTAAATCGTCTTCAAAATCTTCCAGGTAATCTGGTGTAAAGAAACGATAAATTCCATATACAGCTGCAGCAACTGCTGCTACTATTCCGATAATAGCAAAAATCCAGACAACTTTTGAAGTTTTCTTTTCTTCTTCAATCTGTTTTTTGTTTAAAAGCTCATTTAATTTTGTCATGTTGATTAAATCTTCTACTTTGTTCATGTTGCTACTCCTTCTCTTTTTATACTCTGATACCAGCTTCCGCGGATATCAATTATTGAACTCATTCATTCCGCCGAATGCATAAATGCATTCTTCTCACTTGCACTCATTATATCATATTTTATCCAGAGCGCCTATAAAAAATTTATAAAACATGGATATTTTCTCCCGCATTTATAATTTTTTCAGCTTTGCAAAAGATGCAAACATTTTTTTCACACCATATTTTTCAAACTGGACTGTAACCTCGTAATCTCTTGCACCATCTGCAATATTTATTACTGTTCCTGTTCCAAACTTAATATGGGAAACAGTATCTCCAACACCATAATCCAACGCAGCTTTGACCACGCCTTTGGTGATCATTGCCTGCGTCTGCATACTCTGACCGGACGGTTGCTGCCGGAGTGTGGGTTTTCTTGTTCTGGTGACCGGCTCATTCTGCAAGAAGGATGGGAATGCACTTTCCCTTGGCTTTTTCCGTTCTGCATCCAAAAGTTCTGATGGAATCTCCCGTACAAAGCGTGATACTTTATTATATTGCGTCTCACCCCGGATCATACGCTGACGTGCACAGGTAATGGTAAGTTCTTCTTTCGCTCTCGTAATTCCCACATAGGCAAGACGACGCTCTTCTTCAAGATCTTCGGAAGAGCTGTCCGATGTGATCGACATGTAGCTTGGAAACAGTCCATCCTCCATACCTGCCAGATAAACCTTTGGAAATTCCAGACCTTTTGCACTATGTAATGTCATAAGCACAACATAATCGCTCTCTTCTTCCAGGCTGTCAATGTCTGCGACCAGTGCAACCTCCTCCAGGAAACCACTTAATGTCGGATGTTCCTCCCCTTCTTCGTAGGAAACAACCTTACTGATCAACTCATTGATATTTTCAATCCGGGCCTTCGCTTCATCCGTATCTTCCGCTTCCAGTTCTTTGACATATCCGGTTTCCTCTATGATCTCGTTTAACAGCTCTGAAACGGAAATCAGTTCTGTTTTACTGCGCATTACCTGAATAAAATTTACAAACGGACGGATCTTAACTGCACTTTTCCCAAGTGTCGGGATATCGCCTGCCATTTTCAGTGCATTGTAAAAGCTTAATCCTTCCGCTGCTGCATAATCTGACACTCTGCCTAATGTTGTTGCTCCGATACCTCTCTTTGGCACATTGATGATTCTTCGCACTGCAAGATCATCTCTTGCATTATCAATGGTTTTTAAATAAGCCAAAAGATCTTTGATCTCTTTACGTGCATAGAAATTAACGCCGCCAACAATTTTATATGGAATATTGGAAACAATAAATTTTTCCTCAAACAGTCGTGACTGTGCATTGGTACGGTATAGTACTGCACAATCCCCGTAATGGTATCGTCCATTTTTCACACTTGCATCAATATCTCTTGCAATATATTCTGCCTCATCATAGCCTGTTTCAAACTGACGGAATGTGATTTTTTTGCCATCCTCGTTATCTGTCCACAGTGTCTTTCTCTTTCTGCCTCTGTTATTGGCGATCACACCATTGGCCGCATTTAATATATTCTGCGTGGAACGATAATTCTGTTCCAGCTTGATCGTCACTGCATCTGGAAAATGTTTTTCAAAGTTAAGGATATTATAAATATTCGCTCCACGGAATTTGTAAATAGACTGGTCATCATCACCAACAACACAGAGATTTTTATATTTTCCTGCCAGCGTACTGATCAGCTGGAACTGTGCCGTGTTCGTATCCTGATACTCATCTACCATAATGTAGCGGAAACGTTCCTGGTAATAATCGAGTACCTGTGCATCCGCCCGGAAAAGTTCTACTGTTTTAACGATCAGATCGTCAAAATCCAACGCATTGTTGCGTCTCAACGCATCCTGATACTCTCTGTAAACCTCAGCCTGTCTTTTCTTCGCATAATCCCCGGAAGCTGCTGCCCGAAGTGAAAACTCCTGCGGATCGATCAGCTCGTCCTTTGCATGGGAAATTGCTGCCAGAAGATTCTTTTCTTTGTAAATCTTCGTGTCAACATTCAGTCTTTTACAGATATCCTTCATCAACGTCTTCTGGTCATCTGCATCATAGATCGTAAAGTTTGTATCAAACCCGATGCGGTCAATATGTCTTCTCAAAATGCGTACACAGGTAGAGTGGAACGTAGATACCCAGATGCTCTCAGAGCCATAACCGATCAGGTCATCGATTCTCTCACGCATCTCTCCTGCTGCTTTATTCGTAAATGTGATCGCCATAATATGATATGGATTCACACCTTTTTCCTCGATCAGATATGCTGTACGATGTGTCAGTACCCTGGTTTTTCCGGAGCCGGCTCCTGCTAAGATTAAAACAGGACCTTCTGTCTGGAACACAGCCTTTCTCTGCTGCTCATTCAGCGTATCATAAATGCTCATAAAATAATTACTCCTTTTCTCTCTGCACTCAATCATTTTGCCGTTCGTCAAATACAAATAAATTTGTATTTTCCTCTCTTTCGCTCATTATACCATCTTCGGGTGTGATAAAAAAGAACATATTTTCTATTTTTTTCATACATTTCCTGTTAATTGTAGCTTGTCATCTAGTTTTGAATACTATATAATGTGATACAGACAATATGTTAGGGAATGAGGGATCACATGGACACAAAACAGTTTTTAAGTGGTATTTTAGATGAATTCAATAAAATAGATTATGTAAAACCGGAAGACATTCCGAATATAGACCTTTATATGGATCAGGTCACCACCTTTATGGATTCCCAGCTTGCAACCTCGCGAAGACATCCGGATGACAAGATCCTGACAAAGACAATGATCAATAATTATGCCAAGAACGACCTTCTTCCGCCGCCTGAGAAGAAGAAGTATTCCAAAGAGCATGTCCTGACACTGATTTTTATTTACTATTTCAAAAATATTTTAAGCATCAGTGACATTCAGAGTGTCTTAAATCCGATCACAGAAAAGTATTTCGGAAAGAATCATGAAACTTTAAGCTTGGAAGATATTTATAAAGAGGTCTTTAGCTTAGAACATCAGGAAACACAGAATATTATAAAGGATCTTGCCAAGAAGTTTAATACTTCCATGAAGACCTTTGAAGATGTAGACGACGAAGAGGCAGAGCTGTTGCGCACCTTCAGCTTTATCTGCATGCTCAGTTACGATGTCTATCTTAAGAAAACGATCATTGAACGGATCGTTGACCAGGTACTCTCTACGAGCACCCCTTCTGACAAGAATCCGAAAAAGAAAGCCTGATTCAAATAAAAACAAAATTTGCTGCTACATAAAAAAGAATCTCGCCTGCGAGATTCTCCGCCTGCGGCGGGTCGCAATATGCGACATGTTTCTTATCCGCCGCAGTGCGATCCTCGCGGAGCGTTTTTTATGTAATGGAAACAAAGTTTCCTATTACATAAAAAACCGGATCTGAAAATGAGATAGTTTTCAGATCCGGTCTTTTTTTATTTTTCTTCTTTTTCTGTCATTCTGGAAAATACCATATCATATCCGTCATTTCCATAATTCAGCGAACGGTTGACACGGCTGATCGTTGCAGTAGAAGCCCCCGTTTTTTCTGCAATGTCCAGATATGTTTTCTGATCACGAAGCATCTTTGCTACTTCAAATCTCTGGGACAGTGAAAGCAGTTCATTCACTGTGCAGACATCTTCAAAAAATGTATAGCATTCCTCTCTGTTCTCAAGACTTAAGATTGCATCAAAAAGATGATCTACTGCCTCCGTTCTTAGCTTTTTGCTCATAATCCCTCTCCTTTTTCATGCCGTTCACCTTGTCTTATTTTTTTGATCTGTATAGGTTTTCCGGCTATCTTTTTCATTTTCTGTTACGCTGACAGAAGATTTCTGTATATCGTAACCACTTTTTCTCTCTAATTTTTTTTCGCACTAAAGTGTCACAGCGCAAATTCTATAATAACTCAATTTTCCAAAAAAAGCAATCCCTTTTTTTATATCTTCTATAACTTCTGTTTATATTACGATTCACTTGTAATTCATTCCGGTAGCGATCGACAGACTCATTTTAAATATGCTGTTTCTATGCCAGATAATCCGTCAGAACCTTGATCAGCTGTTCCATTTCTTTCTGTGTTCCGATGCTGATCCTCAGATAATTATCGATTCTCGGCTTTGAAAAATAACGGACATAAATCTTTTTTTCTCTTAGCATGTCAAAAATCTCTTTTGCCGGCACCTTTTTATGCGATGCAAAGATAAAATTACTCATGGAATCCTCAAATACAAAGCCAAGTTTTTTTAATTCCTGCTTTGTCCATTCTCTTGTATCAATAACTTTTTTGCATGTTTCCTCAAAATAAGCCCTGTCACGGATCGCTTCTGTTCCAAGTGCCAGAGTCGTCTGATTTAAAGTATATGAATTAAAAGAATATTTGACATCATTGATATAGCGGATAAGCTGCTCATTTCCCATAGCAAATCCGATTCGCATTCCTGCTAAGGAACGGGATTTTGAAAAGGTCTGTACAACCAGCAGATTGTCATATTTTTCAATCAAAGGCAAGGCTGATGCTCCACCAAAATCAATGTATGCCTCATCTACGATCACGATCACATCCCGGTTATGTGCAACAATATCCTCCACCTCAGATAATGGCATCAAAACTCCGGTTGGTGCATTCGGATTTGGGAATACAATACCTCCGTTTGCCCCATAATAGTCTTCCTTGCGGATTTTAAAATGTTCATCCAGTGCCTTTGTTTCAAACGGGATCCTTAACATGTTTGCCCACACATCATAAAAAGAATAGGTGATATCCGGAAACAGGATTGGCTGTTCGCTGTTAAAAAAGGTCATAAATGTCATTGCCAGCACATCATCTGAGCCAACTCCGACAAATACCTGACTGCTTTTGATACCATAGTATTCTGCGATCGCATCTACTAATACCTTACACGTTGGTTCCGGATACAGGCGGAGCTTATCTGTATCAAAGCTTTGTAATGCCTCCATGACACCAGGCGCTGGCGGATATGGATTTTCATTGGTATTTAATTTGATCATATCCGGCTGGTTTGGCTGTTCGCCAGGAACATATGGTTCTACCGTTCTAACATATTCTTTCCAGTTGCTCATCGTTCTTCCTCTTTTTTCGTTCAGATTTTATATCAGTTTATAGTCTTTTGCAAGCTTTTCAAATGCCACGAGGGCGCGCTCAATCGTCTCATGTGAAACGCAATATGCCAGTCTTACATAGCCTGCGCAGCCAAATGCGCTTCCTTTTACCATGATAATGTTGTATTTTTTACCGGCCGCAACAAACTTTTCTTCCTTTTCATCCGGTGATTTTACCCACATGTAAAAGGCGCCTTCCGGTTTAATGCAGGAAAATCCCAACTTTTTCAGTCCCTCGTAAAGCATTTTCCGGTTTTTATCATAGAATTCCAAATTCGTTTTTTCATCCAGGCACTTTGCAACTGCCTTCTGCAGCAAAGATGGTGCATTTACAAAACCAAGTGTCCTGTTTGAAACCGTGATGCCTTCGATCAGTAGTTCTGCATCATCTGCTTCGTTCGGCACGACCACATACCCGATCCGCTCGCCCGGAAGGGAAAGTGATTTGCTGAAGGAATAGCCTACCAGTGTATTTTTATAATATTTTGTAAGAAAATCCTCTTTATTTCCATCATATACTAATTCCCGGTATGGTTCATCTGAGATCAGATAAATCTCATGACCGATCTCTTTTTCTTTTTTCGTAAGGATCTCTCCAATTTTTCGCATCGTATCTTCATGATAGATCACACCGGTCGGGTTATTTGGTGTATTGACGATCACCGCCTTCGTTTTCTCGTTGATCGCTGCATCAAAGGCTGACAGATCCGGTTGAAACGTCTCATAATCCGGCGCTACAGTGACAACCTCTGCATCAAAATTAGCTGCATAGCTTCTGTATTCTCCAAAAAATGGCGCAAATACGATCACCTGGTCTCCCGGATCTAAGATCGTCTTAAAAATAATATTTAAACCACCTGCTGCTCCGACAGTCATTATAATATTGTGAAAATCAAAGTCTGTTCCAAAACGGCTGTTTAAATTATCGGCAATTGCCTGACGGACGTCCGGATAACCGGCATTATCCATATACCCATGTAATACAAGCGGATCTGTTTCCTCTACCAGCTGTCTGATCGCTTCATTCAAAGCTTCCGGCGCCGGTGTTGCCGGATTTCCAAGAGAAAAATCATAGACATTTTCTCTTCCTACTTTTGCAGCCAGCTCATTGCCTTCAATAAACATCGCACGGATGGCAGAGCTTCCCTCCAGTGCTTTTTTTATTTTTTTTGAAACCATTTTTCATTCCTCAGTTCTTTCTCTCATTTACTACCAATTACTTTACAACAATAACGTGCAAAAGTAAAGTGTTTTGCAAAATGCCGGAACAATGTTTTTCACATTATTCCGGCACTTTCCGTTTTTCATTTCCTTATACCTTTTTCATAACTTTTCGACTCTGTGCATTCGATATCCCGATCACCAAATGCATGGTCTTTTTTTAGTCTTCATTCACGCTGTCTACAAATTTTTCAAACGCTTTTCTTCCTTCTTCTGTACATTTGTATACACCTGCATCAATCAGGACTTCCTTAAATACCAGTCCGATTTCTTTCTGGACAATGGCATGCAGTTCTTCATCAGATATTTCCCCATCTAATCCGGCTCCAACTGTAAATCCGTATTTTGGTAAAAATCCTTCTACCCAGTCTGCATGTTTGCTAAGCATCTCATCTTTACGGAGATTATCCCCGTCTAAAAGAGCCTGTTCTAATGCTGCCATTTCTTCCTTTAATCTTGCCGGAAGAACTGCCAAACCCATAACCTCGATCAATCCGATATTTTCTTTCTTGATATGATGCAGCTTTGCATGTGGATGATATACACCAAGTGGATGCTCTTCGGTTGTGATATTGTTGCGGAGTACAAGGTCTAACTCATACTGTTCCCCACGTTTTCTCGCGATCGGTGTGATCGTATTATGTGGTTCTCCATCTGTCTCTGCAAAAATAAATGCATCTTCATCCGTATAACCTCTCCATGCAAGCAGGATCTTGTCTGCCAGCTCGATCAGGCGTTCCTTCTGAGGTGCACTGATACGGATCACGGACATCGGCCATTTTACAATACCGGCTTTCACATCTTCAAATCCTTTGAAAGTGATTTCTTTTTCGATCGGTGCCTTTGCCATGGCGAATTCATAATGTCCGCCCTGGAAATGATCATGGCTTAAAATAGAACCGCCAACGATCGGCAGATCTGCATTCGAACCAACAAAGTAATGTGGGAACTGCTCTACGAAATCTAACAGCTTTCCAAATGTTGCCTTTTCGATTTTCATCGGTGTATGCTCTGCATTAAAAACAATGCAGTGCTCGTTATAATATACATAAGGTGAATACTGGAAGAACCAGTCACTGTGGTTGATCGTCACAGGAATAATTCTGTGGTTCTGTCTTGCCGGATGATTGATACGTCCTGCATAACCTTCGTTTTCCTTGCAAAGAAGGCATTTCGGATATCCACTCTGTTTTGCAAGCTTAGCTGCTGCGATCGCCTTTGGATCTTTCTCCGGTTTGGAAAGATTAACCGTAATATCAATCGTTCCATATTCTGTATCTGCAGTCCATTTCAGATCTTTTTTAATACGGTATCTGCGGATATAATCTGTATCCTGGCTTAATTTATAAAAATAATCGGTTGCGTCTTTTGGACTGTTCTCATAAAGTCCTCTAAATTTCCGGATCACTTCACTTGGTCTTGGTACAAGCATGCTCATGATCTTTGTATCAAACAGATCCCTGTATGTAATCGTATCTTCCGGTATAAATCCGTTTTCCGCTGCATAATCAAGCATTTCTTTTAAAATACCTTCTAATGCGTCTTCTGCCGTTTTCTGTGTCATCGGAGTTCTTGATGCATAAGCAGCTGCCACTTCATCTTCCAGCTCGTCCAGATGGAAAAGTTCCAGCAGACGGTTTATTGTAAATCTCTTATCTTCCGGTTCGATCAGTCCCGTTACAAGACCATATTCTGTTAATTCTAAAATTCTTTCCTGAATCATTGTCTTATCCTCTTTCTTATAGAATCACCTGGATCGTTGCACAACCCACTTTTTAAATTTTGTGAGTCCTACCATCACCTAATCTCATCATTAAGCAAGTTTTACAGGGCCATCACCAATCTCAACTACATAGAAATCAGCAGCGTAGCCAATCTTATCTTTGTATGCTGCACCTACTTTTTCAATAAACGCATCTACAGCATCATCTTTTACAATACTTACCGTACATCCACCAAAACCTGCTCCTGTCATACGGGAACCGATCACGCCATCGATCTTCCATGCTTCTTCTACCAGGGTATCCAGTTCGATTCCTGTTACTTCATAATCATCACGTAATGATACATGAGATGCATTCATCAGCTGTCCGAATAATGCGACATCATTGTTCTGTAAAGCTTCTACTGCTTTGATCGTTCTCTGGTTCTCATAAACTGCATGTCTTGCACGTTTTACTCGCACCGGATCCTTGATCGCATCTTTGTACTGTTCAAACTGTTCTTCTGTCAGTTCACCAAGAGAATTGATTTTTACAACCTGCTGTAATTCTGCAAGTGCTGTCTCACATTCACTTCTTCTCTCGTTATATTTAGAATCACCAAGTCCACGTTTCTTATTGCTGCAGGAAATAACGATCTTCGCATTCTCTAATTTGATCGGAGCATACTCATATTTTAAAGTTGCGGTATCTAAGAAAATCGCATGACCGGCTTTGCCCATAGCGATTGCAAACTGATCCATGATTCCGCAGTTTACCCCATTAAATTTATTCTCAGAATACTGACCGATCAGTGCCAAATCCTGGTTTGTCACATCAAAACCAAACATATCTTTTAAAATGTATCCTGTCAGTACTTCAACAGATGCAGAAGAAGAAAGTCCGGAGCCATTTGGAATATTTCCAAAAAGAACAAGATCCATACCTTGCTCCACTTTCATTCCTTTTTCTCCAAATGCCCACATAACACCCTTCGGGTAATTTGTCCAGTCTGCTTCTTTTTCCGGTTTTAAGCCTTCTACAGAGGATTCTAAAACGCCAAGCTGTTCAAAATTCATGGAATAAAAGCGTAATTTTTTATCCGCTCTTTTTCTTGCAACACCGTAAGTTCCGATGGTAAGTGCACATGGAAATACGTGACCTCCGTTATAATCTGTGTGTTCCCCGATCATATTCACACGACCCGGTGCGAAGTATACACCGATCTCTCCCTCATCTCCGAATAACTCTTTAAATTTTGCAAGTACATTTTCCCAGATCATAAAAAACCTCCTGTTTTCTTGTTCTCTTTGAATCATTTTCGCCGTCTGCACTTTCCCATGCAGGCCCTTTGACCAACGTCTGTAATCTCATTATAACGTATGCAAAACGCTTTTCAACCGTTTTTTGAACAGTGCAACATATCAGAAATAAAATGCAACATTTTTACATACTGCTGCAAATAATACGGTCTGCTTTAAAGGAGTGAAAACGAAAGAAATCAAATGACCACATTACAAAATAAAATATAGCCTCCGTAACCTGTATTGGACAGCTCAAACATAAAAAATCGTCCAGGTTTCTCTTTGTGCAACGGAGATGAGACTTAAGAAGCGTGGAAGCCTCTGCTGAACACGCTTCTCGCTTTCAAAGGCTCATCGAAGTGCCTTGCACAATGAAATCTGGACGATTTTTTATGTTTGAGCTGTCGACACAACCTGTCGAGTCAGCCATTTTTCTTTACTTTAATGGATACTTATCTGTCAATGCTTTCACGATCGCCCTTGCCTTATCTGCGGCCGGTTCACCTTCTTTGATCATAAGCGCGATTGCTTCTGCGATCTGATCCATATCTTCGGTATTGAGACCTCTGGATGTGACAGCCGGTGTTCCAAGACGTACACCACTTGTTACAAATGGGGACTTTGGATCATTCGGGATCGTATTTTTATTGCAGGTAATATTTACGGAATCCAGTAATTTTTCAAGCGCTTTTCCGGTAAGGTCATAGTTTGTAAGATCAACAAGCATAAGATGATTGTCTGTTCCTCCGGATACGATCTTGATACCGCGGTTCATTAATCCTTTGCAGAGTGCCTGTGCATTGTCTACAATATTCTGCTGGTATACTTTAAATTCCGGCTGTAAAGCTTCTTTAAAGCAGACTGCCTTTGCTGCGATCACATGCATTAAAGGTCCGCCCTGTGTTCCAGGGAAAATTGCTTTATTAAAGTTATACTTATCTGCCACTTCCTGGCTGCTTAAGATCATACCGCCTCTTGGTCCACGGAGTGTCTTATGTGTTGTTGTCGTAACAACATCTGCATATGGAATTGGGCTTGGATGAAGACCTGCTGCAACAAGACCTGCAATATGTGCCATATCTACCATTAATACTGCACCACATGCATCAGCGATCTCACGGAATTTTTTGAAATCAATCGTTCTTGCATAAGCGGAAGCTCCTGCAATGATCATTTTCGGTTTGTTCTCCATGGCGAGTTCCATTACCTTGTCATAATCAATAAAACCTTCATCATTGACGCCGTAAGGCACAACGTGGAAATATTTTCCGGAGAAATTCACAGGTGAACCATGTGTCAGATGTCCGCCGTGGTCTAAGTTCATTCCCATGATCGTATCTCCAGGCTCTAAGACAGCAAACTGCACTGCCATATTTGCCTGCGCACCGGAATGTGGCTGGACATTGGCATATTCACAGCCAAATAATTCTTTTGCACGCTCTCTTGCAAGATCCTCTACAACATCTACACAGTCGCAACCACCGTAGTATCTCTTTCCCGGATAACCTTCTGCATATTTATTGGTCAGAACACTTCCCATTGCAGACATCACTGCCGGACTTACCCAGTTTTCGGATGCGATCAGCTCAATATGACTGTTCTGTCTGTCAAATTCGTCTGTGATCGCCTGTGCGATCTGCGGATCTACTGCCTGAATATCTTCTAATGTATACATAATTTTCCTCCTCGTCTGTGTATTTATAATGCATTATAATGTAGTTTTTTCTTAGAATCAATTCCTAAACAGGACTTCTTTATATCTATTTCTAATAACTCTTATAACTTTTCTCCGGTTATTTCTGATATTTCACTTCTGTACATTTTTTCTATGATACCGAGTCTGGATAAATAAATATTTTATCTTACAGTCCCATAATACCATAAAACCGGCTATACAGATAACCTGCAATACAGATCTGCACCACAAGGATCAATGGCATCCCGATGACAAAATACCAGTGTTTTGTTTTATGATGGAACAGATACATACCTGCCCATGTTCCAACGCTGCCTCCGATCAGGCTCACCAAAAACAGCATATGCTCTGAAATGCGCCATGCATGCCGTTTTGCCCTGCTCTTATCAATTCCCATAACTGCAAGGCCGATCAGATTCATTACGACCAGATATAGTATGCAAATTTTCATCGTTCTCTCCTTTCCACAAAAGCTCATTCTGTTCTGTAAAAGATTCGGATGTCAAAATCTCTGCTTCATAACCTTTATTGGCAGATTGCACAAAAAAATATGGAAAGTTTCTCTTTGTGCAATGGAGATAAGACTCATGAAGCGTGGAAGCCCCTGCTGAACACGATTCACGCTTTCAGAGGCTTATCGAAATGTTTGCACAATGAAACTTGCAATATTTTTTTGTGCAATCTGCCATCATAAACTTACATGAAGATCTTTGTTGACACCCAAATCCGGTTATATAAAGAATACCAACAGAGACCGGCAATAAGACCGGATCTTTGTTGGTATTTGCTTTTTTATGATTTTTTTCGTTAAATCTTATTTTACTTTCTTTTTTCCAAGATGAACTTTCATTACATACCAGAGTTCTGTTGCGATACAGATAGAAGAATAAGCACCACAGATCAGACCAGCCATTAATGGAAGGGCAAATTCACGGATACTTGAAACACCTAAGATGTAAAGCATCACTACCATGATAAAGGTTGTAATGGAAGTATTGATACTTCTGGATAATGTCTGTGTCAGGCTTCGGTTTGCAACCTCTGCAAGAACCTCCGGTGTCTGTTTGGAAGCCATGCCTGCCATGTTCTCACGGATACGGTCAAAGATAACGATCGTGTCGTTGACTGAGTAACCAATGATTGTCAGCATACATGCGATAAATGTGTTGCCAACAGAGATGCGGAGCAGTGCATAAACAGTTAATACAACCAGTACGTCATGAACAAGTGCAAGGATCGCACTTGTTGCAAATCTGATATCCTTGAAACGGAACCAGATGTAGAGCAGCATGAAAATACATGCTACGATCACTGCTTTCAGTGCATCAGTACGCATCTCACCACTGATCGTGGAACTGATACTCTGGGAAGTAATGGTAGATGCATCAATTGCAAAATTATCTGTCAATACTGTTTCTAACTGCTGACGTTCATCCAGAGACAAGGTACGTGTCTTGATTGTAACCTGGGTTGTTCCTTCGACTTTATTTGCCTGAACATCAGAGTCACCTGTAATCTCTTCTACATAAGGAACGATGTCTTTCTCAATATCTTCAATCGTCATTTCCTTGCCAAAATCAGCTGTTGTGGATGTACCACCCATGAAATCCAGTCCGTAGTTTAACGCCTTTCCTTCAGATGACTTATGAACACCCATACCGATCAGACCTGCTGCGATCACGATACCGGAAAGTGCAAAGAAGATTGCTTTCTTTCCAATGAAGTTGATGCTCTTTCTCTCTTTTGCACGTCCATAGAACTTCTCATTCTTCAGACCTAATGCATACATAGAGTAGAGGATCCATCTTGTTACAACCATAGCGGTGAACATGGAAAGGATGATACCGATCATTAATGTATAAGCAAAGCCCTTAACCGTACCGGAACCAAGTGCCATTAATACAACCGCTGCGATGAGTGTTGTAATATTACCATCTAAAATAGCAGACATCGCTTTCTGGAAACCGATCTTCATAGAAGTCTGTACGGATTTTCCTGTTGCGATCTCTTCACGGATACGTGAGAATACGATAACGTTCGCATCTACTGCCATACCGATACCAAGGATAATACCTGCGATACCAGGTAAAGTCAGTGTAATTTCAAATAAGTATAATGTTGCAATCACTAAAGTTGTATAAATAGCAAGCGCAAGGGATGCTGCAATACCAGGAACTGCATACATCACGATCATGAATACCATAACAATCACAAGACCGATCGCACCTGCTTTTAAGCTGGATTCGATTGCCTGGCTGCCGAGCTGTGCTCCTACAACGGAGGACTCTAACTCGGAAAGCTGTAAGGACAGGGAACCGATACGGATCTGTGTTGCAAGTGTATCTGCCTGTTCAAATGTAGACATACCTGTAATCTGTGCCTCACCGCCAGTGATCGCACTCTGTACTTCCGGATAACTGATGGTTTCTCCATCATATACGATTGGAAGTCTGTTTCCGATATTCTCGGATGTAACTTCACCAAATACTTTTGCTCCCTCATCGTTTAATTTCAGGGAAACGATATACGCCTTGTTACCGTATTTGTCTGTTGTAGTAGCTGCCTGTGCATCCTCTACCATATCACCTGTCATAAATACGGAACCGTCAGGAAGCTGGAACTCTAAGGAACCAGGGTTACCAAGATCCTCTAAGATCTGGTTAGCATCCTGTACACCAGGAATCTCAACTGTGATTCGGTCATCTCCAACCTGGTAAACAGTTGCTTCTGTACTATAGCTCTCCACACGTTTCTGGAGCTTATAAATGGTATCATTCATATCTTCGGCACTTGGATTCTCATCCATGACCTGATATGTGATCGATACACCACCGGACAGATCAAGTCCAAGTGGTATGGACATTGTTTCTCCCACACCGGTAGAAGAAAGAATGATTGACGCATAATAGCCTAATCCCACTAATGCTGCAAGAATAAATGCCATTATGACTGCTGCTTTACTCTTCTTCATTGTCTTTGCCTTTCTGTTATTCGTTGTCAGCCTCTGCTGCCTTAATCATGATCGCGCATTCAATACGCTTTTTCTGGAGTGCACATCCGATGTCATAAGCATTATGGATGTCGCCATGGAAGTTGTAGGAGTTTGCTGCACATCCACCGCTGCAGTAGAATTTTGCAAAGCAGTTGCGGCATTTTTCTTTTGCATAAACATTACAGCATTTAAATTCATCACAGATATCCTGACGTTTGATTCCTTCGTCTACATTTCCGAGAAGAAAATCTTCATTACCTACAAACTGATGGCATGGATAGAAATCTCCCCAAGGAGTGACTGCCAGATATTCTGTTCCTGAACCACATCCTGAAAGACGTTTTGCGACACAAGGTCCACCTTCCAGATCTATCATAAAATGGAAGAAATTAAAATCATTTCCATTTTTATGTCTCTTTACCATCTCTGCAGCAAGCTTATCGTATTCTTCAAAAAGCTGTGGCAGGTCTTCTTCGCGGATCGCATAATCCTCTGTAGGCTGGGCTACAACCGGCTCAACAGAAATCTGCTTGAATCCAAGGTCTGCCAGATGAAGTACATCCTCTGAAAAATCAAGATTCTCATGTGTAAAGGTACCTCTCACATAATACTTGTCCTGATTACGGCTCTCTGCAAACTGTTGGAACTTCGGTACGATCAGATCATAGCTTCCTGCGCCCTTACGGAACGGTCTCATATGATCGTGTACTTCTTTTCTTCCGTCGATACTTAAAACGACATTTCCCATCTCTTTGTTCGCAAATTCCATGATCTCGTCATTTAAGAGTACACCATTTGTCGTCAGTGTAAAACGGAAATTCTTATTATGGATCTTCTCCTGTTCTCTTCCGTATGCTACCAGGTCTTTTACAACCTGCCAGTTCATAAGAGGTTCTCCTCCAAAGAAGTCTACCTCAAGATTTCTTCTGTTACCGGAATTGGCGATCAGGAAATCCAACGCTTTCTTTCCTGTCTCAAAGGACATTAATGCCCTTCTTCCATGATATTCGCCTTCTTCTGCAAAGCAGTAACGACAGGCAAGATTGCAATCATGTGCAATATGTAAGCAGAGTGCTTTTACAACGGTAGGACGCTTCTTAAAATCCATCATATAGCCTTCATAAGTATCCTTTGTGAAAAGCTCCTCCTCTTTTATTAATGTCTGAACTTCCTCGATTGCTTCCTCAACTTCTTCTTTTCCATACTTTTCTGATAAAGCATGAACGATCTCTTCTGCGGAAGTATCTTCTACATTTTCGCGCGCAGCATACATTTCTATGACATCGTATGTTACATCGTCCACTACATGGATTGCTCCACTGTTTACATCCAGAACAATATCATAGCCGTTGTTCTTATACTGATGAACCACTATAATATTTCCTCACTTTCTAAAAATATTCTTACAAATTCTTCTTTTTATTAATTATTGTGTTAAATCATCTGTGAATCTGTCTAATTATATGTCTTTTCCATTAAATTTTCAGAATAGCCATAAAACGTACAAATGACCGCACGCAACGCGAACGGTCGTTTGTAAAGGTCCATATTCACTTAGATTCTGTACAACAAAAACTTATTTGTTCTCGCAGGTCTGATTTCCTACTGTACAAGATGTCTTACAAGCAGACTGACAAGAAGTCTGGCATTCGCCACATCCGCCTTTTTTAACTGTGTTCTGTAATTTTCTAGTATTTAATGTTTTCACGTGTTTCATAATAGGATCTCCTTTAACATTTCTATTTTGCTGTTGTATAGTATAACACATAGTTTTTCATAAGAAAAGCATTTTTTCACTTTAATCAGCCAATCATCCCACCGATCATGCCGGATGCCGCACATAAGACCAATGCTGTGACGCTCCTGACAGGATCCATATCTGCACCTTTCCGGGCAATCACAGATATTCCAAAAAGAAGTACAAAATATGTAGTTCCTACGAGCAATCCCCACAAAAACTTCCTGTTTTTCTGCTTTTTTGCGATCAGGATGCCTCCTGTCGCACCGGTTATGATATAGATAAGGATAATTCCTATACGTATCACTGTCTCGCCCGGTTTTGCCTGATATAGCAGTAATGCAAGCAGCAAAAGCAGCAACCCACTTACCACATACATAAAAAGTAATACGACCGCAACGCTGGCCACAGGACTTTTTCTGGCATCTCCCGCCTTTAAATGTTTTTTCAACAAGCTACCTTCCATTCCGGCATTTACCAAAATATATGCGCAAGCCTGTATTTTATGCTTTTGTCTATTTCTCCGCCAGAAATATTTTTAGAAAAATCTCATGCTGTAGGATTTTTCAAATTTTTCTCCCGGCTGTAATGTATTTCCATATACCCGTTCTTCAAGTGTTCCGTCAAATCCGACTGCGTCACATCTGCCGTACCATGGTTCAATGCAGACAAACGGTGCATTCTTACCTTCCGGTGACCAGATTGCAAATAACGGTGCATCAAAATCCATCGTCACATACGGTGTTCCATCCGGTGTTACAAGAGAAACTTCCCCTGTCTGTTTTCCTTCTACCATATAGGTACAACGGTCAAAAAATCCAGGTGTAAAATATACCTTTTCTTCCTTAAGTGGAATCACGATATCCTCGTCCATCACAGCAAGTCCGGTATCCGGCGTATTTCCATGATGATGTAATTCTGTAAGTCCTGCGAACTGAAGTCCGTATCCGAGCTTATCTTCCTCCCCGTTGATCGGACATAAAAATGCCGGATGTGCGCCGATAGAAAAATACATTGCTTTGTCTCCAGGATTTTCCACTTTCCAGAGCACCTTTACTTCATTTTCTGTAAGCTGGTAGCCAATGTGCAATGCAAAATCAAATGGATATTTTTCCCATGTTTCCGCATTGGAACGAAGTACAAACCAGATGCCATCTTCCTTCTGCTCTGTCAGTTCAAACTCCATATCCCTTGCAAATCCATGCTGTGTCATTGCATAGGTTTTTCCGTCATAACGGTATTCTTTTTCATTGCAGTTTCCCACAAATGGAAACAGAATCGGAGAAGTTCTTCCCCAGTATTTTTTATCCGCATACCACAGATAATTTTTCCCGTCCTCCTTGCGTGTGACAGATTTTAATTCTGCCCCGTGAGAGTCGATCTCAATTTTAAAAATATCATTTTCCACTAGATAGCGCATGTTTTTTCCCCCTTTGCATACTTCCACCCTATAAGATACCGGCTCAGAAATCAGATCCAGCCGCTGTCTGCGCAGCCTTGGCTCTGATTTCTGACCGCTGCTTTCTTATTTTATAATTCGCAGTTATTTACAGTTCTTGGGAATGGAATAACGTCACGGATGTTAGACATACCTGTTAAATACATTACGCAACGCTCAAATCCAAGTCCGAAGCCTGCATGTCTTGCAGTACCATATTTACGAAGGTCAAGGTAGAAATCATAATCTTCTTCATTTAATCCAAGCTCTTTGATTCTTGCTAACAGTTTATCGTAATCGTCCTCTCTCTGGCTTCCTCCGATGATCTCACCGATACCAGGAACAAGGCAGTCTACTGCTGCAACTGTTTTTCCATCCGGGTTCAGTTTCATGTAGAAGGCTTTGATCTCCTTCGGATAATCTGTTACAAATACAGGGCGTTTGAATACCTGCTCTGTCAGATAGCGCTCATGCTCTGTCTGAAGGTCGCATCCCCAGGATACTTTATAATCGAATTTATCATTGTTCTTCTCTAAGATCTCAACTGCTTCTGTGTAAGTTACACGCGCAAAATCAGAACTTGCAACATGCTGTAATCTCTCTAACAGTCCTTTGTCGATAAAGTTGTTAAAGAATGCCATTTCTTCCGGAGCATTTTCCAGTACATAGTTGATGACATATTTTAACATGCTCTCTGCTAACATCATGTCATCTTCCAGATCAGCAAAAGCGATCTCCGGCTCGATCATCCAGAATTCCGCCGCATGTCTTGTTGTATTGGAATTCTCTGCACGGAAGGTTGGTCCAAATGTGTAGATATTCTTAAATGCCATGGCATATGTCTCACCATTTAACTGTCCACTTACGGTAAGATTTGTCGGTTTATTAAAGAAGTCTTTGCTGAAATCAACCTTTCCATCTTCTGTCATTGGGATATTGTTCATATCTAATGTAGTAACCTGGAACATCTCACCTGCACCCTCACAGTCACTTCCTGTGATCAGTGGTGTGTGTACATAAACGAAATCTCTTTCCTGGAAGAACTTATGGATTGCATAAGCACATAAAGAACGTACACGGAACACTGCCTCAAATGTATTGGTTCTCGGTCTTAAGTGAGAAATGGTTCTTAAATATTCAAAGCTGTGTTTTTTCTTCTGTAAAGGATAATCCGGAGTAGATGGTCCTTCTACCTCTACTTTTTCTGCCTGGATCTCAAATGGCTGTTTTGCACCAGGTGTGGCAACTACTTTACCGGTTACGACAATCGCTGCACCGACGTTTAACTTTTCTACTTCTGCAAAATTCTCTAAGGAATCTGAATAAACAACCTGTACCGGCTCAAAAAATGTTCCATCGTTCACAACAATAAATCCAAAATTTTTGGAATTACGGATATTTCTTACCCATCCACCGATCGTAACTGTCTGATCTGCATATGTTTCCTGCTTGCGGAATAAATCTCTTACATTTACAAGTTCCATAATTAATTTTCCTCCTCTGTTGCATCTATTATTTCTGTGCTTTCAACAGCTTCTGTGCCTTCTGCACTTTCTGTGTCTTCTGCAGGCTGTTCTGTGATCTCTGCTGACTCGCTCAGATGGTCAAGTACCTCTCTTGCAAGCAGCACTGCGCGAACCTGATTTTCGCCGTAAGTAACATCTCCGTATCCATACCGGCTATACAGATCTTCAGTTGAACCGTAACCGTTTCCGCTTACGATATTCTGTACATAATTATCAAAATCACTGTCTTCTAACTTAATATTCTCTTTGGCAGCGATCGCTTTTACGATCAGTTCTAACTGAATGCTGTTCTTTACGCTGCTTTCCCACTCTTTTTCAAGCGCTTCCACAGAATCATAGCCATATGATTTTACCATCGTTTCCATATTAGCTTCATCACCGGCACAATAATTCTGAATAAAATTATTTCTCACTGCTTCAATCACGTCTGCACAGTAATCTTCTGGCATATCAACCTGACAATTCTCAAGCAGGTAATTCTGAAGTGCTGCATAAATATCACTTGTACGGCTGCTTGATGCTGAATCTTCCAAATAAGTCTTGATCTCCTGATGCATCTCTTCGACGGTATCTACGCCAAACTCATCGGATGCAAATTCATCGTCCACCTCGTCTAATGTAAGTTCTCTCTGGATAGAGTTTACTGTAAATGTAAACACAACTTCTTTTCCTGCAAGATCTGCATTATTATATTCTTCCGGGAATGTCACATCTGAATCAATCACATCACCGACTTTTGCTCCGAGCAGGTCATCTGTGAATCCATCAATATAACCACTTCCACCGCCAGCTGCACAATTGTTAGATACATCAATATTCTGATTCTGCGCGGTTCCACCCTTGAATGCCTCACCATCAAGTTTTCCGACATAATCTACATTGACGATATCCCCTTCCTCTACTACTGTTTTGGAAGTATCCTCACGGTAGAACGGTCCACTGCTTTCGAACCACTGTTCAAAAAATGTCTTCTCGTCCTCATCTGTCACTTCGTAATCACCTGTGATCGTAATTGGGATTGCATTGTAATCGCAGAGCTTTACATAGTCTTCCCCTTTCAGATCATACTTTGCCAGATTTACAGCCGATGTCTCTGTTGCCTCAACAGATTCTGTTGCTTCTGCTGTTTCTCCTTTGCTATTTCCACATGCTGTCATTCCAACAGCTGTCACTGCACATAATACCAGTGCTAAGATTCGTTTTTTCATGTAATCTACCTTTTCTCTGCCTTTCTTTCCGTCTAACTTTTATAACATATCACAGTTTCCCCCAAAATAAAAGGTTTTTCCCCAAAATCACGTTGCTTTTTCCAAAAATCAATGCTACAATAAAATCCGAATTTGATTTTATAAGGAGGATTTTTATTTTGAGTCCTGTAACGATTGTTTTATTGGTTATCTTAGTAATTCTGATCATTGCATTTATTGTTCTTTATTTCCTTGGCAAAAAAGCTCAGAAGAGAAAAGAAGAACAGGATGCACAGATTGCTGCAACAGCGCAGGTTATCCCGATGCTGATCATTGACAAGAAACGTATGAGACTGAACGAAGCCGGTCTTCCACAGGCAGTCATCGACCAGACTCCAAAGCTGATGCGCCGTTCCAAGCTCCCGATCGTAAAAGCCAAAGTCGGACCGAAGATCATGACACTGATCGCAGAAGAGTCCTGCTTCGACCTGATCCCTTTGAAAAAAGAAGTAAAAGCTACTGTCAGCGGTATTTACATCACCAAAGTTACCGGCGTCCGCGGACCACTTGAGAAACCGGAAGGAAAGGTAAGCTGGAGAACCAAATTAAAAAGAAAAGCTGAAAAAGCAAACAAAGAACTTGCTGAAGAGAAAAAAGCCCAGGATAAAGCAAAGGCTGATAAAAAAGCTTCTAACCAGAAAAAATAACCGCAACTGCGGTTATTTTTTTGTTTCCTAAATGCGGAAATCCTTTACATCCTTTGACATGATATTCATGCTGATGCTGCATTTTGCAAGATGCTCATAATTTACTTCCAGGTCATAGTCTACTTTTATGTCAATATTATCCTCTGTCTCTGTTACCTTCACATCCGTTGCATCCACACCTACCAGAATGCTGCCAAACGGTGTTGCATAATAAGAAAGATTTTTCTTGTTTTTTTCAAACATCATATGTACATTCGTGACACCCTTCTTTGTCACATCCATAAAATCTTCATTTACCTTGATCATGCTTTTTGTCACACCATCAAAGCCTTCCTGGACTTCATTATATAAAATATAATGCTTTCCATTTTTTTTATAGTAATTTCCTGTTGTAATGATCTCGATCGGTCCGTTTTCGTTCTCTTCCTCAAACTGCAGACCGCTGATCTTTACCAGAACCTCTTTTGTCATATTATCATTTCCTTTCTGAAGGTATTTCGTCTAATCACGTATTATAGCAGAGCCTTTCCAAAAGTTCCACTGTTTCCTGTGTTGATTTTGTCCAAATTCACTTCTTATCCTGCAAAGAGCTACCTGTTTTGCCACTGGATAACGCATCTTATTTTGTCCATAACCCATTCAGAAATGACAGATATTTACACTCGATGTGATAATTTCCATCTTCTAACACCTTTTCATATTCCTCCGGCGAAAGCACTTCCTGCAATTTTTCACCCGCATCTTTCCCCACCACTTCATATATACTGTTTTCAAAGCAAAGGTTCGGATACATCACACACCACCAGTTATGTCCTTTTCCTTCCCCGATCACCACTCGCAATGCCTCATAGTTTCCTGCTGGAAATGTGTAATCTCCATACTGCTTTACCGGAAAAGAGGTTTCTTCTAGCCGTGCTGTCACCGCATCATGGCAGCCCTCACTGGTCAGTATTTCTTCTGCTATCCGTTCAATCTCAGGTAAATTTTCCGCCACGATCTGTTCACTCTCTGTAAAACTCCCTGCGTCTGTAAGCTTTTCCTGCATATAGCTTCCTACTGCATCCCTTACTTCCAGCTTCAGACACTGATCCCTGTCGCTGTCACTGTTTGCCAGCACATGAAACCGCAGCACTTTTTCTGCGATCCCGTGCTGCAAAGCGGTCTGTCTTGCGTAACTTCCACCAGCAGCTGCAAGTATGGTGCAGGTGGCGGTGATTCCGAGGTATAATATCCAATTTCGGTTCATAATTGGCTCCTTTCAGATTGCTTAAAATGATTGCAAATAGAATTTTCCAGGCTGTGTGATTTCTTTGGTTTGACCTGCTGCACTACCTGTATTTCTACTATTATAATTTTCTCCAATCATTTCCATTTTTAATCATTCCAATGTATATCCACCTGATATTTAATCTCAATATCCTCTTCGTATTGCCCAGGCATATTCTGATATTCTGCATACCAGCTGCGTTTGCAGGATCCAAGCTTCTTATAACTGTTTGTTATATCAATCCCCTGTTTTAATGCTTCCTCTGCCGTCGTTTCAAACTGTTCCCGAAGCAAATCATTCCATTTTTCTTTTTCTGCTTCTGTCACAGTATTTTCCCTTATTCCCTGCACAGTTCCTTCCCCTGTCAGTGTTACTGTAACCAGTCGGATTCTTCTGCCATATTGATCTGTCGCATCAAGCAGCCGGATCCTGCTATGCGGATCCGTAAGCTCTGCATAACTATGCCCGGTCAGTTCCGTCACAAACTCTTCCATTCCATTTTGTGTCAAAAAGGCGGTCTTAGCCGTCCTCACATCAACCACAGCATCTGCTTTTCCCCTTTTCCACACCTGATAGGCACCGATCACCGGTTTTCCACAATCTAATTCCACATAAGGAAGAAAACAGGTCTCCTTATGATTTTTCTGTTCTTTGTAGAGCGTGCCAAGCGTAGCATATTTTTTCTGTCTGATTCCCGACGTATTTTCCAGAAGCTCTTCCAAATAAGTTCCAAGAACATTTTCCATATCCGCTTCTTTCTGTTCCATCGCTTCACAGTCCTTCGTTACCATGACATACGTATTCCATGGAATCTCATTTTCTTTTTGTAATACATTTAACAGTCCATTCATCTGCGCTTCATTTTCAAGAAACGTCTCCTCGATCAGGATCACTTTCAGATGCCTGTAATCGATCACTTTATTTTTCTCATATTTATAATTCATCCAGTTTTTTTCAAACTGCTCTTCATCCGACACTGTCAGAAGCACCGGAAACTCTTTATCTTCCAGTTCTACAGTCCCACAGCCCTGCAAAAGCAACACTCCGCAGAATAAAAGCATCATTCCTGCTTTTCTGCATTTTTTACTGTTCTTCTCTCTCTTTTTCAAAAGAAGTAACACAACCGGGACTGCGGTCACAAATACAGCACCTGCCTTCCACAATACTGTCTGTGTGAATGTGAAAACCTCTTCGTACCGGAATAATAAATAGGCACCGAGATACACAAGTAAAACAACGATCAGATCACACCCTTTTTCAAGCTGCCCTTTCCTTTTCTCTCTTTTTTCTTCCTGCATCTTCTTTAAAACCGTTTCCGTCCATATCTCCTTTACAATATTTCCGGCATAAAAAACCATACTGTTTAATAATGCATACAGCGTAAAAAACCAGATTCCAAACATAAAAGCGTCTGTCCTTTTTAAAAATCCACCTCCTGTCTGCACACTGCTCATCATCGTAACAACCGGGAACCGCATGCTTTTCAATGCAGTACTGCCAAATATGCCTTCTAAGATCAGATATAACGCCACAAAAATCACTCCGGAAAAACAGACTGCTTTTTCTGCCATTTTTCCAAGCTTCTCCTCATGGGTATATTCTTTCAGAAACGGTAAAATCGTAAGAGATGAAAAAAAAGAGCCTGCCAAAAGACTTCCCTGCATCCCTTTCAAAAAATCCGTCGCAAAAACAGGTCCCCAGTAATCTACATCCACCTCCCTGCCTGCCGACAATAGCATCATAAAAAAAGGAATCATCAGAATCCAGAACAAGAGTTCATAAATTCTGGCGCGTCCCTCGATTCCGCCCATCATTCCATAAAAAGTAAAAAGCAAAAGTAAAAATAGCACTGTCCTATAGCCAATGTGCTCCACAAGATTGTTTGTGATCAATACGCCAAAAATATAAGCCGTATAAGAAGCTGTCCAGACAAAATAGCAAAAATACATCCCTGTCAGCAGGCCTCCCACTATTTTTTTGCATTGTCTGAATAATTCCCTGACATAGCTTTCCTGCATTTTACGGCATAGTAAAGCCAGAATCTTCACATAACCAAGTGCCAGAAAAATTCCTGCTGCCAGGCAAAAAATCCCATCTTCTGCAGCACATCCGGCAAGTGCAGAAGGAAGGAGAAGCGTTCCGATCCCAAGCAGATCATATGTCAGCAGGCGGAATACCTGTCTGTCTGAAATCTTCCTGTTTTCTGAAAACATCTTATTTTCCTCCCTTATCCTTTTTTTCAAAAACAAGCTTCGTCCGTTCTTTACGCTTTGCGAAAACCGGTCGTTTCCTGATTTTTTTCAATGGCTGCCTTATAACGGCGTCTCTCAAGTCTTCATATCCGCTTAAATCCGCTCCCACAAAAGGCATAAGGTATGGGATCCCAAAGCTTGTCAGCTGGGAAAGATGCATCAGTACAGCCATTATTCCTAGCAGCATTCCAAAATATCCAAGCCAGGAACAGGCTGCAATAAAGAAGAATTTTAAAATGCGGAATGCCGTTGCAAACTCTTCGTTTGGGATTGCAAAAGAGCAAAGTGCAGTAAAAGAAACAATAATCACCACGATCGGACTGACCAAATTTGCTTCCACTGCTGCCTGTCCTATGATCAGTCCACCTACAATCCCGATCGTATTTCCCATTGCCCCCGGCAGCCTGACTCCCGCTTCCCTTAACAGTTCAAAAGACAGCTCCATGATAAGCACTTCAATGACTGCCGGAAATGGCACTCCTTTTCTTGCCTCTGCAAAAGACAGCAGAAGGGTTGTCGGCAAAATCTGTGTATGGAAATTTGTCACTGCCAGATAAAATCCAGGCAGTGTCATTGCAAAAAAAGATGCCAGATAACGTAATATCCTGCCAAATGTCGCAATTTCAAAACGGCTGTAATAATCGTCACTGGTACGGATAAAAGAATTATAATCTGCCGGCAGAATTAATCCCGTCGGTGAATTATCCGACAGCACCACTGCTCTTCCTTCTAAAAGTGACATTGCTGCACGATCCGGCCGCTGTGTCGTCTGAAACTGTGGAAACGGCGAGTACCATTTTTTCTCCGCCAGCTGTTCTAAGATCCCGCTGTCTAATACGCCATCAATTTTAAAATCTGTCAGACGGTTTTCAATCTCCTCTAAAAGTTCTGTTCGTGCAAGATCTTCGATATACATGATGTATACATTCGTGTTTGAACGGACTCCTTTTTTTATTTGCCGCACCTTTACCTTTGGCGAACGGATCCTTTTGCGGATCAGCGCCGCATTCTGTTTTACCGAATCACAGAATCCCTCATTGGATCCACGGATCACTTTTTCAGAATCTGCTTCCGTGATCCCCATATTCGGATACCCGTCATCCGGTATTTTTACTGCTTTTTCAAAACCATCTATAAAGAAAATCGCTTCTCCTGTCAAAAGCCCGTCTGCTGTCTCTTCTATCGTATCAAAATAAGTCGCATCCGAGATTCCAAGTGCATTTTTCTTTAGCGCATCCAGAATCTTTTCCCTCGGCATCCCATTTAAAAACTTTAGCGTCTCTCCTAGCGCTGCCGTTCCCATGTCCACCGCAACTTCAATAAATGTCAGATAACATGCCACGTCCTGGTTAATCCCTAGATTCAGACGTTTCTTTTTTATATCCGCACAGTCATGGAAATACGATTCCATTGCGGTAATATTTTCTTCCAGGTTTTTCGATACTGCTGTATTCCCATTCATTTTGCCACCCCAAATTTTTGGTATTTCTTTCCCGATCTCTGTCTTTCTCAATGTTGCTGCTACCGTTCGAAAGTCTGTCATTTCACTTTTTTTGTGCAATTTGACCTTCTAAACTTAAATGCAGACCTTTTGACACTTGAATCCTGTAAAGTAAAAGACAGAATAAAAGGATAAGCCAAAGCTTATCCCTTTTATTCTGTCTCAATCTTTCCTTTTTATTCAAAACAGTTCTTATTCCTGCTCCCGGATCATTGCCTTTACTGCTACGGCCTGGTTCTTTACATGCTGATGCATCGTTTCTGTAACAGTCTGCTCATTCTTGTTCCTTAAGCCTTCCACGATCTGTTTATGTTCTTTCATTAAAGTCGGATAATTGTTCTCATCCTTAAGATACTCTACACGGTAACGATACATCTGTTCACGCAGGTTGTTCAGCATATTTACCAGCTTTGGATTATCCGTTGACTTGTAAATAATATCGTGAAATTTCACATCCGCTTCTGCGATCCGCTTCACATCTCCTGTCTTAGTAGATTCCTCAAATTCGTGCATAGTTGCAACCAGTTCATTTAACTGCTCTGCGGTCATCAGATTACATGCGATCTTGACAGCAAGCTCATCTAATACAACACGGATCTGCAAAACATCTTCCATGTCCTTCTCTGTCATCTTGGCAACTTCTGCACCCTTTCTCGGAATCGTCACTGCAAGACCTTCCTGCTCTAACATGCGGATAGCCTCGCGGATCGGTGTACGGCTGACACCAAGCTTTGCAGCAAGCTGCAGCTCCATCAGTCTCTCTCCAGGCTTCAGTTCGCCTTTTAAAATTGCTTCTCTTAATGTATTAAATACGACATCTCTCAGCGGAAGATACGCATTCATATTCAATGTTAAATCATCTGTCATCGTGTGTACCCAAGCCTTTCCTTACTTTCTCGCATTATTATAAATACTGGTCAGATAAACCTGCTTTGCCAGTCCGGATGCTTTCATTTCCTCATATGCCGCTGTTGCAGTGTTCTCATCATCAAACAATCCAAATACTGTCGGACCGCTTCCGCTCATCATCGCATTCACTGCACCATGCTCTAACATATTCTCTTTGATCTCTGCGATTACCGGATATGCCGGGATCGTCACCGTTTCTAATATATTTCCCATATCTGCCGCAATCTTATACAGATCCTGTTCCTTAATATCAGACACCAGTCTGTCTATATCCGGGTGCTTTTTCTGTGCGTCCAGCTTCAGATTCTCATAAACAAACTTCGTGGACACATTGACCTGCGGTTTTGCGATCAATACCGGACATTTGACCATCGGAGGAAGCTTTGTTAACTTCTCACCAATTCCTTCCGCAAGAGCAGTTCCTCTTAAAAGACAATACGGAACATCTGCACCGATCTTTACTCCCCGTTTCATCAATTCTTCCACGCTTAATCCAAGCTCAAACATACGGTTCATACCATATAAAACTGCTGCTGCATCTGTACTTCCGCCTGCCATTCCTGCCGCAACCGGAATATACTTATGCAGCCACACATGCACACCATCTTTAATCTCAAATTCATCCTTTAAAAGCTTTGCTGCCTTGTATACCAGATTGTTCTCATTCGTTGGCAGAAAAGCCAGATTTGTTTCCATTGAAATCTCGCCGGAAGTATTCTTCGAAATCTCAAGCCGGTCAAACAGATGTATTGTCTGCATGATCATTCGGACTTCATGATATCCGTCTTCTCTCTTCCGCACAACATCCAATCCCAGATTGATCTTCGCCAATGCTTTTACCGAAATATCTTTCATTGGTTTCTTTCGCCCCCTGTGGTCTTGTTTTTTTCCTGTTTTTTGTATACAATATGTATTCTACCATCTTCTCCCCAAAAGGTCAATCACGATTGTACTTAAAAATATACAATTTTTTCTCACAAACTTCCGGTGTCAAAAGGCCTGCATTTAAGTTTATGCTGTTAAATTGCACAAAAAAATATTGCAAGTTTCATTGTGCAAACATTCCGATAAGCCTCTGAAAGCGTGAATCGTGTTCAGAAGACCTTTTGACACCGGTAATCAAAAAAAACTGCACACAGTCAAATCCCTGTGCGCAGTTTTTTCTCTGTAATTTCTTTCTATATTCTAAAAATAACCGTCCTCTTTGGATCTTTCCACTGTGACTATGCTTCGTTCAGCAGTTTTTCCACACTTGCAAGTTTTACACACACTACAAAAATCTCTGTAGCTGTTGTAAGATCCTCTAAGCTTGGGTAAGATGGAGCGATACGGATTACAGAATCATGCGGATCTTTTCCGTATGGGAAAGGAGCTCCTGCCGGTGTCATAACAACACCTGCTTTTTTTGCCTTGTTAACGACATTTTTGGCACATCCTTCCAGCGTTTCATAAGTAATAAAGTAACCTCCCTTTGGGCTGTACCAGCATCCTACTTCAAGATCTTTTAACTCTCTCTCGAATGTTTCGAGGATCATCTCAAATTTCGGGCGGAGAGAATCTGCATGTTTACGCATATGCTCTGTAATTCCATGAATATCTTTGAAGAAACGTACATGGCGTAACTGATTTACTTTATCATGACCAATTGTCTGGATCTTTAACTGTTTTTTGATATCTTCCAGGTTATTTGCAGAAGTTGCGATCGCTGCCACTCCAGAGCCAGGGAATGTGATCTTACTGGTTGAACAGAATTTGTATACCAGATCCGGATTTCCTGCTCTCTTACATTCTTTTAAAATCTCGATCAGATGATCCTGATTCATATCATATAAATGATGAACACAATATGCGTTATCCCAGTAGATACGGAAATCTTTTGCAGCCGGTTTTAATCTTGCAAAGCGGCGTACTGTTTCATCGGAATAACTGATACCCTGTGGATTTGAATATTTCGGAACACACCAGATACCTTTGATCGCTTCATCTTCACTGACTAATTTCTCTACGATATCCATATCCGGACCGGTTGGAAGCATCGGGACATTGATCATTTCAATACCAAAATACTCTGTGATCGCAAAATGTCTGTCATATCCAGGAACCGGACATAAGAATTTTACTTTATCAAGCTTGCACCATGGTGTATTTCCCATCACACCATGCGTCATGGAACGGGAAATTGTATCATACATAATGTTTAAGCTGGAGTTTCCATAGATAATGATGTTATCCGGATTGCACTCGATCATGTCACCGATCAGCTCTTTTGCTTCGTAGATTCCGTCTAATACACCATAATTTCTACAGTCTGTTCCGTCATCACATGCCAGATCATCTTTGGAAGAAAGGACATCCATCATTCCCATGGAAAGGTCTAACTGTTCCTGGGATGGCTTTCCTCTGGACATATCAAGCTTTAAGCCTCTCTGCTGAAATTTTTTGTACTCTGCTTCAAGGCTTTCTTTTTCCTGAAGTAATTCTTCTTTTGTCATTTCCTTATAAGATTTCATCATTATTTCCTCCTTCAACTGATTCCCTTAGTTTTCCCGTGGATCCGGCGGATAGGTCACTCCCTTTATCCGGTTAAAACGGTCACGGATTGTTTTTTCATACCCATTCTCACCCGGAATATAGAACTGTCTGTCTGTCAATCCATCCGGTAAATATTGCTGTTCTACATAATGATTCGGATAATTATGGGCATATTTATAACCCACACCATGTCCCAGCTTTCCGGATGACTTATAATGTGCATCCTGTAAATGAACCGGGATCGGCGCTGTTTTCGTATTTTTTACTGCTTCCATTGCATCTGTAATGGCATTTATTGCTGAATTGCTCTTCGGAGCACTCGCCACATAGGTAACTGCCTGTGACAAAATAATCTGGGCTTCCGGCATACCGATCCGCTCGATTGCCTGTGCTGCGGATGTTGCAACAACAAGTGCCATCGGATCTGCATTGCTGACATCCTCTGCTGCACAGATCATAATTCTTCGTGCGATAAAACGGATGTCTTCCCCTGCATACAACATTCTTGCCAGATAATAAACGGCTGCATCCGGGTCAGATCCCCTCATGCTCTTAATAAATGCCGAGATCGTATCATAATGATTATCTCCGGTCTTGTCGTAGCGGACAACTCTTTTCTGAATACACTCACTTGCAACCTCTAACGTAATGTGGATCAGCCCATCAGCGCTCCGCTCTGTTGTCAGAATACCAAGCTCGATTGCTGTCAGTGCTGCCCTCGCATCACCATTTGCCACATCTGCCAGAAAATCCAGTGCATCCTCATCGAGTACGGCATGATAAGCTCCCATTCCTTTTGCTTCATCTGTGACAGCACGGCGAAGCAATGTCTTAATATCCTCTGAGGAAAGATTCTTCAGTTCAAAAATAATGGAACGGGATAAAAGAGCACCATTTACCTCAAAATAAGGATTTTCTGTCGTTGCACCGATCAAAATGACCGTTCCGTCTTCCACAAATGGAAGCAGATAATCCTGCTGTCCCTTATTAAAGCGGTGGATCTCATCAATGAAAAGAATCGTTTTCTTCCCATACATGCCCTGATTGTTCTTTGCCTGGGCAATGACATCCTCCATGTCTTTTTTTCCTGCGGAGGTCGCATTGATCTGTAAAAATTCTGCGCTTGTCGTGTTTGCGATCACCTTTGCCAATGTTGTTTTCCCAGTTCCCGGAGGACCGTATAAAATAATTGAGCTTAATTTATCTGCCTTGATCGCACGATAAAGCAATTTATCTTTTCCAATAATATGCTGCTGTCCTACCATCTCATCCAACGTTGTCGGACGGAGCCTTGATGCCAGCGGTGACTCTTTTTCCTGATTCTGTTCCCTCATATAATCAAATAAATCCATCTTTGCTCCCTGCTTTCGTTTTTCAAAAAATACTAATGCAGTAACTCTGCTGTCTTTTCGTTATGTTCTTCGCAGTAATTTGTCCGCATCACGCGAACAAATGGCTTTTCTGAATTTTTCAAATTCAAATCTTGCATTTTCCACTGTAAAATCCAGAGTTTATGAATTATATCCGTTTTAATATGACAGATTTTATTCACGAAATTTCATCATCTTTAATAGATTACATGAAATGGCTCCTTTTTACAAGAGGAAATTATATTTTTTAGCATTGTGCCTGATTTTCCTTGGTATTCTGTTGCTCTGCTGTGAGAAAATGATAATAAATTCATAATATCCCGATCTTGTCCGGTCTGCAATTACTTCCTGTTTCTAAAAAATAATATGAACAGTTTCATCTGCCACAAGCTGTGCAAAATATTCGTTATCTACCAATTCTGTAACTAATATGACAGAATGATCCTCCTGCTCTTTACTATAAGTGATCTTACGTACATTCTTTCTATAATCACTAAGATTCTTAATATCAGCACTTCCCTCTCTTATAAGCTGGCATAGTATAGCATCATTACTCTTATATGAAACAGGAACCGGTGTTCTCATTACAAATATACTTCTTAAGTCAGACTCAGCTTTTCTCTGAAATTCATATGTATCACCATCCTGGGAGTATATCGTCAATGACTTTGTTTCTGGGTAATACCACGATACAATCTCTGCTAATATTGTAATAGATACTTCACCTGCATTTTTCTTTTTTATTCTGCCTGCACCCCCTTCATCCTCAATCCCTGCATAAAAGAAATTGCAGATGTATCTAAAAGAGCGATATGTTTTTTACCATCTATTTTTGTAATTCTTGCTATTTCTATCATTCGTCTCTCCTCGTTATCACCGCTATTTCCGCCATAATATTCTTCAAATATACTTCATTATCCTTGTGATAACAAAGTTCCGGATCTTCATCTGTTTTTTTCTTTATTTTCTCCTGTAAGAAAGATGTATTAATAACATAGGAAGGACTTACCAGTCCATCATCCAGTCCCAGCATTCTAAATCTTTCTGGCAGATCATCAAACTGGAAATCAAATACATTTTTGATTTTAGCGCAAAGCTTTTCATTTTCACTCTGAATCGCATACTCATACAATGAGACTAATACTGCTTTATATGGTGCCTGAAACATCGACATACAGTGAAAAATTTTCGAAATAAATTCCATTTCCGGAAGCTCTGTAAAATATCTGTCAACACCATCTAAAAGCATACATGCAGCAAAATACTCTGCTTTTCTCTCTTCTAATGTATTGTCTGTTTCAATGAAGTGATCAAGCGATACTTTGTCAAATATCAAATGATATATCTCATGCCATGCCGCAAAGTATTGATTTGCCCTTGGAAGAGAAGTGTTTACGACTGGAATGATTTTCCCATCTTTGACAAAAATTGCTCCACTCCAAAATTTATCCTCTATCGGCATCTGTATCAGTCCAAATCCCTGTAAGATCAAAAGTGCAAGCTGAGGAGCAGACGCTACTTTCATCATGGAAGGATTCGTCTGAAATCTGATTGCCTGTGCTGATACTTCGTCTTTAATCTCACGGTTCTTTTTTATAACCAGATCCAGATTTTTGGCAGTAATTAATTCGCTCATATCGTTCATGTCTCCATTTCGTTCAATCGGCACAAAACTATAATATCCAGACTGCTTGCACCTTTAATAATAAATTGCGCACAAGTCAATCACATCCAAAAGCAGCTGATACTGTTTTTGGGCTGTATTGCTCATTTCATGATCCATCGGCGCGTTTTTTGAATATACTGCTGCTGTTGTTAGCCTTGTCGACATTGAATGATATCCTATTAAATCTTCTGCTGTCATATTAAGCAATTTCAATATTTTCTGTAAATGACGGTCGAATGAACTCTTATTATCTATGCTGCCACTCAACAGCCTGTCGAGTGTCGGTCGTGAAATATCTGCTTTTGCCGCAAAAGATACTTTCGTATAGCCTTTATCTCTAATGTAATCTTTTAACTTTGAAGCCACCAAACTTCTCTGTTCAAATAATTCATCGAACTTCATTACAATGCCCCCTTTTCTTTTTCCATTCTTATTATATATAAGAAAAGTGTACTTATCAATAGTGATGTAAAAATTTTTTTTACATTTTCTCTCTCAGTATAGCGAATTCTGCTGACAAAAACAAACTTTATTTTCCTATTAATCCAGAAGCAGTTCCTCTACTGTCACGAATGTATAGTCCTGCGCCAGAAGCCCGTCTATGATTTTAAATGCTGCGTTCACGGAAGATTCTGAAGCATCATGCAGAAGAATGATGTCATTTTCTCTGACTGCCTCAAACACTCTTTTTGCGATAACGTCTGAGTTGTCCGTCTTCCAGTCTAACGGATCCACATCCCAAAGCACTTCGATCATCGTTGTCTCGTAATCTAAATTGCATTTCCAGCATCCATAAGGCGGTCTGATATATTCCGCATGCTTTCCGGTCAGTTTGTAAAGGATCTCATTTGTCCGGTCAACCTGACGGATTGCTGCCTCATCCGTCAGATTGGCGAGATTTACATGCTCGTAGGAATGTACACCGATCAGATGCCCTTCTTCATTGATCTTTTGCACAAGCTCCGGGTATTTCTCACATTCTGCTCCAAGCAAAAAGAAAGTGCCTTTTACGTCACGCTCTTTCAGTCCTTCCAATAGTATTTCGGTATAATCCGGATTCGGTCCATCGTCAAAAGTCAGCGCCAGTTTCTTTTTTTCTTCTTTCATCTGCTTTACTTCTCCCATTGCCTGTACTGTATGCTGTTTTATCTCCCTGAATATCGAAATTATGAGCAGAAAAAGAAGCAGCAGAATCCCTGCTGCTCTCTTTCTTCTTAATAATAAGGAATCGTCTGTTCTCACAGATCCTCCTGTTTTTTCTTCCAGTATATGCCCGGGATAACTGTTATATTCCCTCATAAGTGTAACCTGTATCGGACGATAACATTCTTCATTTAAGTTGATATTTATCAGATGTCAATAAGAAATATCCCACGTTTTGTCATCTGCATCTACTTTGGAAAGTAAGTACCATTCCGAAGATCACTGTAGGCAGCATCATAGCCGTCGTAGTAACCATCATAATACCCCTGATAATAATCCTGGCTTGTATGATATTCCGGAGCATCGTAATAGTAGCCGCCCTCATTGGTGTCTGAAGGATATTCGATCTCTGCCATATGATTAAAGCAGAAAAACAGCGCTGCGATCACCGTCAGAAAAATCGCGATCTCACCCGTAATGATCCCGGCGATCGCCATACCCTTCTGTCCGCCTTTTGCAAGCTGGACGCCACCAAATACAACCGCTAAGATTGCCAATGGGAGATTGATAAAAGCAAAGAAAAGGACAATAGAAATAATTCCAAGCACCATGGAAGCGATTCCATATCCCTGCTTACTCTCTTCCTTCATCATCGCTTGCTCCCGCTGCATCCAATTGGACTGTGGCATCTCCTGATATGTACCTTGTTCCTGCTGCCATGAAGCAGCACAAGACATATTCTGTCCATCCTGGGAAAATGGCTGTGACATTACCGCCGGATCCACTTTTCTTATCTGTGGCATAAATTGAAACGCAATTCTTGGTGTTCCATTCTCCACATAAATCCTTCCGCATCGTACAAAACCATTTTTTTCTAAAATATGCTGCATCACCTTATTGTCTTCATGTGTATCTGCGCGAAGATTGTCCACCTTGCCCTTGCACCAGTCAAAAACATAATTGGCTACGCCATGTACCGCTGTTCTTGCTGCTAACCTGTGTACCGTACCATATGGATTCTCATTCAACCAGGCTCCGTCTTCGATCACACGGTAGGTCGGATCCTCTCCTATGATCAATGCAAAGGTTGCGATCACCTGTGCATTTTCTTCTACAACAAAGCTGTTTCCTAATTCGATGTCACGCATCAAAAGCTCTGCTTCCGGATAATTTTCATTCCACTGTGTTGGATTTCCGGTATCCTGCATGAAGCGTCTGGCTTCTTCATAAATGTCAAGCATAACAGGTAAATCTTCCTGTCTGGATGGTCTGATCTGCATAATCTTCCCTCTTTCTTCTGTAACAACTTCTGTCTTTTCTGCCCGATATCGCAATACTGCTTTCGGCCAGGCGTTCTGTTAAATAATTATCTCATTTCATATATTATATAAAAGACATATCGCAGATTCAAGTAAATTTGTGCATCATTAGCACGTTAGTGCCTTTTTGTATAATAGGGAATTCCAAGGAATTTCCTATTAGGATTCGGGTGTCAAAAGATCTACATCTTAGTTTAGAGTCACAACTTGCACAAAAAAATATTGCAAGTTTCATTGTGCAAACCATTCCGATAAGCCTCTGAAAGCGTGAAGCGTGTTCAGCAGAGGCTTCCACGCTTCATGAGTCTTATCTCCATTGCACAAAGAGAAACTTTCCATATTTCTTTTGTGCAAGTTGCCAATAAAGGTTACGGAGTAGACCTTTTGACACCCGAATCCTATTACGCAAAAAAGCCTCCGGCTTTAAACCGGAAGCTTTTTGATCCTCTTATATTTTCACCACATCTGATCTGTATACACAATTCAGATAAAGGTATGCTTGATTTAGAAAGGATTCACGGCTGATTTCTCGCACTCCTACCGTGACATTCCGGTGAAAAAATGTGGATGAAATCACCGGTATCTATATAGAAATTACAGGAGATGAATCATTTTCTGATTAACTAATTATTCACTGGATCTTTCATAAACTCTAACAGTGCATCCCTCTTTTCATCCAGATAGGCACCCCAGGCTGTTTCATCGACAAATGGGTTTTCTCCCGGATGTTCCAGCATATACTGCCTCTTTTCTACCAGCTTATTATTGATCGTATGATTTCCCATAAATACGTCAAC
Organism: uncultured Roseburia sp.; assembly: GCA_934358955.1. Taxonomy (GTDB): domain Bacteria; phylum Bacillota; class Clostridia; order Lachnospirales; family Lachnospiraceae; genus Roseburia. The sequence goes on along the minus strand of CAKRLC010000008.1, from coordinate 6,170 downwards.
ATGCTGATCCCTTACTTTTTTCAGGGAATCCAGATAGACTTTTCGCATCTTATATTCCGGATCACCGATCTCGATCAGGTAATCTTTTAATAACGTGTTAAATCCGAATCCACCGTAATAGCCGGCACGTTTCGTCTCTTTTCCGTCTGTGATGTCAAAGAAATAAGCCACGCAGCCCCCGGTATGTCCCGGAACAAGATAAAACTGAATTGTTGTATTTCCAAATGTCAGAACATCACCGTCATGGATCACTTCGTCCGGCTCAAATAACTGGTACAGGCAGCTTGGAGAATCCTGCACAGCCGACAGCTCCGGTCTTTCTTTAAACATTTTTGCATCCGGCTCACCGATGTAAATCTTACAGCCATACATTGTACGGAAAAATTCTGCACAGCCGATATGGTCTACATGACCATGTGATAAAATCAGCCATTTGATATCATAAGGGTTAAATCCTGCTTCCCAGATTGCATTCACAAGCATCCCCTCTGTACCATAATTTCCTGCATCACAGAGGATCAATCCTTCTCCGGTATCAATGATATGCATACAGATATTGTCATCCCCTACATAATAGAGGTTTCCAAACATCTGGAATGGATGCACATAACGCTTTGTCTGATTGATCCAGAAATGGGCATGACTTCCTTTTTTCTGTTCTTCATATGCCGCCAGGTGCGCAGCATACTGTTCTTTCATTGTCATTTTTATTGTCTCGCTTTCCTGCATGATATTATTATCTGCTAAAACCTGTTTGAATCTATGTCGCAACTTATAAAATAATAGTTTTTAACCACATTATTATATTGTTACATTCATATATCGTAGATAGCTGCTCCTATATTTTCTATTCACTTCCAACTATATTTTACACATTATATCCAGACTTTTCATCAGGATAATTTTGCGCTCTTAATCGTATCAACAATCAAGTCTGCTGCATCTTCCCATCCATTCATGAAATGTGGGATAAATCCATGATTTGTCTCTGGAAACCGTTTCACAGTCACTTCCACTCCCTGTTCTACCAGCTTCATCGCATATTCTTCATCCTCAAACCGGAAATTGCAGCCAGAAGCGGTGCAGACTAATGTCCGTGGCAGTTTTGCAAGAAGCTCTGCCGGCGCATACAGCAGTGATGCGTAAGGCTCGTTCATAAGCTCTTTGTTACCATCAAAATATAATTCATTAAATGCAAATTCCCGTTCCACAGACATCACTCTCATGTAACCGTCTTTTTTGTACAATGGATGTGTCAGGTTATCTACCGGTGGATAGCCAAGTATCTCAAGACACAGCTCGAAATCGTCTCTCTCTGCTGCCATCAATGCCACTCCGGCTGTCAGGGATCCTCCGGCACTGTAGCCTCCCATGGAAATCCGTTTTTCATCGCAATCCCATTCTGTGCAGTGTGCTTTTACATATTTTGCCACCTCATAACACTGATGCAATGCAACCGGATAAGGCGCAAAACCGGAAGTCGTATAATCTACATCCACAACGATTCCGTGAATTTTATCCGCAACATAAGCACTGAACATCTCATCATTGTCACAATGTGGTCCGATAAAACCGCCACCATGAATGTTGATATGTACCGAACAATGCGATTCTTTCTGTTTGGATTTGAAAATATAAACCGTATACTCATATCCATCCACTGCTTCCATTTTTACAGTTTCTTTCTCGCAGAGCTCTGGAAAATGATAACACTCTTCCGGAAACGTGATCGCACCGTGCACGATCCTTGTATTTTCAAGAGTCTTAAAAATGTTGTCACGTTCTTCTTTTGTCAATGCCATCTTACGCTTTCTCCTTTCTTACGGATTCACGGATATAGCGGATGATCAGATCCTGTGCTTCCCTCCACTCATCCACCAGCCGGACAGAGAAACCATGCCGGCTGTTTAGGAATCGCTTCATGGAAACCTCCACTCCCTGCTCTGCCATTCTTCTTCCATATTTTTCATTTTCAAAACGGAAGCTACATTTTCCTGCAGTGATCACAAGTGCTTTTGGCAGTCCTGCCAACATCTCATCGGTTGCAAATGCAGGAGATACCATCGGTGATTTTGTCAGTTCCAGATTATCATCCACATAAAATGCAGTAAATGCCCTGCTACGTTCTACCGGCATCATTGGTTCCCTGTTACCGGGTTTATCTAATGCATCCGTCGCAAAATCAAGTGCTGCATAATCTAAAATCTGGAGGCAGAGTTTGAAGTCTTTTGATCCGTTTGCTTTTAATGCAACTGCAGCAGTCAGATTTCCTCCGGCACTGTGTCCTCCCATGGAAACCCTGTTTTCATCCGCATTCCATTCTTTACATTTTCCAAATGTCCATTTAACTGCTTCATAGCACTGTTCAAATGCAACCGGAAATGCATATTCCGGGCAGAGTGCATATTCCACATCGACTACAATTCCCCTGATTCCGTCTGCAAGATGCGCGCAGTACATGTCATCATCTTCATTCCGCTGGATTACAAATCCACCGCCATGTGCATTCACATGAACCGGACAGTTTTCTGTTCTGTTTTTGGCAAAAGATACGACACATTTTACCGGAACACCGACAGCCGGAACATCAATGATATACTCTTTCCGTTCTACTGCATCAAGATATGCACGGTAGTCTTCCGGGATTTCACGGGAATCGATCATAACTTCCCGTTTTGCACCGGTATTTGCAATAATATCTAAATAATATTGTTTTCTTTCTTCTAACATAATCTTCTCTTTTCTTATACCTTCTGCTTTATAGGTTTCGAATTGCTTTTTATATAGGGGGCTGTCTATCAAGCACAATCTGTACAATGTGTAATTACTGATAAGCAATTTACATATTGTAAAAATATCGCTTTGCAGGACAACCCCTTCAGTTTAAAATACATAAAAATTTATGCTGCTGTCTTTTTCGCCTTTGCTTTACGGATCAGCATTTTGATTACCGGGCTAACCACACTATATAATGCAATCAGTAAGAAGATTAATGAAATCGGTCTTGTCACAAAAGATGTCATATCACCTTTTGCATAAGAACAGCCCATACGGAAGTATGATTCAATCTTACTTCCCAAAATAAATGATAACATTAATGGAGACATTGGGATCTTAAATGCATCCATCAATATTCCAAGTACGCCGAACGCGATCACCATGTATACCGTAAACATAGAGGTTGACGCAGAAAATGCACCCATAAAACAGATCATTAAAATTGCACTATATAAATAATGGTATGGTGCCTTTAATAAATATGGGAACCATCTCTTCGTCAGTATCTGTACGATGAAAATAAAGATTGCTGACACCATAACGGATGCAAAGATCAGATTTGCCAGTACTGGATTCTGCTCAATAAACATCGGTCCTGCAGTCAAGCCATGGATCGTCATGGCAGACATTAATAAAACGGTGGTTCCATCTCCCGGGATACCAAGTGAAATCATTGGAATCAAAGCTCCACCAACCCCTGCATTATTTGAAACCTCTGTTGCCCAGATACCTGCATCATAACCGGTACCAAATTTTTCCGGATGCTTGTCGATCTTCTTTGCCTGACCGTATGCGATCATGTTGGCAACACCAGAGCCCATTCCAGGAAGGAAACCGATTCCAAGTCCGATGCCAAGTGATAACAGGATGGTTTTCATATTTTCTTTAAAATCAGAAAGCTTTAAGCCGAATCCACTAAGTGAACTGGTATCTACTTCCGGCATTTCCTGATTTCCTTTTGCATAGCTGGTTACTACCTGCTGCAATGCAAAAGTACCCATTAACATACTGATGACATTGATTCCACCATAAAGGTTTGTATTGTTAAAAGTAAAACGAAGCTGGTTTGTAACCATATCGGCTCCTACGGTAGACATCCAGAGACCGATAAAAGCTGCTAACAGTCCTTTGAAAATAGATCCGTTACTTAAACCGATAACCAGTGTGATTGCCATCAGACAAAGGCTGAAGTACTCCCATGGTCCGAGTTTTAAAGCGATATCTGCAATATATGTAGAGCAGAGTGTTGCGATCACGATCGATACAAATGTTCCGATAAAAGAAGCTGTAATACCGATGCTTAAGGCTTTCGCCGCCTGTCCTTTCTTCGTCATCGGATAACCGTCAAAACAGGTCGCGATCGAAGATGCGGATCCAGGGATTCCGACTAATACTGCTGCGATAAAGGAACCGGACACACCACCGACATACATACCAAGCAGCATTGCAAAGCTTAATTCCGTATTAAATGCAAAGGTCAACGGTAAGATCAGTGTGATTCCAAGTCCGCCGGAGAGTCCCGGTATTGCTCCCAAAATAACTCCGACCACTGCACAGACACATAACATAATGAAGTTTGTAGGCTGCATCAGAGTCATCAGTGCTGTCATAAAATTCGCCATATCTCTAATTTCCTCTCTTTCCTACAACATCTTAATATTTAATAAATCCCAGACTGCTCCTTTTGGAAGCGGGATATTGAAGCCTTTTGTAAATCCAAAGTAACAAAGGGATGCCAGTGCAATGCTTAAGATCACTGCAAACGGGATATTGATCTTTTTATCTCCTTTTAACAGCCAGATAAATACAAACATTCCGATCATTGCTGTGATCCAGAAGCCAATCGCCTGCATTCCAACACAGAACAGAAGGCAGACCAACATCATCAGAATCAGTCTTTTCCATCCGGCTTTGTCCAGATATGGTTCCTTCTCTTTTTCTTCTTTTTCTTTTTTTCCGTCGAAAATCATGGACAGAATTGCCATAATTGCGATACCTGCCGCTGAAATATACGGAAACATTCTTGGTCCCGGTTCATTTGATACCAGGCGATGTGGAATTTTTCCAGTCTGCCAGACGATAAATGCTGCAAATGCCAGACAGACAATTCCCATAAGATATGTACGGTTTAATTTTTTCATAAATGCCTCGTTTCTTTTCCCGGATATGCAGGCGTTCTGCCTGCATATCCTTTTTTATTCATGCCAATAGCCTGTTCTCTGAATGCACACTCTATTGTTCTCTGTCCTATTTCTTAGCGGACTTTCCATCCGAGCTTCTCAGTAATCTCATTCTGGAATTCCCATTCTGCATTCCAGTCTGCCTCTGCTCCTGCAAGATCCGGTACATTCTGATAACTTGCCATTTTCTTCATACCTTCCACAAAGCTGTCCTGCCCTGCTGCTTTGACAATGATGCTGTTGATTGCTTCACAGATTTCATCTGGTGTATCTGCCGGTGCCATAACGTAATATCCTGCATCCCAGGTAAAATCAACGCCCTGCTCTAATGTAGTCTTAAAGCTGTCTCCAAGATCAAGTCCTACCAGTTCTGACATTGACTCTAATGTTGCTATTTCAGGTGCAATTGTGCCTAAAATTGTCAGCTTGCCGTCTGCCTCATATGCCTGTGCATTTGGAATGGAACAGTTTGCAATATCGATTGCTGCGGAAGCGGTATTGGTAAGCTTGTCTGCTTCGGATGCACTCTGTACATAGTTTACAGCATCTCCATTTCCATCTGTGATCGCATCAATGATGCTGTACAGGATAATCTGGCTTGTTCCACCAAGTGCACAGCCAACTGTTACTTCACCCGGATGTTCGTTAATATAAGCACCTAATTCTTCCAGATTCGTATATGGTGCTCCCGGTTTTGCGATGATCGCCTGTGGACCACCATCATGTAACTTTGCAACTACTCTGTAGTCTTCATTTGGATTGACGTTAGAAGCTCCAGTCAAATAATTATCCATACTTGTACATGCAGCCACTGTTAATGTCAGACCGTCGCCCTTTGCATTTTTACAATGCTCTGCTCCAACCTCTGCCGTATCATAGTTTGTAACAACATAGTTTGCTTCCGGATAAACTTCTCCCAATGCTGCTGTCAGGTAACGGGTATAAAGGTCTGTACCGCCACCTGCTTTTGCTGCAACATCAAAGTTTACTGTTTCACCTTTTGTCCAAATATCTTCGATTGCAACACTTCCAGTGGAACCTTCCTCTGTAGAAGCGGCATCCTGTGATTCAGAAGTCTTGGTTGTATCTTCTGTTTTTGTACCTGCGGTATCGCTTCCTCCGCAAGCTGTCATGGAACATACCATGGCTCCTGTTAAAAATAATGCAAGTAATCTTTTTTTCATAGTTTCTTCTCCTTTATGTTTTGTTCCT
>CAKRLC010000007.1 GCA_934358955.1 uncultured Roseburia sp. | reverse complement strand
GTTCCGGATGCCTCGTTGATTCCGACGAGACCTCCGACACCTTCTCCGCTCTTGCCTTCGATATTGCGGGATGCTGTGCCGTTATCTGTTCCAGCCTCAATGCTTCCACTGTTACGTCCGACAAGACCTCCGATATAGTCTCCGGAGCCCTGGATATTCGCCTGGCTTATATTGTCCTTCAATGTTCCGCCATTCGCATTCCATCCGGCAATTCCGCCGACATTCGAGTGACCGGCAATCGTCTTGCCTCCGGCTGTCGAGCAGGACTGGATTGTTCCCGATTTATATGTAATTGTTTCATTTGTAATTGTCTTGTATGTTGATGATGCAGCTGATGTTCCGATATTAATGCCGACGATTCCGCCAATGTAATTCAAGGCAGCATTACCAAAGTTTTCATTCAGTGCACAATGGTACACAAGACCTGTATTTAAGCTGACTACACCACCGATGCCGGAAAATCCGGAAACACTTCCCGTATTGGCACAGTGATCGATCACTTCTTTTTCCAGGTTTACACCTGTGATTCCACCGACAAAATGAAGCTTTATTTGATCATCAATAGAAGCTGTTGTTGTTCCAACCTCGCTGCTATGAATATAAGCTTTTAAAGAAACTCCTGTATTCTCTGCTGTCAGCTTCGTGATATCTCCGCTGTTTTTGCAGTCTTTGAGCACAAGTTTGCTTTCGTGCTCACAATAACCTACAATTCCGCCTGCGTACAGGTTCGTACTGATCGGAATATTGTTGGTGTCAATTGTCAGATTCGTATTGTTGCCTTTTGTACTGACAGTAAGTGTATGTGTATTTTGGGATGCGACTGCCGCTGTTGGAACATGGCTTGTGCTATCCACTGTCGGGAACAGCTTCTTAGATGCATCCGCTGTCGTTCTTAACTCATCAATCTTCTCACAGACCGGAGTTCCTGTTGTAAGTTCAAGCTGCTTTGCCGTATACGTTCTCTGGTAGCCGATGATTCCTCCGCAAAACGCTTCGCCGGATATCGATCCAAGAATATTGTCCGCCCGGAAGCCGCTCATATCTGTATCAGCTGCCAGATCCACTACATTCGCACCGATACATCCGCCGACATAATATCTTCCATGCACACTCTGCGGCTTGATCACAAGATCCTTTGTCAATACCTTTTCTGATGCATTCAGTCCGAACATACCGCCTGCACAATCTTCGTATGCATAGATTTTTCCACCGATCAGCGTATAATGAACATCCAACAATCCATCCACGTCATTAAAGCCTACGACACCACCAATATAATTATTTCCGACAACGATACTGTTTACGGATTTTACTGTGATCTTCTGGCTATCTGTTGTAAACGTGATCTTACCATTATTGTAGCCGGCAACACCACCGACATAATTTCCAGTTGCTTTCCAGGTCTTTACGATCATATTAAAAACAGAGCCGTCGTAATCGGATAAATAGCTGGCACAATCATAGATCTCTGCCTCTTTTGTATTATAACCGACAATTCCACCGATGTATTTTTTATATCCTGCAACGACACCATTGTTCACGCAATTCTGCAACTTTACTTTATTGGAGTTCTTTCCAGTGATTCCTCCGACGTAATTCATTCCAATTACATAATTGGCATTTGTTGTTACGCTCACAGCTGTATTGTCCGCGCGGATGGAATCCTGTACACTTCCATCAAGACCGCCGACAATACCGCCGACATAGTCGGCACCAAGAACATATCCGTCCTTCTCCGTGGAGCAGCTGTTGATCACAGAGTCTTCTCCGTATCCGACGATTCCTCCGACATAGTTTCCGAGCAGCAGCCCTTTTTTGCCTTCATTATAAGTAAAATCAGAAGCCCGTCCGGACGCACTGGTCGCATTGTAAAAAATCATGTCCTTGCCGTAACCGACGATTCCACCAAAGTAATATCCCAAAAGGGATTTATTATTCATATCCTTTTTTTCTGTCGTACACAGGATCAGTCCGTCATTGCTGCAATTTAAAATATTGGCATGTATCTGATAATCAATTGATCCCCCACTAGTTATAATTTTCTGGTTTCCCCGCAGTGTTCCTGCAATTCCACCGGTGAGTAGATTACCACGGACCTCTGCATGGTTTTTACAGTCTCCAAAATGTACCATGCCGGATGTGCTTGTAGAATTGGTACTTGCAATCCATGCATATCCTGCGATACCACCGATACCATAGCAATAATCTGCTGCGGTCTTCTCTGTTGATGGAGAAGTCTTCTGGTCTGTCGGCACCCCTTCGGTATCCGGGAGTTCCGCGATCACACGTCCTTCGGATGTCAGCTTATCAAGTGTTACTCCCACCAGAAGCTCTAATTCTTTTACAGGTGTAGTTGAGCCACTGCTTTTCTCCGGACCTCCGGCGATCACACCCACGATCCCGCCGACCGCTGCGATCTTCTCTGCTCCGTCTGCATCATTCGCTGCCCCGGCATTCTTCAAAGATACATGAACGGTTGCAAAGTCTTTTTCATCTTGCAGCTTCTGTTTCATTGCTTTTGAAGTCGTAACCGCAACTTCTTCCAGATTTCCTTTGCTCCGTCCTGCAAGGATGCCGACTCCGAGCAGACGACTGAACGTATGAGTACTGCTCTTATCAATGCCAAGCTCTATGGTCGCATCCTGGAATGTCACATCGTTAACATTTCCTGCAATCTGCGCAAATAATCCGAGGTATTTACCATCTGCTTCCGGTAAAGTTCCATGATTATTAGTAATTTTAGTTACCATAGTATCATCAAGGATGGATGTCTCTCCCAGACTCAGATTTACAATCGGAGTCTTATTTCCTTTTCCCTGCAGAGTCTGCTTTTTGCCAAGCAATGCGATCGTAGGAAAATTCACCGTCTGATCCGCAGTATTCTCGATCCAGTAAAGTTTTTCCTCCGTTGCCACACCGGTTCCATTTTCCTTTATCGCATACAGACCGGTTCCAACCGAAGCCCAGTCCATTTTTCTGCTTGCAAGTTCAAATGTTGTTTCTTCCGTTGCTGTTTTTTCCTTATAGTAACGGATATTCGACAGGTGACGGAATGTCTCAATCTCCATCTTGTGGGCAGAACTATCCGATTTATCACCGAACATAGAATTGGCCTCATTTGATGATACCTCCTCGCTTGGACGGTATTCCTGGCTGAGCACGAGTCCTTTATTTCCGGCATAGGCAACTGCCTTCACAGTCGCATACATATTTACCGGCTGTGCAAGATCATCTGATACTGCGTCAAGCCTTGTAATATTCGTACTGTAAAGTCTTTCTCTCGCTTCTACTTTATTGTTGTCAGGAGACAGATTAAGCATCGCCTGCAATTCCGCCGACATCATTGCATCCAGTACCAGTGAATACTTATTATCGCTGTAGTTTACCGGGAATGCCCAGGTGCCGCAATCCTTGCCACCTTTATCCTTCAACGCAAACTTCGCCAGTGTGGATGTTCCACCCACCGTTCCGGACCATCCATCCGTTGCCACCATATCATATGGGGACATTGTAAGTGAGAATAACTGCTCGTCACCGTCTTTTTTATAAAATTTGATCTCATAACTCACATCACGGCTTCCACCGACATTACTGGACCAGTTCAGGGAAAGCTGTTCGCTGTTTAACAGGTTGATCGTTGTGATCCTTAACTTCTTCGGCTTTAAGCTGACAACATTCACCGTGTCTTCGGTAGAATAATAGCCGAGCAGTCTCTTGCTTCTGCTCTCATAGCCACGGTCCTGCATGGTCAGATAACCGTCTGCGTCCTGCTCTTCATAGTTAAGACCTTTGCACTTTGTTCCATAGAACGCAGAATAAACCTCTCCGGATTCCACATCGATCTCGATTGCAATGGAACCATCGAAGAAGCCTGTATCATAAATATAGTCCTCTAATAATTCTAATACCGGATTGTCTGCATTCTGACTATCACTTTGGCTTTTGGCATCCAGTGTGATCGCATAGATACGTCCTTTCAGGTCAGTTCCCGATGTCTGCGCCACGGTCTGTAAGCCGTTGCCTTCCTCATCCGTAACCTCCGCAGTGACCTGACTGGCATCCGTATATGGTATTCCTTCTGCCAGGATCTCTTTCTTAAAATCTTCCCACTGACCCGAATTCCTGTAATAAGTCAGTCTGGATTCCGCCGCCAGATAAACGGTTTTGGCATTCGCCTCATTCTTCTGGAACTCTGCCTTCTTCCAGTAATTCATAAAAAACGGTACTGCGATCGCAGATATGACAGAAAGTATGACAAGAACAATTACTAATTCTACCAGCGTAAAACCTTTTTTCTTCGTATTTTTTCTCATATGTAATCACCTGCTGTTTTTATCTTTTTATAAAATAAGACGCATTTCCCAGAAACCTCACCGGATCTCTCCATACACGGTCTTATGTAACAGTCGTTATGTCCCACCCGTAAGCATGCTTTCTATAAAAAAGTAAACTTTCCGAACATATTAACATTTGTATTATAGCATACTTTCCGACATTGGAAACATTTTTTTAGGCACAGGAACGCAAAAGATCCCGGTATTCTTTCGAATACCGGGATCTTGGTTCATTCTCTTAACTTCATGGCGCTGCCAAAACAGCTTCTTATTCCCTGCCTTATTTTTCTACTTTTGAAAATAAGATGCGGTCATTATCCAATTCTTTGCCTGCGCGGAGAGCGAATTGTCCAAGCAGGTCATCCACGGTCATTTTCTCACGTTCTGCCCCTTCGATATCCAGCACGATATTTCCGGAATCCATCATTAAGGTACGGTTTCCAAGCTCTAACGCCTGGTGCATGTTATGTGTGACCATCAGGCAGGTAATATTCTGCTCGGATACGATCTTTTTCGTCAGGTTCAGCACTTTTTCTGCGGTTGCCGGATCGAGTGCCGCCGTATGTTCATCTAACAGCAAAATCTTCGGTGTTACCATCGTTGCCATCAGAAGTGTAAGTGCCTGTCTCTGTCCTCCGGACAGCAGTCCGACAGGCTGCTTCATGCGATCCTCAAGCCCCATGTCAAGCAGTGCAAGCTGCTCTCTGAACTTCTTTTTGTCGGATGCTTTGATCCGGCTGAAGTACGCGTTTTTGGAAGTCGTTGTACGAAGATATGCAAGTGCCATATTTTCTTCGATCGTCATATGCGGTGCTGTGCCCTTTAACGGATCCTGGAACAGATGTCCGATCACCTTGCTCCTCACATGCTCTCTCTGATAGGTGATATCCTCACCATCTAACAGGATCAGGCCTTTATCTGCAAAAAAGGCGCCTGTGATCGCATTAAATAAGGTTGATTTTCCTGCACCGTTACTTCCTACGATCGTTGCAAAATCTCCCTTTTTCAAGGAAAGATTTAGATTTTTCAGTGCACATTTTTCATTTACAGTTCCCGGATTGAATGTTTTGCTGACATCGCGCATTACAAGCATTGCGTTTTTCTCTGCCATTATCTGTCCCCTCCTTCACTGTCATTTTTCATGATCTCTCTGATATAAATCTGATTCTGTGCTTTTGCCGCACGTTTCTGACGGTAGAATTCTGCCTGTTTTTTCAGATATGGGAATGCGATCGCAACTGCTACGATAACAGCGGAAACAAGCTTTAAACATTCTGCCGGAACGTTCAGGCGAAGTGCCACTGCCACAATAAAACGATAGAGGCAGCTTCCTATGATAACGCCAGCAACCCGTTTTAACATACTGCCTTTGCCGATCAGAGATTCCCCGATGATAAGGCTGGCAAGTGCGATCGTCACCATTCCGGTTCCGAGGTTGATGTCGCAGGATTTCTGATACTGTGCTAACAGTCCGCCAGACAAACCGGTCAGCGCATTTGCCACACACAGTCCGATCGTGATCATCGCGCTTGTATTAATACTGGACGCGCGCACCATATCCGGATTATCACCAGTCGCACGGATGGAAAGTCCCAGTCTTGTATTTAAGAAAAAGGAAATGAGGATTCCCACAAGTACAACGATCACCGCTGCCACGATCAGCTTATACCAGGTGCCGCCGATCGCTGTTTTTGCCCAGGTGAACACGGAATCGCAGTTAAAAAGGTTCATATTGGATGAGAAGCCCATAACTGCAATATTGATCGTATACAATCCGGTATTTACAATAATTCCTGCTAAGATGGACTGGATGCCCATTTTGGTCTGAAGGAAAGCAGTGATAAAACCGGAGCAGATGCCTGCTGCCATCGCTGCAAATAATGCCAGCACCGGATGTCCTGCGATCGTAACGGACGCGCAGACGGCGCACCCTAAGGTAAAGCAGCCGTCTGTAGATAAATCCGCAATGTTTAAAATACTGAATGAAATGAATAATGCCAGTGCAACAAGTGCATAGATAAAACCAAGCTCTAATGCACTCTGCACGATAGATAAGGTAATGATAGAACCCATAGCTTATTTAAACTCCTCTGCTGTTACTGTTTCGATCAGTTCAGAACACATATCCTTGAATACGGAGTAATCAATTCCCAATGCTTCTGCTGTCTCAGTATTGACGGTAACAATACCGCTGTCTAATGTCTCTACTGCCATTGTAGCAGGATCTGCACCGTTTGCAAGGATTTCAGCTGCCATGTCTGCTGTTTTTGTTCCAAGTGTCTCATAATTCACACCATATCCGAGGAATGCACCATTTAATGCAAAGGAATCTGCACTTGTGTAATGTGGGATACCTGCATCAATGAATTTTTCAAAAATAGCAAGCTCTGCTGTCATGACGGTGTTATCCTGTGGTGTAAATACCGCATCTACGCCTTCTGCGACAAGTGCATCTGCTGCTGCCTGGATCTCACCGCTTGTTGTTCCTGTTTTTTCTACATAAGCGATTCCGTTCTCATCACAATAAGCCTTGGCTGCCTCGATCGCACTTGCGGAAGAATCCTGGCTCTTATCATATAAAAGACCGATCTTTGCTGTATCCGGATTTGCTGCTGTAATAAAATCCATGATCTGTGATACGTCGATTGCATCGGAAGTTCCTGTGATATTTGCTCCAGGAGCACTTATATCTGCAACCAGTCCTGCGCCGACCGGATCTGAAACTGCGGAAAATACAACCGGGATCTGATTATCTTCTGTTGCATTCTGCATGATCATAGCTGCCGGTGTTGCGATCGGAATGATCATATCCACGCCATCTGCTACAAGATCTGCTGCGATCTGGTTTAATACAGAAGAATCTGCCTGACCATTGTAAGTATAATCTGCGTAATCAAAGGTTACACCCAGTTCTGCTCCTTTTGCATCCAATTCTGCCTCGATCGCTTTTTCAATCTGATTTAAGGATGCGTCATCCACGTACTGTACAATACCAACCTTGTATACAGCGCCATCTGCTGTGTTTTCTGTCTTAGCCTCTGTTGCGGCTTCTGTCTGTGCTGCATTTTCTGATGTGCCCTGATCTGCTGTCTGTGCGCTGCTTCCGCATCCGCTGATCATTGCTGTTACCATTGCCATTGCTAATACTGCTGTCATCATTTTTCTTTTCATTGTTTTTTCCTCCAAATTTTAATGAATGTTTTTGAAAGAAATCCGTTTTTCATAGCAGAGCTGTGATATCCCCGCAGAACATTTTTATGTATTTATTCGAATTCAGTTATTAAAAGACCTGCATTTACATTAGCAGATTTTTTAGCACCAGAATCTTATTACATAAAAAACCGCCTCAAGCTATTGCTTGAGACGGTAATAAAATCTTATTATCGCGGTACCACTCATCTTGACCATAAGGTCCACTCTCTCATGTACTATCATACATGCCTGATTGATAACGGGTTCGGTTCCCGGTAACTCCTACTGCAGATACATGCTTCGTATCCGATGCATCCTGTTCAGGTCACCCTCGAAAGTCCATTCAGTAAAATGATCCATACTGCAATCCCACCACCTGCAGCTCTCTGTGATATCAGCAGATTACTTACTACTCTTTCTCAACGGTTTTTCTTTATGGTGTTACTTTAATACATTAACGCAGCTTTGTCAACACCTTTTTTCTTTTTTTATGAGAAGTATACGAGTTCGTCTTCCGGCTTCTCTGCTGGAGTCACGGAAACAGGATACAGAACCGGTCCTTTTCCTCTGTATTCCTTCGCAAATTCCACGCGGACTTCTGCGGTAATGTTGATCCAGGATTTGTGCGGGATCTCATTTTCCTTATCGTATTTTGTCTTGAATCCGATAAAGGTTACGTCTTCCACACAGCATGTCATTGCAAAACGACCCGGAACCATGATTCCTTTTTTCAGCTTATCCGGATTGTATACAAGTGCAAGGAAGGAAACCTTCTTGCCTTCGTATTTCTTCGGATTCTCCTGACAATCCATGTACCAGATTGCATAATCTGCATCTGAGATCTCGATCTCATCTGCGCTGATATCAAACGGAAGTTCTTCCGGTCTCTCATCAAGACTTCCATCGGCTCTCTCGTATACAAGCTGTGCTTTGCGGTTTAATGCCTTGACATTTCTGCGGTATTTGCCTTTGTCTGTGCTGTCATCACAGCGGTTAAAGATCACAACGTCTGCGGAAAACAGCTGTTCCATGATCATAGCCCGCATATTTGCAAGGTACATGTCAAAGGTTGTCGCATCAACTGTGGCGAGCTGCTGCACGATCATCCAGTGCTTCGGCAATGTCATCTCAAAAAGCGGTCCGACCTGCCAGGTTCCGTTGTATTCTAAGAAAACCTGCTCCGGCTGATACTCCGCATTGATTTTATTTAAGAAGTCTTCTGTAAAATCTTCCTCATTTTCTACCATAACAAGCTTCACATTGTTTTTTGCAAGCTCTTCGTCAGAAAATTCCACATCACCGTCTTCACAGCAGATCACAAGACTTTTTCCTTCTTTTGCAAAGCCCTGCGCAAAAAGCGTATCTTTGACAAGGGATGTCTTGCCGCTGTCCATAAAACCGGTAAATACATATACTGGTATTTCGTTCATTGCATATCCTTTCTTTATCTTAAATTCCGAATAATTCTTCTAATCTGTGTTCATCAATGTTGCAGCCGATGACACAGAGACGTCCTGTGTAATCCGGTTCCCCGTCGCGGAGCTCATACTCGCCCGGAACCATATCAAAATAAATCCAGGAGCCGTTCACGTCTTCTACCATACCTTTTGCACGCAGGATCGTACCGTAATCTTCTGTCTCGCTGAGTGTCTTTAATACTTCTTCAATCTTTTCTTTTGTAAATTTATGAGGAGTCTCTTTGCCCCAGCTTGTAAATACTTCGTCTGCATGATGGTGATGATGATGGTCATGGCAACCACAGGTGCAGTTCTCATCATGTTCATGATGGTGCTCATGCTCGTGCTCGTCGTGATCATGATGATGTTCATGCTCATGCTCGTCGTGGTCATGGTCATGACATCCGCAGGTGCAGTTCTCATCGTGGTCATGATGATGCTCGTGGTCGTCGTGATCGTGATGGTGTTCGTGCTCATGCTCGTGCTCGTCGTGATCATGATGATGTTCATGCTCATGCTCGTCGTGGTCATGATGATGTTCATGCTCATGCTCTTCTGCTTCTTCTTTGGCATGCTGCTCTGCCATTAATTTCATCTCAAGAGAATCTGCTCCTTCGATTACTTTTAAAATCTGCTCGCCCTTGATTGCATCCCATGCTGTTGTAATGATCGCTGCCTTTGGATTTAAAGCCTGGATCTGTTTTACGCAGAGTTCTAACTGCTCCGGTGTTGCATTCTGGCTTCTGCTTAATACAACAACTGTTGCATATTCGATCTGGTTATTGAAGAACTCACCGAAAGCCTTCATCTGTTTGCTTGCTTTTAATGCATTTACAACTGTAACAAGACCGTTTAATTTTACATCTTCGTCTTTTTCAATATCAATAACAGACTTCATAACATCGGATAATTTACCAACTCCGGATGGCTCGATGAGGATGCGGTCCGGATGATATTTGTCAATGACCTCATGAAGGTTTTTACCAAAATCTCCTACCAGAGAACAGCAGATACAACCGGAATTCATCTCTGTGATCTCGATTCCTGCGTCTTTTAAGAAACCGCCGTCAATTCCGACTTCCCCGAATTCATTCTCGATCAGAACGATCTTCTCGCCCTTGAATACTTCATCGATCATTTTTTTAATAAATGTTGTTTTTCCTGCTCCTAAGAAGCCGGAAATAATATCAATCTTTGTCATAATATATGCGCTCCTTTTCTATCGTGGGGTAATACGGATTGCTGCTGCGTATTACCGGAATTACGTTACGTTTGTGCGGACAATGGTCTGTCTGAAAGACAGGCGGCTGTCCGAACATTCCTATTTTACTCGACTTTTAAAAAAAATGCAAATTTTGTGGATTTTTTTATATATTTTTTATAAAATTCGTTACTGTTCACTCGTTTTTCGTTCCAGCACTGAATTTTCTTGTATCAAAAGGTCTGCTCCATAACTTTTATTAACAAATTGCCAAAAGAATGATTGCAAGTTTCTCTTTGTGCAATGGAGATAAGACTCATGAAGCGTGGAAGCCTCTGCTGAACACGCTTCACGCTTTCAGAGGCTTATCGGAATGTTTTGCACAATGAAACTTGCACTCATTCTTTTTGGCAATTTAATATCATAAACTAACAAGTAGACCGTTTGGCACCATTTTTACGCCAAAATCTTTAGAGTTAAAACTTATTTATGGAACTGCATGTTGTAGAGCTTCTCATAGGTGCCGTTTTTGGCAAGAAGCTCCTCGTGCGTACCTTCTTCCTCGATTCCGTCTTCGGAAAGAACGATAATCTTCTCTGCATTTTTGATCGTGGAAAGACGGTGGGCGATCACGAAGGTTGTACGGTTTTTCGCTAATTTTTCCAGAGAATCCTGTACTACTTTTTCACTCTCGTTATCAAGTGCAGAGGTTGCCTCATCGAAGATCAGGATCGGCGGATTTTTCAAAAATACACGCGCAATAGACAGTCTCTGCTTCTGGCCGCCGGAAAGCTTGATTCCGCGCTGTCCAATGTCTGTCTCATAGCCATTTGGAAGTGACATGATAAAATCGTGGGCATTTGCATTTTTCGCTGCCTCGATCACTTCCTCTCTCGTTGCATCCGGCTTTCCATAACGGATATTGTCAAAAACCGTTCCGACAAAGAGATACACGTCCTGCTGCACGATACCAATATGCTCGCGTAGGCTTTTTAATGTGAGGTCGCGCACATCTTTTCCATCAATCTTCACTGCACCGCCAGTCACGTCGTAAAAACGCGGGATCAATGAGCAAAGTGTACTTTTTCCTGCGCCGGAGGAACCAACAAGCGCCATATAAGAACCCGCCGGAACATTTAAACTGATGTGATTTAATACTTTTTCTGTATTTTCCTCATATTGGAAAGAAACATTTTCAAACGTAATATCGCCTTTTACATCGGTAAGCTCTGTGGCATCTTTTTTATCCTCAATGTCAGGCTTGATCGCAAGGATCTCCTGGAAACGTTCAAAACCGGTATAACCATTCTGGAACTGCTCTGTAAAATCGATCAGCGTACGCACCGGATCTGTAAATACATTAATGTAAAGCATGAATGTCACAAGGTCACTCACATTGACACTGCCTTTTGCGATCAGGACGGTTCCCGCTAAGATCACGCTGACCTGGATAAGTGTTGTAAAAGCGCCGAGTCCGGCCTGATAGCTTCCCATATAAAAATAGCTGTTTTTCTTTGCAGCAAGGAAACCATCATTGCCCTGCTTAAATTTCCGGTTTTCAATCTCTTCATTTGCAAAAGACTTCACCACGCGGATCCCGGACAGATTGTCCTCGATCTGTGCATTGATATCCGCGATCTTCACACGGTTTTCCTTGAATGCCACACGCATTTTCTTATTCAGGCAAAAAGCATAGGCAAGCATAAACGGAAGGATCACAAATGCCGCTAATGCAAGGATCGGGCTGATATTTACAAGAATGATAAAAGCTCCGACGATCTTGATCACAGACAGAATGATGTTCTCCGGTCCGTGATGCATCAGCTCGCTGATGTCGAACAGATCCGTTGTGATACGGCTCATCAGCTGTCCGACCTTCTGGTCATCATAGAATGAAAATGACAGCTTCTGATAATGTGCAAAAATCTCCGCACGCATATCGTATTCGATCTTTGCGCCCATAACATGTCCATAGTTACAAATATAAAATTTGCTGTAGCAGTCGATCACGACCATTGCAAACAGACCAATCGCAATGTACGCTGCCTGATGCAGGATCTCCTCCGGCTGCTTATACACCAGATGATAGATCACATACCGGACTATCAGTGGAATTGCCAGGGCAACTGCCGCTGACATTGTTGCAAAAAACATATCGGTCCAGAATACACGCATATAAGGCTTATAGTAGGTTAGCATTTTTCTCATGTTTCCGCTCTTTTTCATAAATCCTGTTTTTCCTCTTTTCCTGTATTTTGATTTTATTGCACAAATAAGACTGATACATGTTTCTTTGTATCAGTCTTATTAAAATTTACACGATTCTATTTTAGACGTAAACGGGAAATTGTCAAGTAGCAGGCTGTTCGAGTTCTCTGCTAAACCTGATATTTTTTATCCTTTCACACTTCCAAGTGCAACACCCTGCACGATATGTCTTGATAAAATCAGATAGATAATGATAACCGGGAAAATAGAGAATGCGATCATCACATATACCTGCCCCATATCAAACTTCAGCCAGTCTGCCGCACGCAGCTGTGCGATGAGGATCGGCAGTGTCTTTTTCTTATCATCATGCAGGATCAGCGCCGGCACAAAGTAGTTGTTCCAGCTGCTGACAAACGTAAAAATTGCCTGAACTGCGATCGCCGGCTTCATTAACGGAAGTACGATCGTATTAAAGGTATGAAATTCACCGGAGCCGTCAATTCTTGCTGCCTCGATCAAGGAAACCGGAAGTGTACTCTCCATGTACTGTTTCATATAAAAGAATGTGACCGGTGCCGCGATCGTCGGAACGATCAGCGGGATAAAAGAATCCTCTAATTTCAACGTACTTACTAATTTTACAAATCCAAGTGCTGTTACCTGTGTCGGGATCATCATGACGGCCAGGATAAATGCGTAAATGTATTTTTTCATTTTAAAATCATATGCGTGAATCGCATATGCTGTCATTGTAGAAAAATAAGTACACAGGGCAGCCGAAAGTACCGAAACGGTCAGGCTGTTGATCATGCCCTTCCATACAGGCAGTGTTCCATTCACCAGGTTATGCCAGTTTTCCATCAAATGTGTACTCGGTAACGCTGTGAATCCTGCTTGCAGTTCCCCGTTCGATCTGGTTGCATTAATAAACAGTACATAGAACCAAAACAGGCAGGCAAAGGTCACGATGATCAGTACAACATACGCGATAAATCTTCTGGCATGGATTCCAAGTCCCTTTTTCAGATTTTTATTCTCATCCATACTAACACCTTCCCTTTCCTCATGCTTTTCTCTTATCATTTCCGGTTACTTTAAATACGATAAGGCTTAAAATCGCAGTAATAATGAACAGGATCACAGATACCGCACCGGCCATTCCGTAGTTCTTACTGTACAAATGTTTATTCAAAAACATGATCAGCGTCATAGTCGAACGCATCGGATCACCGGTTCCGTTCGTTAATATCTGCGGCACATCGAACAGCTGTAATCCACCGATCAGGGAGGTGATCACTACATATACCAGAATCGGCCGAAGCAACGGCAATGTGATCTTATAAAAAACCTGTGTAGAAGTCGCGCCGTCTACTTCTGCCGCTTCAAACAACGATGTATCTATTCCCATCATACCAGCCATCAGAAGGATCGTCGTATTTCCGAACCACATCAGGCAGTTCATAAGCGCGATCAGTCCTCTTGCACTTCCCGTGTTGGAAAGGAACTTATACGGTTGTGAAATAAATCCGATCTGCATCAGCAGGGAATTGATCGGACCTCCGTCTGAAAACAGCGTAAAGAACAGCATGGAAAATGCAGATGCCATGATCAGGTTCGGCAGATACATGACCGTCTTAAAAAAACGGCTTCCCTTTAGATGCAGACGCGTATCGGAAAACCATGCGCCCAGCAGCAATGACAACAGAATCTGAGGCACAAAGCACAGGATCCATAAAACCATTGTATTTTTGGCATAAATCCAGATATCTCCCTGTTCAAACAGCATTTTATAATTTTTCAGTCCGACAAAATTTGGTCCGACCTGAGTCAGTCCTGATAAGTAGTTTTCGAAAAAGCTGTTATAAATGGTATTAAACAATGGGATCAGCTGAAATACAACATACACCAGAATAAACGGCATCAGAAATATGTAACCCCACTTGTTATATCTGACAGCTTTCCTGTTTTTATTCTTCATATAACTTCCTGCCCCTTTCTTTCTCAAAATCACCTGCAATCGGTCTCCATCTTATTTCTCATTGTCCTATTCCTCTGGGGAACTTTGCAGAGTTCACAGCATCCCTTCATTTTTCCATTATGCAGGCCTGCTGTCAGCTCTGCATTTTCTTTTAAGGATCCGGGTGGAAAAAGGTCTCACTCATAACCTTTATTGGCAGATTGCACAAAAGAAATATGGAAAGTTTCTCCTTGTGCAATGAAGATGAGACTCATGGATCGTGGAAGCCTTTGCTGAACACGATTCACGTTTTCAGAGGCTCATCGGAATGTTTTGCACAATGAAACTTGAAATATTTTTTTGTGCAATCTGCTGCATAAACTTAAATGTAAACCTTTCCACCCGGATCCAGTGAAATGAATAAACCGCACCCGCCAGTCTACGGCAGGCGCGGTCTGTTATCCTTGCAGCTACGCATATGCGCATTTATTCATTTTTAACGATTGCTCCGGATTACCGGATTTTCTCATCTATTAATAGGTCAGTTCCGGATATTTCTCTACAACTGCTTTGTAGAATAAATCAAGAGCTTCATCCTTTGTTGCATTGCCTTCAAAGTAGTTCTTCATAGCATTCTGGAACTCTTCGTTGCATCCCTGATCGTATGCAGAAAGATTGCTTAAGTCGAGTTTTTCTACACTTGCGCAGTACATGGAAAGTGGATTCTGTCCGCCTAATACCTTGCTCTGATAGCTGCTGTCTGCTGCCATTGCTTCCATAGCCGGTTTGTTATTTACAAAATCATCATCCTCTACTACGATCTCTTTCATGATGGTTTCATCTGTTGTCATCTTTAACATAATGTCTTTTACAAGACTTGCGTTATCTGTACCAGTTGCTCCACAGATCCATGTTCCGCCCCAATAGAAGCCCTGAGGTCCTTCTGTTGCGCCCCAGCCACCATCATATCCGATAGA
Source organism: uncultured Roseburia sp. (assembly GCA_934358955.1). Lineage (GTDB taxonomy): Bacteria > Bacillota > Clostridia > Lachnospirales > Lachnospiraceae > Roseburia. The sequence goes on along the minus strand of CAKRLC010000007.1, from coordinate 30,864 downwards.
GCCTTCTGTATCAGCTGCCATAGAGAAGTTTACAAACCATGCAGGTCCAAAGTAGCAGAATACCTTTCCTTCCGGATAGAAGCCTTTCTTCCAGTCATCACTCCAGAGTTCATAAGCCTCTGTCTCACCTGCATCGTAAAGATCTTTGGAATCGTCTACCCATTTCATGATATTTTCATCGATGTTGATCTTGCCATCCTCTACCCATCTGGATGTTACATTATTGGAATATACACGGTAGCTGTCATTTACAGAAGAAGTCATCTTATATCCTGCATCCTTCATGGTATCTGCTGTCTCATTAAATGTATCCCAGTCAGAAACATATTTCTGAACCTCTGCCGGATCATCTGTTCCAAGCACTTCTTTTGCAGCTTCACGATTATAGAATAATACGCCCGGGCAGCCCTGCCATGAAACACCTTTTAATACACCATTTGAATCTGTAACGATATCTTTCGTGTACTGATACTGATTTGCAAGATCTGCATCTGTAATTCCGAGATCTGCAACTGACATCGTATAATCAGTGTCAACATATTTTAACGCGTAGTCAGCTTCTACCAGGAATAAATCAATTTTATCGTCTGCCGCAGCGGAATCCTGTTTTAACAGAGTTGCATCCAGGTTGTTCTGATATGCATTGTCATCATTTGGTGTAATGTTCCATTTTACAGTAACATCACCGATCTTACCTGTTGTTGCGTCCACTTCTTCATAGCCTGGATAATGAGCTGTGATACGGCTCTTAAATTCTTCGTTCCAGCAATAAATATTTAAGACACTTCCTTCTTCCCCTGCAGTCTCACTCTCTGCCGGTGCTGCTTCTGTTGCAGCTGCTTCGTTTGAATCGCCTGCATTACTGTCTGTTGCAGTCTCTGTCGATGATCCGCATCCAGCTGCCATTGTTGCTACCATTGAGACACATAATAATGTACTGATAAGTTTCTTTTTCATAGTAAAAACCTCCTCTTGATCTTAACTACGTTCTGTTAACTAAGTTTTTTGGCTCCGAAAGCTTTCCCACTGATTGTCCCGGTACCAGAATTCCTTCTACTACAACCCGCTCGATCAGTGTTGTCTTTGGCTTCTCGATCAGATTGATCAGCCTCTTTGCTGCCTCCTCTCCGATTCTTTCTGTATCCTGCTGAATGGTTGTCAGCTTTGGATGTAACAGCTGTGACATTCTTGTTCCATCATAACCGGCTACCGAAATATCCTTTGGGATCCGGAGTCCCATTTCCATAATGGCATTCCTTCCTCCGATCAGTGCCGTATCATCCGGATAAATGATACAGGTTGGTGGATTTTCCATGTTGAGCAGCTTCTTTGTCTGTCTGGCAGCTTCCTTTGTTTCAAGATAATCCGCGGTACGGATATATTCATCAGGAACTTCGATGCCCAATTCAGCCATCGTCCTGTAAAAGCTTGCCAGTCTGTCTTTTGTAACAGCAGAACCGATCTGTCCATGAATGTATGCAATCCTTCTGTGCCCCTGTTCATAAATGAACTTCACCAGATCTTCCATTCCCTGTATGTTATTCGAACTGACCGCCGTACAGTTATGATATACATAGTCGATCGTAACAACCGGAAGATCACTGTTCATCAGTTCGATGACTCTTGGATCATTAAAATCAGCACAGACAATTGCAACTCCTTCGAAATTGCGGTATTTGCAATGTTCATAATAGGACATCTCCCTGTTTTCAAAGTGGGCATTGATAAATGTGATATCATAACCCTGCTTCTCTGCCTGAACCTTCAGACCATTCAACACTCCCGAAAAGTATTCATGCTGTAAACCTCTTCCCGCCTCCTCTTCAAACAGCACGCCCAGATTGTGAGAATGATTTGTCTTCAGTGATCTTGCAGCGGCATTCGGAAAATACCCAAGTTCTTCTGCAAGCTCCCTGATCCGCCGCTTTGTCTCTTCGCTGATATCTTTTTGATCATTCAATGCTTTGCTGACAGTTGCTGTCGATACCCCACACTTCTCTGCAATTGTTTTTAAAGATACCATTTTATTCCTCCAGGCATTTCTTTTGTTTACATTTCGAAACGTTACTTAATCGTTTTCGCACTTTTAATATAGCTCTATTTTATCTTAAATGCAATAGTTTTTAGACATTTCGGCTAAATTCATATATTTTTCTGTATTTTTTTGTGCATATTTTATTGTAACATCTAGTTTTCTTCTATATTTATATGTTATCTTACTCGTTTTCGTATTTTTCGATTTATTTCTGCAATTTCTGTGTTTTGTTATTTTGTTCAATATCTTGTTCCTGTTTTTGTGAAATCTGCTATTTTGCTTGATTTTACAGCTTTTCAAGTTGCTTTTTCTATTTTCTAACGATATACTTATCTCATAAGAATCTATTACTTAATCGTTTTCGTTGATATTACGAAACTATTTTCCTTTTGTAAAAAAAGTAGTAAAAATCCTCTGCTCCTGTATTGGCAGCCACATTTTTCTTTGGAATAGTAAGGAGGATTTAAAGGAGGCTTTATTATGAAGTTTGGATTTTTTGATGACACTGCACGGGAATATGTCATCACTTCCCCAAAAACTCCGCTTCCGTGGATCAATTACCTCGGTTGTGAAGATTTTTTCTCATTAATTTCAAATACCTGCGGCGGTTACAGCTTTTATAAAGACGCAAAGCTGCTCCGTCTTACCAGATATCGTTACAATAACGTTCCGGGTGACAGCAACGGACATTATTACTATATCAAAGAAGGAAATACCATCTGGAATCCGGGCTGGATGCCGACAAAGACAGAGCTCGACTTCTACGAATGCCATCATGGCATGGGATATTCCGTTTTCAAAAGCAGCAAAAATGAACTGGCTGCCGAACTGACCGCTTTTGTTCCAATCGGAAGCACCTGTGAGGTCAATAAACTGACTGTCACCAATCGCAGTGCGGATACCAAGCAGTTTTCCATCTTTTCCTATGTGGAGTTCTGTCTCTGGAATGCTATGGATGATATGACAAATTTCCAGCGGAACTACTCGACCGGCGAAGTCGAAGTCCATGGTTCTGCGATCTATCATAAAACAGAATACCGGGAACGCCGGAATCATTATGCCGTCTACGCTGTCAATGCACCTGTCACCGGTTTTGATACAAGCCGCGATGCATTTCTTGGCGCATACGGTGAAAATGCAGCTCCTGCTGCTGTCGTATCCGGTGCCTGTACCAATTCCATCGCAAGCGGCTGGGCTCCGGTCGGCTGTCATCAGTTAGATATCGCGCTTGCCCCAGGTGAATCCAGAACTTTCGTGTTTGTCCTTGGCTATGTTGAAAACCCGGTCGAAGAAAAATGGGTTGGCAGACCGGAAGACGGTGTGATCAACCGCGCTCCGGCAGAAAAGCTTTTAGAAAAATTTGGCACCACCGAAAAAGCAGATTTGGCGCTTTCTGACCTGAAAGCTTACTGGGAAAAGCTGCTCAGCCACTTTACGGTTTCTTCCGGTGAAGAAAAACTCGACCGCATGGTCAATATCTGGCATCAATACCAGTGCATGGTCACCTTTAACATGAGCCGTTCCGCTTCTTACTATGAATCCGGTATCGGCCGCGGCATGGGCTTCCGTGATTCCTGCCAGGATCTGTTAGGCTTTGTACACCTGATCCCGGAGCGCGCACGCCAGAGGATCCTCGACATTGCTTCTACCCAGTTCGAGGATGGAAGCGCTTATCACCAGTACCAGCCTCTTACCAAAAAAGGCAATGCTGACATCGGAAGTGGCTTTAACGATGATCCGTTATGGCTGATCGCCTGTACCGCTGCCTACCTGAAAGAAACCGGAGATGATTCGATCCTTGATGAGCGCACACCTTATGACAATGATGATTCCAAAGCAACCGATCTGATGGAGCACTTAAGACGTTCTTTCCATTATACAATGGATCACCTTGGTCCGCACCGGCTTCCACTCATCGGTCGTGCAGACTGGAACGACTGCCTGAATCTGAACTGCTTCTCCACAGAACCAGGTGAATCGTTCCAGACCTTCGGCCCTTCCGAAGGACCGAATGCAGAATCCGTTTTCATTGCCGGTATGTTTGTCCGCTATGGAAAAGACTATGTGGCGATCTGCAGACACCGCGGCATGGCAGATGAAGCCGCCCTCGCCGAAGAAGCCATTGCCAATATGAAAAAAACGGTTCTGGATGCAGGCTGGGATGGCGAATGGTTCCTGCGGGCTTATGACCATTACAAGAACAAAGTTGGCTCCCATGAATGTGAAGACGGAAAGATTTTCATTGAGCCACAGGGCTTCTGTGTCATGGCAGAAATCGGATTAAAAGAAGGCTACTGCTTAAAAGCAATGGAGTCTGTTGAAAAATATCTGGATACGAAATACGGTATCGTACTGCTGCAGCCGCCTTATCACCGCTATCATGTAGAACTGGGTGAGATTTCCTCCTATCCGCCTGGATATAAGGAAAATGCCGGTATTTTCTGCCACAATAATCCATGGATCTCGATTGCAGAAACGGTTGTTGGACGCGGAAACCGCGCATGGCAGGTTTACACCAGAACCTGTCCTGCTTACATCGAGGATATCAGTGAGATCCACCGCACCGAACCTTATGTCTATTCCCAGATGATCGCCGGCAAAGATGCACCGAATTTTGGCGAAGCAAAGAATAGCTGGCTGACCGGTACGGCTGCCTGGACATTTTTGAATGTTTCACAATATATCCTTGGTATCCGTCCGGATTACGACGGTCTGCGCATCGATCCTTGTATTCCATCTTTCCTGGATGGATTTACTGCAAAACGGGATTTCCGCGGTACAACTTACGGGATCGAGGTTGTCAATCCGGATCATGTTGAAAAGGGGGTTGCTTCCGTTATGGTTGACGGAGTTTCGATAGAAGGCAATATGATCCCTGTTGTCAAGGATAAAAAAGAAGTGTCTGTGAAAGTGATCATGGGATAGCTTCTGTTATAAGAGCACCGGTATAGAATTAGTAAAAGTTTTCGGATGCAAAAAAGGGGCTGTAAAAAAACTTCCCCCCAGAAAAAAGTCGCCCGGACCTGATAGGTACCCCTTTTACTGGACTTCCAGTGAAAGGGGTACCTATCAGGCCTGGGCGACTTTTGGGCATAATTAAGATATGCGACTAACTCAACAAACCAATGTTAATTATACAATTCGTTTTTTGGTCTCGTTCATTTAACTTCTATCCTATAAGTACTGGCTGAACTCTATCTTCTCCATGTTTGGTCCTTCAGGGAATGGCTGGCGTCTTATGATCCGGTCTTAGCCAGCTTTCAAGAGCGAATAAGCCTGATTTTTCATTCGACTTAGGACTACGAATCCCGATGCCTTTGAAAGAAAAAGCTGTTTTTTGAAAACAGAGTGACCAGAGGTGAAATGAACATGCATCCTGGCAGACTATGCTTGATTCTTCATTCGGCTTTGGATTACGAATCCCGATGCCATTGAAAGAGTAAAGCTGTTTTTTTGAAAGCAGCGTGACCAGAGGTGAAATGAACATGCATCCAGGCAGAATGAAACGATTTGGCGTAAAACGACCAATTCCGATGCCTTTTGAAGATGCAAAAATGTTGCTTTGTGAGAAAAAGGCATCGAATTTATAAAAAAATAGAAAATCGATGTTTTGCCTCTTAAAAACAGCTTGTAATATGTGAAAACGCCTCCGATATGGAAGCCAATGTTCCTCTCATTGACTCAAAAAGCATCGAATAGGAAAGTTATTTTAAATATCGATGCCCGCACTGACATCGAAAAATCACACAAAACAGAATTTCGAGGTTCACAAGAAATTTTCAAATTCCGTTCCAGACTTTTTCCTTCAATCTGTTCTAAAATCTTGTTTTATAAACGTCCTTATTATAAAATGTATTTGAATCTTATACGTCTTATTCCATTCATAAGAAAAGATGTTTATGATCCAGGTATCAAAAGTTCTGCATTTAAGTGTATGTTAGCAGATTGCACAAAAAAATATTGCAAGTTTCATTGTGCAAGACATTCCGATAAGCCTCCGAAAGCGTGAAGCGTGTTCAGCAAAGGCTTCCACAATTCATGAGTCTTATCTCCATTGCACAAAGAGAAATTTTTCATATTTCTTTTGTTCAATTTGCTAATAAAGATTATGAAGCAGACCTTTTGATACCTGAATCATGTTTATAAGATTTCAAATTATTCTTGTACTAAATAAAATTAGAACATAACCAAAAATCAAACCAGGAGGAAACTATTATGACACCAAAAGCAAAATATTACGAAACACTCGCAACTACAATGATCAAGAATTTTGAGAAACGCAGAATGGACGCTTATTACTGTCCGACTGCCAAAGAAGCGGTTGAAAAAGCCTTATCCTTTCTTCCATCCGGTGCAGTTGTCGCTCACGGTGGTTCTATGACACTGGCAGGAACCGGGATGATCGAGGCACTCCGCTCAGCTGATGTTCAGTTTTTAGACCGTGCTGTCTGTAAGACACCGGAAGATTCCAGAAAGATGTTTCATGACGCACTGATGGCAGATTATTATTTTATGAGCACGAATGCCATGACCAAGGATGGTGAATTAGTGAATATCGACGGAACCGGCAACCGTGTTGCAGCGCTGATCTACGGCCCGGAAAATGTTATTATCCTTGCCGGCATGAACAAGGTTGCAAAGGACGTTGCAGAAGCAGTTGACCGCGTTCACCTGACCGCAACCCCTATGAACTGTATCCGTCTGAACAAACAGACTCCATGTGCTGTCACCGGCGTCTGTGCCGACTGCCTCTCCCCTGACTGTATCTGCAATCAGGTTGTCATCACAAGACGCAGCGGTATCCAGGGAAGAATTAAGGTCATTTTAATTGGAGAAGATTTCGGATATTAATAAATTCTCTCCGCAAGGCGCACAACAAAAAGGCTTTGACTGTAAAATGTCAAAGCCTTTTTGTATTCAAAATCCGTAAACTTATCTTTTTAAATAAAAATGTCAACTATTTTCTTTTTTATGCCAGTATATCCTTACAGAGTATATCTTTTCTTTCCAACTGCCAGCACACTCATAATCACACTTCCTGTAAGCATGAATACCATCAGTCCAGACAGCAACTTCTCTTCTTCCCCTGTTTTCGGACTTGTCAGAGTCTGTGACTCTGTTGTCTTTGATGCAGATTCATTTATGCCAGTCTGCGCCGTCGTTGTGTTCGATGGCTGCGTTGGTGCTGGATTCGATGTTCCGGAATCTGCGCTTTTCTTCTGCAATGCTGCGATTGCATTTTCGATTGCCTGCGCCATCACATCAACTTCTGCCTGCTCTGTCACATTCTTTGTACGGTCAACTGCCTGGATTGCAGTATCCACCGCTGAAAAATCAATGTAATCGTCACGGTTTAATGCATTTGCTTTTGCGATTGCTTCATCCACTTTTGTATAATCTGCAGACTGGTAATTCATTGTCAGCGTCTGCGCATGTGTTGCCTTATCTGCTGTAATTATAATCTGCTGGCTGAATGGTGCACATGAATCAGCTGTGACTTCTACTGTATAAGTTCCCGCTGCAAGCGCAATTGAACCGGAAACTTCCTGTCCATTTACTTTTACAATAACATTCGCAAGATTTGCCGGTGTCACAGCAAACGAAACATTGTACTTCATTCCCGGTAAAACAGGTGTGATTCCTGCATTATACTGATAACTGCCACCGCCTGCATTAATCTCATTGTAAAAATCTTCACTCTGCATATAGTCCATTGCTTTTGAAGTACCTGCTGCCACACTGCCACCACAGGAAGCTACATTTGCTGCTTCTGCAAAATAATTATTTTCATAATTTGCTGCTGCATCACTTTTTCCTGCGATTCCACCAAGCCGTCCATATGGAGTCGCTGCGGTATACTGGGACAGATCTATATTACCTGAAAAATAGCAATGGCTGACCGTTGCTCCCGCATTAACGGTTCCTGCAATACCGCCGATATCTGTGATTCCTCTTCCAATTGCTGTTATATTTCCGGTTGAATAACAATTCAGAATCTTCGAACCAGATCCAAGCTCGCCTGCAATTCCTCCACTGTGTGGCGGTGCGGATGTAATAGCTCCGGTATTGGCACAGAACCGTATCTCTGAGCCAATGGCATATCCAACAATACCAGCCGTATAAAGTCCTCCCATATCACCAGTGACCATAAGATTTCCGTGGTTTTCGCAATACTCAATCTGACTGTCTTCTGCCAGTCCAATCATTCCAACCGCTCCATAAATATAATTTGCATTATTTGCAAAAGATACTTCTGAAACACTGTCTGATAAAGTACTGTTCACTGCGTAACCTGCAATCGTTCCAAAATAAGAATACTCATTATTTGAAGATGTAACATTCACATTTCCAGTCACTTTAAGGCTTGATACTTCTGCATCCTCAATATATCCAAAGAAGCCGCCAACTACATCTCTTCCATAATCCGAAGAATAATCAAGATTTGAAACCGTATGTCCATTTCCATAAAATTTTCCACTGAAGCAGTGATCCACACCGCCATTTCCATTTCCACATCCAATTGGTGTCCAGTTCACGCCTGACAGATCCAAGTCTGACTCCAGCGAGACGATAACATCTGTTTTTCCATCATAGTCACCTGCATTGACATCCTGCGCAAACTGTAACAGTTCATCGGTTGTTGTGATCGTCCTTCTGTCCGGTGCATCTGCAAGCGCTGTCACCGGAAATAAAAGTGTCGCAAACGTCACCCCCCCGCCAAAAAAACTGCTATTTTTCTTTTCGTTCCCATATGCAATTCCTCCTCTGCATCCTGTATGCTTTTTTCTAAAAAGCATATTCCAACCAAGTTTTCTTACGATTCAATTATATGATTCGGGTGATAAAAGGTCAACATCTTAGTTTAGAATGACAAATTGCACAAAGAGAAACTTTCCATATTTCTTTTGTGCAATTTACCAATAAAGCTTACGAAGTAGACCTTTTGACACCCGAATTAACACGATTGTATCCATAAAAAAGGACGCATGAAAAACCTCAGTTTTTTTCATGCGCCCTTTTTTTATTTACAGATATCCCCGTAGCACTCCGGTCTTCTGTCCCTGAAGATGCCCCAGGACAGGCGGTTCTCCTGCATTTCATTTAAGTCAAACGTTGCAAGGATGACCTGTTCCTTCTCGCGGTCTGCCTCTGCCACAAGTTCTCCGGTCTGATCTGTTATAAAAGAAGATCCGTAAAATGTGAGTGCTGAGCTCTGTCCGCCGTTTTCCTCACATGGAACTACTTCTTCTGTTCCGATACGGTTTGCCGCGATCACCGGCATAAGGTTTGCTGCTGCATGCCCCTGCATCGCTCTTCTCCAATGCGGCATGCTGTCACATTCTAAGATCGGTTCACTGCCAATTGCAGTCGGATAAAAGAGCAACTCTGCTCCTTTTACTGCCATGGCTCTTGCTGTCTCCGGGAACCACTGATCCCAACAGATGCCAACGCCGATTTTTCCATAAGCGGTATCAAACACTTTAAATCCGGTATCTCCCGGGACAAAGTAAAACTTCTCCTGATAATAGTGGTCATCCGGAATGTGTGTCTTCCGATAGATACCCAGGTTGCTTCCATCCGCATCAATGACTGCGACCGTATTAAACAGCCGGTTGACATCTTTTTCGTAAAAGCTGACCGGGATGACAACAGACAATTCCTTCGCCAGCGCAGAAAAATGTTTTACCGCATCATTTTCATTCACTTCTTTTGCGAATTCATAGTATTCATATCTGCGTTCCTGGCAAAAATACTGCCGTTCAAAAAGCTCCGGCAAAAGGATGATCTGTGCTCCTTTTTCTGCTGCTTCCCGGACAAGTGTATCTGCCTTTGCGATATTTTCTTCCACATTTGTGCTGCATTTCATCTGAACTGCCGCTACTGTGACCATTCGTTTTCTGCTCATAACTGTGCCATCTCGCTTTCTTCATTTTTCAAAATCTAATGTTATGATTCGGGTGTCAAAAGGTCTACATCTTAGTTTAGAATGACAAATTGCACAAAAGAAATATTGCAAGTTTCATTGTGCAAAACATTCCGATAAGCCTCTGAAAGCATGAATCGTGTTCAGCAGAGGCTTCCACGCTTCATGAGTCTTATCTCCATTGCACAAAGAGAAACTTTCCATATTTCTTTTGTGCAATTTGCCAATAAAGGTTACAGAGTAGACCTTTTGACACCCGAATCATGTTATTTTTGATATTCTATATCACACCTCTGAAATAAGGTCCGGCGGACAGGAAATCTGTCAGCCACGCGCTGGGATCTGCTGTGTGATACAGTGGATATTTCCGCCACCGATAATGATCTCCCTTGCAAAAATCGGGACAATCTCGCGTTCCGGAAACAGCTTCTGCAACAGGTCTGTTGCCAGGGCATCGTGTTCATCTCCAAACTGCGGCACAAGCACAGCCTTATTTCCAATATAAAAATTCACATAGCTTGCAGCCAGGCGTTCTCCCACTTCTCTTGTGTCCTCACCTTCTTCAAACACATAGCCCGCCAGATCTTTTTCTGTAATGCAGACCGGTTTCTTTGGAATTGGCATTTTATGAACGCGGATCTTCCGTCCTTTCGCATCCATCTCACGCTCAAGTACTTCAAGATCTTCTGCTGAAAGCGCATACTGCGGATCTTCCCTGTCATCCGTCCAGGCAAGCACGACTTCTCCCGGCTTTGTAAAAGCGCAGACATTGTCTACATGCTCATTTGTCTCATCCTGGTAAATGCCATTTGGAAGCCAGATGATTTTCTCTGCTCCAAGATATATTTTTAATTTTTCTTCAATGTCTGTTTTGGAAAGCTTTGGGTTTCTGCCCTTGCTTAAAAGGCAGGCTTCTGTCACGATCACTGTTCCTTCCCCATCTGAATGAATCGAGCCGCCTTCCAGTACAAACGGCGCTGCATCATAATAATCATAACCGGTCTGTCTGCAAAATTCTGCTGCGACTTTATCATCCTGCTGCCAGTCCTGGTAAAGGCCGTCGTACGTTCCGCCCCAGGCATTAAAGCTCCAGTTGATCCCGCGTACTTCTTTTCCATCCGTCACAAAGGTCGGTCCGACATCCCTTGCCCAGGCATCATCTGTCGGGATTGGTAAAAGCTTTACCCTCTCATCTAACAGTTCTTTCGCGATTGCTTCTGTGTCCTGTTCCACAAGCATATATACGTTTTCAGTCTGCACCAGCTTATTTGCAATTTCTGCAAACACTTTTCCCGCAGCCTTCGCCTCGTATGGCCAGGATCCCGGACGTTTTGGCCAGATCAAAAGCACTCCGTCCTGTGGTTCAAATTCTCCCGGCATATAAAAACCGTCCCCTGCCGGTGTACGATTTTCTAACTTCATATTTTTCCTGCTTTCTCGTCTCTGTGTTGCTCTTTCCTGCAAATTTGAGAACGCTCTTCTTTTCTCTTTTCAAATGTATTAGGAAAGTCTTCCTTTAAAGTCCTCATACGCAAAGCTTCGTATCACTTTACAGTCTCCGTTTTCATCCATAACAGCAATATCCGGCAGAGGGATTCCGTTAAAGGTATTATTTTTTACCATGGAGTAAATTGCCATATCTTCAAAATACAGCCGGTCTCCCGGTTTTTTCTCCTGGTCAAAGGAATAGTCTCCGATCACATCGCCTGCCAGACAGGTATAGGATGAAAGGCGATACGTATACTCTTTTTCTTCCGGCATTGCTGAATCCTTAAGCGGCGGGCGATATGGCATTTCCAGCACATCCGGCATATGGCATGCCGCTGATGCGTCCAGGATCAATGTCTTTCCGCCATTTTCCACGACATCTAACACGATTGTTGCCAGATAACCTGCATTTAAAGCGATCGCTTCTCCTGGTTCCAGATAGATCTCAAGATCATAGGTTTCTTTCATATGCAGAATACATTTTTCCAGCAGCTTTCTGTCATAATCTGCCCTTGTAATGTGATGGCCTCCTCCAAAATTCAGCCATTTCATTTTATACAGATACGGGCCAAACTTCTCCTCTACCGCTTCAAGCGTTTTGGCCAGATCATCGGAATTCTGCTCGCAGAGCGTGTGAAAATGCAGGCCATCCACATATTCATACATCTCATCCGTAAACTCTTCCCTGAATTTTTCAACCGTCACACCAAGTCTTGATCCCTTCGCACATGGGTCATAGATCGCATGATCCCCCTGTGTGGAGCACTCCGGATTAACCCGGATGCCCACACTTACAGACTTGCAGAGATCTTTATATTGTTCCAGCTGGGAAAAAGAATTAAAAACGATGTGGTCACAGATCTTTACCAGCTCTTTCACATCTTCTTCCTTGTATGCCGGAGCAAAAACATGATTTTCTTTTCCCATCTCTTCTTTTCCAAGACGTGCTTCAAATAATCCGCTTGCAGTCGTTCCGCTGATATACTGACCGATCAGCGGGTACTCATAAAAGCAGGAAAAGGCTTTCTGCGCCAAAAGGATTTTGCATCCTGTGTTTTTTTCCACCTGGCTTAAAATTTCAAGATTTTTTTTCAGCTGTTTTTCGTCTATGACATAACATGGCGTCTTTAATTCTTCTATTCTCATTCTGGCTTTTCATTCCTCTTTCTGTCATTTCACATGGGAAGGACTTTTTTCTTTCCGATAAAATATGCACTTACTCTACTTCCTGAGGATTCTCGCATACAACCCAAGGAAGTCCCCATTTATTCAGTGCTTCCATGTATGGATCCGGATCAAATTCTTCTACATTGAAGACACCCGGTTTTTTCCAGAGTCCTTCTACGACCATCATGGTTCCGATCATGGCTGGCACACCTGTTGTGTAGGAAATTGCCTGGGATCCAACCTCTTTGTAACATTCCTGGTGATCGCATACGTTGTAAATATAGATGGTCTTTTCTTTTCCGTCTTTTACACCTTTAAAAATACATCCGATATTTGTCTTTCCAACGGTTCTTGGTCCAAGGCTTGCAGGATCCGGAAGAAGTGCTTTTAAAAACTGGATCGGCACGATCTCTTTTCCTTCAAAGTTGATCGGTGTTGTAGAAAGCATTCCGACATTTTCCAGGCAGTTCATATGTGTTAAATAGCTCTGTCCAAAGGTCATGAAGAAACGGATTCTCTTGACACCAGGGATATTTTTAGCAAGAGACTCAATCTCTTCATGATGAAGCAGATACATGTCTTTCTCGCCTACTTCCGGGAAATCGTATTCGCGCTTGATGGACATTGGCTCTACCTCAACCCAGTGTCCGTCTTCCCAATAAGATCCCATTGCGGAAACTTCTCTTAAGTTGATCTCAGGATTAAAGTTTGTTGCAAATGGATATCCGTGATCTCCACCGTTGCAGTCTAAAATATCGATATAATGGATCTCATCAAAATAATGTTTTAATGCATAAGCAGAGTAAACACTGGTAACACCCGGATCAAATCCACTTCCAAGGATTGCTGTGATACCTGCATCCTCGAATTTTTTCTTATAAGCCCACTGCCAGGAATAGTCAAAGTATGCTGTAAAGCCTTCTTTTTCGCAGCGTTCCTCATAGATTTTTCTCCATTCCGGATCGTCTGTATTCTCAGCTTCGTAATTTGCTGTATCAATATAGTCCACGCCAGTTGCAAGACAGGCATCCATGATCGTCAGATCCTGATATGGAAGCGCTACATTTAATACTGCATCCGGTTTGTATTCCTTGATCAGAGCGATCAGCTCCTCTGTATTATCCGCATCGACCTGAGCGGTTGTGATCACTGTTTTAGTCGTTGGCTGAAGCTTCTCCTTCACTGCATCACATTTTGCTTTTGTTCTGCTCGCGATCATAATTTCAGTGAACACCTCACTGTTCTGGCAACATTTTGCAATTGCAACGGAAGCTACGCCGCCGCATCCAATAATCATTACTCTACTCATTTTTCTTTTCTCCTTCTCTTTTCTTCACGGATGTTCCGGTCAAAATGTCAGATTTACAGTCTGTATATAAAGGTTCTCAAACGAAATATTTGCAGTTTCCTTGTGAAAAACATTCCGATGAGCCTCTGAAAGCATGGATCGTGTTCAGCAGTGGCTTCCACGATCCATGAGTCTCATCTCCATTGCACAAAAGGAAACCTGAAATATTTGTTTTGTGAATCTTTAGAAATAAAGTTATTTCATCTGGCATTTTGACCGGAACATCCTGGTATTATAAAATAATAGAAAGCCCTTGAGATCTAGCGGTCTTCCTCATCTTCTAACATGTCCTCTAAGTATCTCGGAAGCATGAACGCTCCCCTGTGGAGGTTCGTTGTATAATAACGTGTTTTGATGTCCAGTTTTTTCCATTCTGCATCCTTAAGATCTTCGAGCGGATGATATTTTTTGGAAGCAAATCCAAACAGCCAGTATCCGGAGGAACAGGTCGGAATATGTGCCTGATACACCCTGCTCACCGGAAATGCCCGGAATGCCTTGCGGTGCATTTTCATACATTCTTCCTTGTCTTCATCGTAAAATGGGCTTCCATGCTGGTAAACCATGATGCCGTCCTCTTTCAATGCCTTATAGCAGCTTCCATAAAATTCCTTTGTAAAAAGTCCTTCTGTGTGTCCAAACGGATCTGTCGCATCGTTGATGATCAGGTCATATTCATTCGCCTTACTTCTTAAAAAGCGAAGACCATCCTGATAATAAACATTCACTCTCGGATCATCGAGTCCACATGCAAGCTCCGGGAAATGCTCCCTGCATACCTCTACCAGCATCTCGTCCGGCTCTACTACATCGATTTTCTGAATGGATGCATACTGTGTCAGCTCCTTTGCGACACCGCCATCCCCTCCACCGATAATCAGTACATTTTCCACCTTCGGATGCACAGCCATCGGGACATGTGTCACCATCTCATCGTATATAAATTCATCTTTTTCTGAAAAAAGGATATCTCCATCCAGTGCCAGAAACTTTCCAAATTCCACAGATTCCAGTACATCGATCCGCTGGCAGTCACTGTTTCCGCTGAATAATTGTTTTTCAATTCTCATAGAAAGCTTCACGTTCGAGGTATGAAGCTCTGAAAACCACATTTCCATTTTTTCTTTCCGGGAAACCGCTTCCTGTCACAGCTTCCCTCTCCTTTTTCGTTATTTGCTTTTTATTCCAAATGTATTTTTATATGCTCAGTTAAGTACCATCAGATGCTCTACTGCCGGATCCTCTGTACCCTGCATGGAGCAGCCTTTCTCTTTTGCATAAAGAATATATTCTATGATCTCGTCTGTGATCTGCTCACCCGGTGCAAGGATCGGGATTCCCGGCGGATAGCACATCACAAATTCTCCGGAAATGCATCCCTTTGTTTCACGGATCGGCAATGACCGCTTCTCTGCATAAAAAGCTTCCTGCGGCGATCTCACTACCTTCGGCGCAATGTATTCACCGGACAACAGACCTGTTTTATCTTTTTTATAAAGTCTTGCAATATCTGCAAGCGCACCAACAAGTCTCTCAATATCCTGTATCCTGTCACCGATGGAAATATACGCAAGGATATTGCAGATATCTCCAAATTCGATCTGTATGTCATATTCGTCCCTGAGCAGATCGTATACCTCGATTCCTGCCAAACCGATTCCCAATGTATAGATGGAAAGCTTCGTCACATCATAATCATAAATGCTCGTTCCATTGACCAGATCTTTTCCGTACGCATAATAACCACCGATCTGATTGATCTCATTTCTGGCATACTCTGCCATCTGTGATACCTTCCAGAAAGATTCTTCGCCGCGCAGTGCAAGGTTTCTTCTCGAAATATCAAGACTTGACAAAAGAAGATAAGAAGCACTCGTCGTCTGTGTCAGGTTGATGATCTGTCTTACATAATCCGCATTCATGCCTTTATTCACAAGCAATATGGAGCTCTGTGTCAGGCTTCCTCCTGATTTGTGCATAGATACTGCTGCGAGGTCTGCTCCTGCTGCCATTCCTGAAACAGGAAGGTTTTTCCCAAAATAAAGATGTGTTCCATGCGCCTCATCTGCCAGCACTTTCATACCATGCGCATGTGCAAGCTTTACGATGGCACGAAGATCAGAACAAATTCCATAATAAGTCGGGTTATTGACCAGAACGGCTACTGCATCCGGATTCTCCTTTATCGCCTGCTCCACACACGGAACTTCCATTCCAAGTGAGATTCCAAGCTGCGGATTCACTTCCGGATTCACATAAACCGGGATCGCACCACATAATACCAATGCGTTGATCGCACTTTTATGTACATTTCTCGGAAGGATGATCTTATCGCCACGCTTGCAGACAGATAAAATCATGCTCTGTACAGCCGAGGTCGTTCCTCCTACCATAAGGAATGCATGTTCTGCGCCAAACGCATCCGCTGCCAGTTCTTCTGCATCCCGGATCACTGAAATCGGATGGCACAGATTATCTAACGGCTTCATGGAATTCACATCGATTCCTACACATTTTTCCCCCAGAAGCTCCACCAGCTCCGGATTTCCCCTTCCTCTTTTATGTCCTGGCACATCAAACGGTACCACGCGCTGCTTTCTGAATTTTTCTAACGCTTCATAGATTGGAGCTCTCTTTTGATCTTCCCTGTTCATAACAACTCTCCATCGTATTTTATTTTCATTCATGCAAGGATCGAAATAGTAATTTCTAATCCTGCATTTATTTCTGCAAAAAATCGCAAAAAAATAAGAGCGGCTGCCACGCAATCACTCCTGTTATTCTGTATACAATATTCGGATAGTATTTCTTTTCTGTATGCGAATCTGATATTTTTTCAGAAATATACTGCAAATATACTGTCACTCTTATTGACCGTTTCACAAGATGATGTGCATCGCGCACTGATTATAAAGTAATCAACTTATAAAATTTGAGCTTCTAACTCAATCAATAACGTGGGGCTTTTCCCACACCGGCAACTGACCCGCCTGTCCGTTAGGCTGCCTTGCTTCTAAATTCTAAGTAAGTTCCAAGCAAGTGGTCATACATTTGCATGAAAAAATATTACTTTTTCTCATACGTTGAAAATTTTATCATATGCTCTTTTCTATGTCAATCATTTTATCATATTGTTTGTAATTTTTTTGTTTCCTTATTGTAAACTTTTTTACGAAAAGGTCTGCATTTAAGTTTATGCTAGCAGATTGTACAAAAGAAATCCTACAAGTTTCATTGTGCAATTTGCCAATAAAGGTTATAGAGCAGGCCTTTAGACACCTGAATGCTATAGCGCAAAAAAGAAGCTATCGCATACGCGATAGCTTCTTTTACATACATTAGTTGTATTTTCTTTTTCTTGCTGCTTCAGATTTTTTCTTACGTCTTACGCTTGGTTTTTCGTAATGTTCTCTTTTACGAATCTCCTGCTGGATACCTGCTTTAGCACAGTTTCTCTTAAATCTACGTAAAGCGCTATCTAAAGTCTCGTTTTCTTTTACTATTACACTAGACATTATCTCACACCTAACCTCCCTCCAGTTGCGTATTGTGCATATTCAACTGTTTGGGTAAATTTCATTGCACTGTAATTTATTATAACACATATTTTTTTCACGTCAATAGTTTTTCTTATATTTGCAAAAATTCAGACAATTCACTTTTTTACCCAATGATGATTGAATGTTCTTTTTATTTAATCTGTCCTTCTAATGCTGTCTTAGCTTCTGCGATCGCATCTGGGATTCCAGCAGGGTTCTTACCACCGGCCTGTGCCATATTTGGACGTCCGCCGCCGCCACCGCCAACTTTGCCTGCGATTGCTTTGATCAGGTTTCCTGCATGTGCACCGCTTGCCATAGCACCTTCTGTTGCCATAGCCACCAGATTTACCTTGCCATCTGCCTCAGATGCAAGTACAACCACGCCTTCGCCTAATTTTCCTTTTAACTGGTCTCCAAGATCTCTTAATCCATTCATATCAACGCCGGCAACACTTGTTGCAAGAAGTTTTACTCCTTTGACTTCGACTACCTGATCCATAACATCACCAAGCGCTTCTTTTGCTGCTTTGCTCTTTAAGGATTCATTTTCAGCATTTAATGTCTTGATCTCAGCCATCATATGCTCGATCTTCTCTACTAATGTAGCCGGAGTTGCCTTTGCTGCTTTTGCAGCTTTTTCTAACTCTGCTTCGATATTCTTATAATAAGCAAATACGTTATCACCTGTTAAAGCTTCGATTCGGCGTACACCTGCAGCAACACCACTCTCGGAAATAATCTTGAATGCAGTGATCTCGCCGGTATGTTTTACATGTGTACCACCACAGAATTCTTTTGAGAAATCACCCATAGATACAACGCGTACCTTTTCGCCGTATTTCTCACCGAACAGTGCCATCGCACCTGTCTTTTTCGCTTCTTCTACTGTCATAACATCCGTCTGGACTTCAAGATCTTCTGCGATCTTCTCGTTGACGATCTTTTCAACCTTTGCGATCTCCTCAGCTGTCATAGCCTGGAAATGGCTGAAGTCAAAACGTGTTCTCTCAGCATCCTGATAAGAACCTGCCTGCTCTACGTGAGTTCCTAATACTTCACGAAGCGCTTTCTGTAACAGATGTGTTGCAGAATGGTTCTTGCAAATCTTTGCACGAAGGTCTGCATCTACAGATAAAGTAACTTTATCACCGGATTTGATCATGCCGCTTGTCATCTTGCCGACATGTCCTACTTTTCCACCTAATAATTTGATCGTATCTTCTACTTTGAATGTGCCATCAGCAGTGTAGATCACACCTTTGTCTCCCTGCTGTCCACCCATCGTAGCATAGAATGGTGTCTCTTCTACGATGATCGTTCCGATCTCACCATCTGATAATGCTTCCACGATCTCTGTCTCAGAAGTAAGTACTGTAACATTGGAAGCTGTCTCTAATGTATCGTATCCGACAAACTCTGTTGTAACAGAAGGATCGATCTCATCATAAACCGTTGCATCTGCTCCCATGTAGTTTGTTGTCTTGCGGTTCTTTCTTGCAGTTGTACGCTGAACTTCCATTGCTTTTTTGAAGCCGTCTTCATCAATTGTGAAGCCTTTTTCCTCTAAGATCTCAGATGTCAGATCCATTGGGAAGCCGTAAGTATCATAAAGCTTGAACGCATTGTCTCCGGATAATACTTTGGAACCGGATGCGATCATTTCTTTTTCCATATCTTCTAAGATTGCAAGTCCCTGGTCGATCGTCTTTGCAAACTTCTCTTCTTCCTGGGCAAGAACCTTTAAGATAAAGTCTTTCTTTTCTTCTAATTCAGGATAACCGTCTTTACTCTCATTGATCACGGTCTTTGCAAGCTCTGCCATGAAAATGCCATTGATTCCGAGCATTCTTCCATGACGTGCAGCACGACGGATGATACGGCGGAGTACATAGCCGCGTCCTTCGTTGGATGGCATAATACCATCAGAGATCATAAATGTTGAAGAACGGATGTGGTCTGTGATCAGACGGATAGAAACGTCATCCAATGCATCCACTTCATATGTCTTACCGGACAGTTCACTTACTCTGTCACGGATTGCTTTCATTGTATCAATGTCAAATACGGAATCTACATCCTGCATTACAACAGCAAGACGCTCCAGTCCCATACCGGTATCGATATTCTTCTGGGCAAGTTCGGTGTAACCACCTTTTCCGTCTCCTTCAAACTGTGTAAATACGTTGTTCCATACTTCCATGAAACGGTCACAGTCGCAGCCTACTTTACAATCCGGTTTGCCACAGCCGTATTTTTCTCCACGGTCATAATAAATCTCAGAACATGGACCGCAAGGACCAGCACCATGCTCCCAGAAGTTATCGCACTCTCCGGTTTCCGGATCGCGGTAAAATCTTGTGATTCGATCAGCCGGAACGCCGACTTCCTTTGTCCAGATATCAAATGCTTCGTCATCTTCTCCGTAGATAGATGGATACAGTCTGTCCTTCTCTAATCCGAGAACCTCTGTTAAAAATTCCCAGGACCATGCGATTGCTTCATGTTTAAAATAATCTCCAAAAGAGAAGTTACCAAGCATCTCAAAGAAAGTAAGGTGTCTTGCTGTCTTACCAACGTTCTCGATATCGCCGGTACGGATACATTTCTGACAGGTTGTCACTCTTCTGCGAGGTGGGATCTCCTGTCCTGTAAAGTATGGCTTCAGTGGTGCCATACCTGCGTTGATCAGTAATAAGCTGTTGTCATTGTGTGGTACCAATGAAAAGCTGTTCATTTTAAGATGTCCCTTGCTCTCAAAAAAATCAAGGTACATTCTTCGTAATTCATTTTCACCGTAAAATTTCTTCACGACTCTGTTCCTCCAAAATCTTTTGTACGGATCAGGTTCTGCCGTACATTTCTTTTATAAAATATTTAATAAAATTGTAATCATCCGCCGTTTCCCCCAACAGAAACCACCGAACATTGTTACAACCTATTTTCCATCATGTTCTGCCGACACAGTCGCATCTGCTTCCGCTGATGCCTTTGCATCTTTGTTCGCTCGAAGCTTTTTGCCCGCGCAAAATCCCGCAAAAGCGATTGCTGCTAAAATCACCATAATGATCGCATACTGTAAAAATGATGCCAAAAATGCCATTTTCTCTACCTGCCTTTCCGCTATGGCTGACACTTATGCATTGCAAAAATGAAAGCCGGCTCACAATTTATTTATTATAGCTCATTTTTTTATCGGGCGTCAAGTATCCGCCTGGATTCTGTACTATTTTTTATACTGCAGCTCATCTTTTTTATACTGCATTGTTTTTTACTCCTCAAGAATATCAAATTCCTGGTTTTCATGGCTGATCCGTACGATTCGCTCTGCCATCGCACGATTACTTACTTTCTTAAGATAAGTGTCAATGCCTGAATAATCCTGCCACATGTGCATCGGGAACACATACTCTGCATCGGTATGCCGCATAAAATAATCAATTCCAAGGAACTGATATTCTCCCTGCCTTGGATCCATCGGAACAAAGGCCAGATTGATCTCTTTCTTTGCCAGCTTCCGGATCTGATTTTTATATTCGAATTCCATTTTGCTGTTTACAAGCTCTCCGACACCGTCAAGCTTCCAGTCATTCAGATCTCCCGCATGGTAAAAGCTTGCCCCGTTTGTTTTTAAATAAAATGCCACACCCGCATCGGTTGAACGGAGTGTCTCGATCTCAATATTATCCACCTGATATTTTTCACAAGGACTCACGTACAGGATCTTCTGCATAATCTCAGGCGAAAAACCATGTCTTACAAGAAAACGCTCCGTCATTTTGCAGTCTTTTGAAAAAATATAATGGATATTCTTATAGTAGTCACTCCACTTCAGTACATCCATATCAAAATGATCCCTGTGTTTATGGCTTGCAAACACATAGACCGGTGTGTCCGGCTCATACTGTGGGATCTGTCCATGAAATGTATAGCCATCGACCCGGTCTCCTGCAAACCAGTCAAAAATCAGTACCTTCTCGTCCACCTCTACCACAAAGCAGCTGTGATGTATAAATATCACTTTCATCTTATGCAATCCTCCTCTTTTTTGTCCAAGCCTAATGTATCCTTTTATCTTTTGTTCTTCTGGAAGCCGTTTCTTTAAATTTGATTATACCATGAAAGTCGTCCGTCTTTCTATATAATAATGCAAACCATTCCACCGCTGTTATCATTGACGATTTTCTGCATCGTATCCTGAAGCTTTAACTGGCATTCATCGTCCATCATTGAGATTTTATTCCGGATCCCGTCCTCCATTAATTCTCCTATGGTTTTCCCAAAAATATTAGTTTCCCACACGCCCTCTTTGCTCTGCTGGGCTGTTTTAATGTATTCGATCAGGTCATTTGCCTGTTCTTCACTTCCCACGATCGGTGCGATCTCTGTCTCAATATTTGCCCGGATCATATGCACCGATGGTGACACCGCTTTCATTTTCACACCGAATTTATTTCCATGCCGGATGAGAACGGGCTCTTCCATATGAATATCAGAAAGCTGTGGATTGACCACACCATAGCCCTTCATCTGCACTGCTGCAAACGCATCTGCCACCTTTCCGTAAGCATCTTTTCTCTCTGCCATCTCTTTGACCATCGCGATCAGCTCATATTCACTCGCAATCGGGATTCCGGTCATCTCACTCATATTTTCATAATAGCAGCTCTCCTTTGTTTCCATGCCAATCCGGATGCAGCCGGTAGAAAGCTCGATTTTTTCCATTTTAACAGCAGAAATGTAATTCCCCGGTTTTAGTTCCAGCCGGTATGCGTCACGGATGCGGTCTGTCTTTTCCAGAATTTTTTCCGCACATTCGATCAGCTCTTTTTTCACAGGATGATCCGACTCTAACATTTCTGTCCATTTCGGGATAAAAAATTCGATTTTTGCAACCGGAAACTCACAAAGGGCGCCCTCTAGCACCTTCATAATGTCTTCCCGCCTGAGCTGTTCGCAGTTCACCGGAAGAACGACCGTCTTATATTTTTCCTGCAGCTCTGCTGCCATCACCCCTGTTTCTTCCGCATAGGGGCGGACAGAATTTAATAAAATCACAAATGGTTTTCCAATATTTTTCAGTTCCTGGACTGTTTTTTCTTCCGCTTCTATGTAATTCTCACGACTTAAGTCACCGATGCTTCCATCTGTTGTCACGACAATTCCGATTGTCGCATGATCTCTTATGACTTTTTCCGTTCCGATCGAGGCAGCCTCCGTAAACGGGATCTCATAGTCAAACCAGGGTGTTTTGACCATTCTTTTTTCCGTTCCTTCCATGTATCCGGAAACACCCTCTGCCATAAAACCGACACAATCGATGAGACGGATCTTCATCTCTAACTGCTTTGCTTCCTCTCCGTCTCCACGCAGACGGATTTTAGCTGCCTCCTTCGGAATAAACTTTGGTTCCGTTGTCATCACGGTTCTTCCTGCTGCTGCCTGTGGCATTTCGTCCATCGCCCGCGTTTTTTCTGCTGCATCCTCCATGTACGGCAATACCATCATCTCCATAAAACGCCGTATAAATGTCGATTTTCCTGTCCGTACCGGCCCTACTACACCAAGATAAATTTCTCCGTTTGTCCGGTCCCTGATATCGCGGTACAGATGGTATTCTTTATTTTCATTCTTATAATCCATAAAAAAATTCCCTCCACAGTGTTATAACATTGACAGCATTCCGGTTATAACATCCTATGTCGGGAATTTCTTTTTATTCCTGAGATTGTAAATTGTATTTTGGTAACTATTTCGTAAGAAAACGTATATTATGTATGCACTGTGTGTTACTTCATAACATGAAGCTTCGCCGGCAGGCATTTGAAATGCATCTCGGTCACATCTCCGCAATATTCACCATCGGCATGCAATACCATCGGCGTCTTTAACTTCAGATCATATTCCGAACAGTCTGTCACCTCAAATCCCTTAATAAAAAGATGATGTGCTGTCACAAGGAAAGGCAGGCACAAAAAAGTGCGCCATTTTGGGATTCCATAGGCACAGCATACAGAAAGCCTGCCATCTGTCGCATCCGCAGCCGGTGCCATCGGAACACCGCCTCCTTCTGCCCGGAAATTCATTGCTGCAGAAAAAATGATCTTTTTCATATTCTTCTGCCCTCTTCCGTCAAAAACAGCTCCTCCGTCTGTTGTCTGCATGGAAAACAGCGACTGGATCGTCAATAGCAGATAAGTCAGCTTGCCAAGATGGACTTTATTGAGCAGATCCTTCAAGGTAGATTTTAATGCCTTTTTGCATACAAGTGCATCCAGTCCGGCTCCTGCACTGATCGCAAAGAGGCGTGGTTTTTCTCCTCCATTCCAGCTTACTTCACCAAGATCCATGACATAGTCTTCTTTGCAGTCTAAAATCGCCTGTAACTGTTCTGTCGGAGTGCCCTTGATACCAAGTCCTCTTGCCAGATCATTTCCTGATCCGGTCGGGATCACACCAAAACGCACCTTTTCAAAATGCGTCATGCCATTGATCACTTCATTCGCACTTCCGTCTCCTCCAAGCACCACCAGACGAATGTCTTCTTCCGGGAGTTCACAGATATCATGTGCCAATGAAAATGCGTGTCCCCCATATTCTGTTATGTATGCTTTGTATGGAATCTTCTTCTCCTTTAGCAGTGCTTCTGCTTCCTTCCATATCTTAGCACCTTTTCCGCTTCTGGAATGTTCATTTACGATGAAATAATACATGCCTGTTCCTCCCGGGGTCTCTTTTGTAGCTTTTGCCCTCACCCAATCTTTATCCTTATTATACCAAACTCTTCTTTTTATCTCAACAAAACTTCTCATAAAACGTCTTTCGACGGCAGGCTTCTCTCCACGCAGAGCGCTCCCCAGCCCCACACAGGATTCGGAAACTCACCTCCTGCCGGCAGCTGCTTCGCCCCACGGATCAGATATGCCTTTATTTTTTCTCCGTACAAATATGGATCGTTGCCATCTACGATTCCCCACTGCATAAGAAGTGCCGCGCTTCCGCTCACAAACGGTGCTGCCATCGAGGTTCCACTCCTTGTCTGATAACCGCCGCCCGGTGCACAGGATGTGATCTCCACACCTGGCGCAACCAGATCCGGTTTGATCTGGTCTGTCACTCTCGTGTAACCTCTTCCGGAAAAAGCTGCCGCTTTTTCATATCTTGCATCATATGCCCCTACTGTAAGCACCTTTGATGCTGTGGATGGGATCGTCAATGTTGTTTCCTCTACCGGACGCAGAAATCCGGTTGCTGTATTTAAGACTCCACCGGATGGGAGCCACATATTATATTTCCCGTCCACTATTTTCTGCGGAAGAATACGGATTTTCCAGATCCCACTGTCAATATAATTCTCTGATGGGATGAAATCCATATAGATCTCCTGATAACGGTTGTATGGACTTGGCTCTCCATAATAAATCAAAAGCTCTGTATTCCCAACGGTAAATCTCTGCGCCCCTGCCCTTTCCTGCAACGTGCCGGTTGACCTTCCGTTCGGATGAACTACCGCGATCTGTATTTCATCCACATAATTTTTCCAGATCTGCAGATTCATGGCGTTTTCATAATCGCTTACTGCAATCTCAACCTCTTCCTGCTTCCCCTGCTTTAAAATTCCTGCTGTATGCATCGCCGTATTTCCTTCATTTCCACTTCCCACTACAATCTCTGTTTTCCAGAAATCCGACATATCATCAAGATATGTTTCCAGAAGCGATGTTCCGGAATGGGAACCATAATTATTTCCGAAACTGATATTTAAAACAACCGGCCGCTTTCTTCTTGCAGCTTCCATAACACAAAAATCCACCGCCCGCATCAGTTCTGTCGTCCTCGGGAAAGAATTCTCTTTCTGTGCGCCAAGCTTCACCACGATCAGTTCACTTTCAACGGCAACACCCCGGTATCTCCCCTCAGATGCCCTCCCGTTTCCTGCTGCAATCCCTGCCACGACCGTGCCATGCCCGGACAGATCCCTGCTCGGACAGATCTGGTCGCGCAGCGGTCCATCCGGCTCTTCCAATGCCCGGTTGATGGTTTCACTGTCAAACACTTCGCCAAGCTCCTGATCCCAAAGCAGGAGGATCCTCGTTGTGCCATCTTCCTTCCTGAAATCCGGATGTGCATAATCAATACCAGAGTCGATCACTGCAACGATCACTCCCCGTCCGGTCAGCGTCAGACCGTTCCTGTCCTTATTCTGCTGTACTGCTTCGATACAGGAGCTCCGCCGCCCATTTTCTGTTGCAAAAAACAGTCTCTTTGGCTTTTCTATATATTCGATCCGCTCCAGTTCTGCCATCTTTTTTACCAACGTTTCCGGAAGTGTCATAATCACATACTGATTCGACAAATCTGTGATCTCTATTTTTTCTGCTTCCTTTCGGAACTGCTGCCGGATATCCTGCCTGAGTCCTTCTGCTGTTCCAAAAATTTTTGCGATCACCTCCCAGGCACGCTCCGTCCTGTCATAACCAACATCCAGGCTGATCGATCTGCTCCGTTCCCCCTCCGTTGCATCCAAAGCCAGATTAAACATGTTTTCGAGCTTTTCGTTGTTTTGTCCCACTTAGAAATCCTTTTTTCTATTTCTATGATGCTTTACAGCAATTATGAAGTCCAGGACAATTTTCTATCATTTTTTCATTCACCGGCGCATAAAATATACAGAAAAAAAGTCAGGAAAGGTACGGTTATTTTTATGTGTGGAATTGCCGGTTTTTATAATGCAAAAGAAAATTATACAGAGCGTAAAGAACACTGGTCTGATGTCTTACATACCATGCATGCTGTCCTGTCACACCGTGGAAATGATGAATCCGGAATTTATCTGTCAAAGCATGTTGGGCTTGCTCACACAAGACTCAGCATCCGTGACTGTATCACAGGAAGCCAGCCGATCGTGCGTTCACGCGCCGACTGTGATTATGTGATCGCATACAATGGGGAGCTTTATAATATGGAGGAGCTCAAATCGGATCTTACCGCATGCGGTTATTTTTTCCAGACAACATCGGATACCGAAGTGCTGTTGTATGCCTATATGCAATATGGCGCTGATTTTGTGCAGAAGCTGAATGGCATTTTTGCCTTTGCCATCTGGGATGAAGCCGCCAATAAGCTGCTCTTGTACCGTGACCGCGTCGGCGTCAAACCACTCTTTTACTCCTGGAAAAACGAACAGCTTTTGTTCGCCTCCGAACCCAAAGCCCTTTTTCACTTTCCGGGCTTTCATCCGGCAGTCACCCAAGACGGCTTTCGGGAAATTCTTTCCCTTGGTCCTGCCAGGACTCCCGGAAATGGGATTTTTAAAGATGTTTCTGAGGTGCTTCCCGGACATTTTCTCGTCTTCCATGAAAACAGTGTTTCCGATCATACTTACTGGGAGCTTTCCCGCACCGAGCACACGGATGATTATCCAAAAACAGTGGAACAGGTTTCTTTTCTTGTCACAGATTCCATCCGGCGCCAAATGGTTTCTGACGTCCCTGTCTGTACTTTTTTGTCCGGTGGCATTGACTCCAGCATCGTAACTGCGCTTGCATTCCGGTATCTGCAGGAAAAAGGTGAGGTTTTAAGCACTTACTCCTTTGATTTTAAAGAAAATGACCGCTATTTCCAGTCGAATGCGTTTCAGCCGGAACAGGATCTTCCTTATGTAGAGAAAATGCTCACTGCTTATCCAACCCGCCATACCTTTTTGGAATGTGACTGTGACACACTCTTTTCGGCGCTTTTTTCTGCGGTGGATGCAAAGGATTTGCCTGGAATGGCAGATGTGGATTCCTCCCTTTTATATTTTTGCTATAAGGTCAGTCAGCAAAATAAGGTTGCTTTGACCGGAGAATGTGCAGATGAGATTTTCGGTGGCTATCCTTGGTTTTATCGGCCGGAGTTTCTAAACCGCGACGGTTTTCCATGGTCATCAGATTTATCTGCGCGCACTGTTTTTCTTCAGAACGATTTTCTCCGGGAAATGGATCTTGATACTTATGCATACGATCAGTATCAGACGTCTCTCGCAAAGTCACCCCATCTTCCGGGTGAAACGGATGAGGAACGAAAACGCTATGATATTTCCTATCTGAATATCAAATGGTTTATGCAGACATTATTAGACCGCATGGATCGCACAAGCATGTACTCCGGTCTTGAAGCCCGTGTTCCTTTTGCGGATCACCGCATTATTGAATATGTTTATAATGTTCCATGGGAAATGAAATACCGAAACGGCATAGAAAAATCGCTTCTCCGTGACGCCTGCTGTACGCTCCTTCCACCGGAGCTTCTCCACCGGAAAAAGAGTCCTTATCCAAAAACATATCACCCTGCTTATGAATCCCTGCTCGTCCGTGAAATGGAACGCATCCTTTCAGATCCAAATGCACCCGTCCTCGCCTTCATTGACCGTACAAAGCTTCGCACTTTCCTGAAGGCTCCGAAGGAATATGGCAGACCTTGGTTTGGCCAGCTTATGGCAGGGCCGCAGCTGCTTGCTTATTTTATCCAGCTGAATTACTGGATGGAAAAATATCACCTGTCCTTCTGATATTTTTGTATTTTACTTCCGTTGTCTGATCTTTACCGCAAAAAATCTGCTGCAAGGTGCTTTTTTTCTGATAATGATTCGGGTGTCAAAAGGTCTGCATTTAAGTTTATGCTAGCAGATTGCACAAAAGAAATATTACAAGTTTCATTGTGCAAACATTCCGATAAGCCTCTGAAAGCGTGCCTTTTTGTGTAATAGGGAATTCCAAGGAATTTCCTATTACACAAAAGATCAGATGCTTCTCTTCCACATCATCCTTTCCTCATCTGCTCCTGTCCGTTGTTCATGTCGCAGTTTATTCTGCAAGTACTTTATGTAGCACATCTGCAAGCGGTACCATTGCATTCATTGCTTCCTGTACCGTATTCGTCTGCGCACCAACCTCTACCAGAAGTGATTTTGGCCTGTAATGCATATTGAACCGATATCCTTTCAGGTATATTTTCCTTGTATAGCCCGGATAATACTCTGAAGCAGCCAGCTGCATCTGAAATGAAAATGCCAGGTTATCCGCAATATACGGATTATAAAGGTAGGAAATATCACCCATCGCTGTTGTCCTGCTTAAGCCATTGAAGAACATGACCTTTGCCATGTCTGTTCCATTTATATTTGTCACAAGCCTTGTATTTTCCCCCACACCATCCCTGTGCAGGTCAATGATCACCTCGATCTGCGGATTTTGTGCGAGGATCTGCTCTAATGCAGGTGCCGCTTTAGAATAAGCCTTATCCCGCACTGTATCATATTGTCCCCTGTCATGGATCACGGAAAAACCATACTGATTTGTCAGCAGCTCCGTCAGATAATCTCCAACACCAACTACTGTAGTAGACGGATCTCCCGGAACAGAATCTGCATATGCTTCCTGTGAATGGGTATGATAGATCAGAATCTGTGGTGTCGTTGCATCATGTGACAGCTTCATATTTTTTCCGCCTAACGCCTCTATATTCAGCTGGTCACTTTTAATCGTCGTTGTATTATCCACCTGATAGAAATTCTGGATCAGATAGTCGAAATCGCACAATTTATCATAAGAATATTCTACCGCTTTGCCCGATGCGATCACAGCCGAGGCTGCAGGCCGGGCTTCTCCTTCCGGATTGGCAGAGTCTGCCGCCGGCTCCTGCTGCGCATCTGCTTCCCCTGCATTTTCTCCTGATGCCTGCAAAGAATTGTTTCCCTCCTGACCAATGTTTTCATCCGGCTGACCAAAAGAGGCATCCGCTTCTTCCGGCACATCATTTACAAGCACAACCTGTCCATCCTCATCCACATAATTTTCATCAAGCGCCTCCCTTGCAAGAATCATCTCATAGGACAATGTACTCTCTATGTCTGTTACATATTGCCGGCCTTCTGCCGCATAACGCAAAACCGGGAACAGCTTCATTTCCATTTCTGTTACAGGCCCTTTTGCAGCGAGATTTGAATTCCAACCCAAAACCGGTGTTAGAAATTCCGTTATTTTTTCACAACCAGCCACAAGCAATTCTTCTTTTCCAATCCGGAAAAGCTGTTTCCGTTGTGCAAAAAAAACCGTCATCAAAACTAAAACCAGGAAAAGAAACATCCATCTTTTTTCTTTTCGGATCCGTTTTCTTTTTTTCCAATACCTGATACCCATATCTTAATTTATGAATTTTTCTGTACTTTTATGCCAGTCTTTCTAATCTATAAATGCAATATTCAGTCCCTCCGAAATGGTATAGCTTAAGCGTTTTACTGATTCATCAATGTCCTTTGGTGTCACGAACATCGTATTCAAATGCGGCGAGAGTAATTCCCGGATCAGTTCGTACTTTTCTGTCTCATCTAATCTTTCCAGAGAATTTCCAAGCCGCTTAAACTCATGGCTCTGGTTCATTGCCCCGATCAGGTTCAGCATCGTATCATTTACGATCGTGGCTGCATCCACAACCGTCGGCACCCCAATCGCGATCACCGGTACTCCAAGGCTCTTTTTATTTAATCCGTGCCTGTGATTTCCGACTCCGCTCCCCGGATTGATCCCTGTATCCGTCACCTGGATCGTTCTGTTGAGACGTCTTGTATTTCTTGCTGCCAATGCATCGATCACAATCACTACATCCGGTTCTGTCTCCTTTACCACCCCTCGCACAATTTCAAGAGTCTCCATTCCTGTCTGCGCCATCACGCCAGGAACAATGCTGCTGATCCGGTTTACACTTTTTTCTCCAAAGGCATATTTCCCGTACTCCTTCACTATATGGCGGGTAATATGGAGATTGTCCACCACTCTTGGACCCAATGCATCCGGTGTCACTGCACGGTTTCCAAGTCCTACTACAAGAATCGATGCTTCTTCCTTTTTCAGGTGGATGAGCTGTTTCATCACATTTGCAAGCTGTTCTGATATCTCTCTGTGGTAATCTGCATCCTCTTCATCCATATCGGCTGCCTCGATCGTTATATACGTTCCACGCGGCTTTCCCATTGCTTTTGCCCCGTTTTCCGTTTCAATCCCTACCGTGCTGATCACCAGGTTTTTTCCAACCTTCTGTTCCAGAAAACGCACGCCTTTTACTTCTACCTTTTCTTCCTGCATTTTTTCCTGTGTCTCTAACGCCAGATCTGTCCGAATCTGATACATCTTTCTGCCTGCCTTTCTCCTGTTTTAAACTACTTCCCCACTAAAATTCAGCTGTTAAAATGTTTCTTCTGTTTTACTGCTGAGCGAACAGTAACTCTTTCTACGTTACTGTTCACTCGTACCTCGTTCCAGTAACGATTCGCAGACTCATTTTAAGTTTTTGCTGCGCAAAAGGAGTCTGCTCACTCTTGCAT
>CAKRLC010000006.1 GCA_934358955.1 uncultured Roseburia sp. | reverse complement strand
TTTCACTTGCGTTCATTTTGTGACCTCCTATTATTTGGATGTTCTTAATACGCCTATTCGTAACAGAGGACCATCTCTTCTATTCACAACTCATTCACATTACCACATTTTGATCTTAAAGTCAAGGCTTTTTCAAATATTTCCAATCCAGTATACCAGTGTTTTGGAAAAATACAGCCCCAGACATTCCTGCAGCTTCTTAGAAGCTTCATTTTCTTTTACTACCTGGCCGTACGGTATGTGTCCTGCCTCAAGAGAAAGATTGATCACATACGTCTCCAGTGCTTTTGCGATCCCACGCCCACGATATTGTGGAAGGACTTCTAACATCCCAATTGCACCTTCTTGATGTATACCGATGAATCCTGCCAGTT
This sequence comes from uncultured Roseburia sp., assembly GCA_934358955.1. Lineage (GTDB taxonomy): Bacteria > Bacillota > Clostridia > Lachnospirales > Lachnospiraceae > Roseburia. Next base: position 49,294 of record CAKRLC010000006.1, on the reverse strand, counting down.
CTCCATCTGCAAATGCACCAAACATGCAGCCCTTCTGGATCCGGTCACGTATATATTCAATGTCATCGCCCTTCGCATAATTAGAGCATACTGCCTGTATTGCTTCTTCTGTCAGCCTTGCGATCTTAGGCAGTCCATTTTCTGCGTTCTCGTCCATACTGTAAAGACCGGTGATCGGAAGCTTTTCTCTTTTCGTATAAACTGCCTGACAGCAGGTCATTCCCTCTCCAGCCTTCAGATAATCTTGTACGATGTCACGCATAAATTCCTGATGCAATGCAACTAACACTTCCTGGTTCTGCGGAATGTAGGTAAGGATTTTTTCTCCACCTGGTATATCCTTTGCTGTCAGGAAATATATGCCACTCACTCTGTCCTGCAGGCAGATATTTTCCCCCTCTGCAAAAATCAGCACTGCCTGTCCACGGTTGATCAACTCTATCATATCCATATGAAGCAATTTTTGCTTTTCTAACTGTTTTTTACATTCCTGTAATCGCTGATATTCTTCATACAGATCCGGACGACGCTCCTTCGTCCGCTGTTCTGCCTGCTCTTTCCGCCATTCCCTGATTTTTTTCTGGTTTCCGCTCAAAAGAACCTGCGGCACTTTTCTATCCATCCACTGCATCGGGCGGCTATATTGCGGATACTCTAACAGATTTCCTTCAAAAGACTCTGTTATTCCGGATACTTCATTTGATAAAACACCCGGTACCATACGAGAAATTGCATCGATCATCACCATCGCAGGAAGCTCTCCGCCTGTCAGTACATAATCCCCGATAGAAACATAATCTGTTACGATCTCTTCTAATACACGCTCATCAATTCCTTCGTAATGTCCACATAAGAAGATCAGATCCTCTTCCTTTGCCAGTTCCTTTGCCATTGTCTGCGTAAAGGTTGGTCCCTGCGGCGTTACATAAATCGTCCGGATACGTTTTTTTTCTGTATCCTTTCCAGCTTCGATGCTGTCTGCCACAGATCTGAACGCATCGTAAACCGGCTGCGCCTGCATCAGCATGCCAGCCCCGCCTCCATATGGGTAATCATCTACTTTGCCATGTTTATTGTCTGTGTAATCCCGGATATTCACTGCATGAATGGACAACAGCCCTTTTTCTGCCGCTTTTCCGATAATACTTGTATTCAACCCCTGTTCCACCATATCCGGGAACAGCGTTAAGATATGAAAATTCATGTTTTATGAACTCCTGTCTTGCTGTGATTTCTGTTACACATTCCTTCGCAGTATCGTCTGCTTTTCAAAGTATTTTTTATAAAAAACTTCCATAAAATCTACTTTTCATTTGCCTCACGAAGTCCCGGCAAAAGATGTACGATCATCTTTCCACCTTCTATATCAACTTCCTTCACACACTCTTTAATTGCCGGAAGCAGAATATCGGAAGTTCCTTCTTTGCTGAGTACATAGACATCATTTGCTCCTGTCTGAAGTACATCACTTAAGCTTCCAAGATCTTCCCCTTCCTCTGATTCTACCTTTAATCCAATCAGATCTGCGATAAAATATTCGTTTTTCTTTAATTTTACTGCATTTTCACGCGTAACATAAAGACTCTTTTTCCGATATTTTTCCACATCATTGATATTGTCAATTCCCTTAAACTTCAGGATGACCATATTTTTAAAAAATTTAACTCCGGCAATCTCAAGATCTATTTTTTCTCGACCTGTATCTAATACCACATTTTTTAATTTTTTAAATCTTGCAGGATCATCGGTTGTTGGAAAAACCTTCACTTCACCACGGACACCGTGTGTCGTCGTGATCACACCCACCTGTAATAAATCTTCCATGTGATTTCCTTTCTTATATTTGTTACTATATAAAAAGCATCTCGCTTATGTATTTCTATTACGTAAAAAGCTATCCCAGAAACCCGGGATAGCCCATCATGTTACTGCATAATCTCTACAATAACTTTTTTTTCTTCTTTTGAGGCTGCTGCCTTCACAACTGCACGGATCGCTTTTGCAATGCGTCCCTGTTTTCCGATCACTTTACCCATATCAGACTGTGCTACGCGCAGTTCCACAACAATGGCTTTTTCGTTCTCAGTCTCAGTTACGACTACTTCATCCGGACAATCTACTAGTGATTTGGCAATTACTTCAACTAATTCTTTCATTAGACCACCTCACTAATCCTATTTTTCGATTCCAGCGTTTTTGAAAATTCTAGCAACTGTTTCTGTTGGCTGAGCTCCGTTAGCTAACCATTTCTTTGCTAATTCTTCATCTACATGATATTCGCTTGGATCTTTTGTTGGATCATAAGTTCCGATCTCTTCGATACATCTACCATCTCTTGGGGATCTGGAATCTGCAACGATGATTCTATAGAAAGGAGCTTTTTTCTGTCCCATTCTTCTTAATCTGATTTTTACTGCCATCTTTTTCACCTCCTACGTGATTTACTGTTAATTTATTAAAAAGGAAGCCCTTTGAACATTCCTCTTTTACCTTTTTTCATCATACCCGGCATCTGCTTCATCATTTTTCGCATCTGCTCGAACTGTTTTACAAGACGGTTTACTTCCGCGATATCCACACCAGCACCTCTTGCTATACGGTTCTTACGGCTTGGATTCATCAGGGAAGGATTCCTTCTCTCTTCCGGTGTCATGGAATAAATGATCGCTTCTGTCCGCGCCATGCTCTTCTCTGCCGCTTCCTGGTCGATCTCAGGCATCTTGCCCTTTCCCATTCCAAGACCTGGCATCATACCAAGAATACTGGATAATCCGCCCATCTTCTTCATCTGGCTCATCGATTCCAAATACATCTCAAAGTCAAATTCATTCTTGCGCATCTTCTGTTCGATACGCTTTGCCTGCTCTTCATCAATGTCAGCCTGTGCCTTCTCGATCAGAGTCAGTACATCACCCATTCCAAGGATTCTTGATGCCATACGATCCGGGTAAAACTGTTCCAGATCAGAAAGCTTCTCTCCCATACCTGCATACAGAATAGGCTTTCCGGTGACCGCACGGATAGAAAGTGCTGCACCGCCTCTGGTATCACCATCAAGCTTCGTTAAGATGACACCATCTATGCCAACCTTTTCATCAAACATCTTTGCTACATTCACTGCATCCTGTCCGGTCATGGCATCCACAACCAATACGGTCTGATGAACGGTTACATTCTCTTTGATCTCCATCAACTCTGCCATCATATCTTCATCAATATGAAGACGTCCGGCTGTATCAAGTATCAGGATATTTACATTGTTCTTCAATGCATGTTCTACTGCTGCTTTTGCAATGTTCACAGGTTTGTTCTTATCTCCCATGGAAAAAACTTCCACGCCCTGCTTCTCTCCGTTGATCTGCAGCTGTTCAATCGCTGCCGGTCTGTACACATCACATGCTGCCAGTAAAACCTTCTTGCCTTTCAGCTTAAACTTTCCTGCAAGCTTTGCTGCGGTTGTTGTCTTACCTGCACCCTGAAGACCTGCCATCATAATAACGGTAAGTGCTTTTCCTGGCTGAAGCGCGATCTCGGTCGTCTCAGAGCCCATCAGTCTGACCATCTCTTCATTTACGATCTTGATGACCATCTGTCCCGGATTCAGTCCGTTCATCACATCCTGTCCGATCGCACGCTCCTGCACGTCTTTGACAAACTGCTTCACGACTTTGAAGTTGACATCTGCTTCCAAAAGAGCCATCTTGACTTCCTTCAAAGCTGACTTAACGTCTTCCTCTGTCAGACGTCCCTTGCTTCGCAGGTTCTTAAATACATTTTGAAGTTTTTCAGATAAGCTGTCAAATGCCATCTTATAGCTCCTCTAAAATCTGATTGGAAATCTGCCCGATCTCCTGTATAATCGCTTCGTCGTGGTTTGAATGAAATTCCTTCGCAAGTGCATCGATCTGCGCAACCTTCTGTTTTGCCGACTGAAACTTTGCGATCAAATGCAGCTTCTCTTCGTATCCTTCCAGTGTCTTCGTACATCTCCTGACCAGATCATGTACGCCCTGGCGGCTGATTCCCTCTTCATTTGCAATCTCACCAAGAGACAGGTCATTGAAAACAAAGTCTTCGTAGATTCTTCTCTGATGATCATTTAACAATTCTCCATAGAAATCATAGAGATATGCCTGTTCGATCTTTTCTTCCATTCTTCAACACCATGCCTTCTTTTTCTATCATCTGTCTTCAGATTCTTAAGAACATTCGCTGTTCTCATCGGCACCTTTGCTAGAATAACACACATAAATTCAGGTGTCAAGTATTTTTTCTTTACAGTAAAGATTTTTTCCTTGACAGTTATATGTTTATATTAAGGTTGTGAAAAATCTGCTATTTAGTTTGGAACATTACGGAGTAATTTCCTATGAAGATTCGGGTGCAAAAGGTCTACATCTTAGTTTAGAATGACAAATTGCACAAAAAAATATTGCAAGTTTCATTGTGCAAAACATTCCGATAAGCCTCTGAAAGCGTGAATCGTGTTCAGCAGAGGCTTCCACGATTCATGAGTCTTATCTCCATTGCACAAAGAGAAACTTTCCATATTTCTTTTGTGCAATTTGCCAATAATGGTTACAGGGTAGACCTTTTGGCACCCGAATCCTATGAAGTAAAAAACAGGAACGAATAGAACAAAGATATGACTTCATTGTGCAAGAAGATGTCACATCCTCGTTTTATTCGTTCCTGTCTGATCTACTTTTTGAACGGACTTTTTATCTTATAAGAAAATATATTTGCAAATGAATAAAACTGCAAGTACGTACATAAGTGGTGTGATCTTCTTTGCTTTACCGCAGATCACGTTGATAAGCACGTAAGAAATAACACCGATTGCGATACCTTCTGAAATACTGTACATAAGCGGCATTGCAAGCATACATAAATATGCAGGAACAGCCTCTGTCATATCAGAGAAATCGATAGAGATCACTGTTGTTACCATTAAGAATCCAACAAAGATCAGTGCCGGAGCTGTTGCGAATCCAGGGATTGCACAGAAAATCGGTGAGAAGAAAATTGCAAGCAGGAATAAGAAACCTGTTACAACAGAAGCAAGACCTGTTCTTGCGCCTTCAGCCACACCGGAAGAACTCTCTACGAAGGTTGTTGTTGTAGAAGTTCCAAGTACAGCACCTGCACTTGTTGCGATCGCGTCAGCAAGTAAAGCCTGTTTGATTCTTGGAAGCTTATCATTTTCATCTAACATCTCAGCTTTGTTTGCAACACCGATCAGGGTTCCCAATGTATCAAACATATCAACAAATAAGAATGATAAGATGATCACGGCAAAATCAAATACTCTGATCGTAGAAAAATCTGCTTTAAAGCACTGTCCAAATGTTAATCCAAGTGATGAGAAATCCGTCAGTCCCCATACCGGATAAAGAGAATAAAATCCTGCTTCTGCATCCGGAACATATAATCCCATTGCCTGGGCAGCCATTCCTAAAATCCATGTTACAGCAATACCGATCAGGATCGCACCTTTTACACCTTTAATGTATAAGATAGCAATAATAAAGAGACCGATAAGAGCAAGGATCGCACTGATTCCAAGTGTATGGAAATCTCCTGTAAAATTAACAAGTGAAACAAGTGTTGAGTCATTATTTACAACAATATGTCCATCCTGTAAGCCTAAGAATGCGATAAAGAAACCAATACCAACACTGACACCTTTTTTCAAAGTTGTAGGAATCGCATTAAAGATTGCCTCACGCACATTTGTGAGAGAAAGTACGATAAAGATCAGACCTTCTACAAAAACTGCCATCAGTGCAATTTTCCAATCATATCCCATTGCCCCACAAACGGTATACGCAAAATATGCATTTAATCCCATACCCGGTGCAAGTGCAAACGGATAGTTTGCAAGAAGTGCCATTGCCAGTGTACCGATAAAGGATGCAATACAGGTAGCCATTAAGACTGCTGTCTTATCCATTCCTGATGCTGCAAGCATAGATGGGTTTACAGCAAGAATATACGCCATTGTCATAAATGTGGTAATTCCTGCCAGCACTTCTGTCTTCGCAGTTGTGTTATTTTCTTGTAACTTAAACATTTTTTCTAACATTACTAATCTCCGTTTACATAGTTTTGCAGTCATAATCTTTTCGATCATGGCTGCAAAATTTCTTATTATTAATTTTTAGATTTTATTTATTTTACTTTCCTTCGTATGTGATAACAGAAGCGACGTCATAGTTTGCCAGCTTCTCACGTCCCTTTAAACCTGCCAACTCCATTAAGAAAAGAATTTTTACAACTTCTCCGCCAAGCTGCTCTACTAACTTGCAGCTTGCTTCCATTGTTCCACCTGTTGCGATCAGGTCATCGACTAAAACAACCTTCTGTCCAGGTTTAATGGCATCCTTGTGGATCTCAATCTCGGCTTTTCCATATTCCAGGTCATATTCTGCTGAAACAGTTTCCAACGGAAGCTTTCCTTTTTTGCGGACCGGAATAAATGCTTTTCCAAGTGCATACGCGATTGGCATACCGAAAATAAATCCTCTGGATTCTGCTCCTGCAATGATATCAAAATCAACACCGTCTAACAGTTTGATCATAGAATCAATCGCAAGCTTTAATCCATCCGGATCCTGTAATACGCTCGTTACATCACGAAACATAATACCCGGTTCCGGAAAATCCGGAATAGTTCTTACATACTCCTCTATTTTTTTCATAAATATTACCCCTTTCACTAAAAATGTGACAAACCCACTACCATCATATACGATTATCCGCAGGGTTTCAATCTATTAATTCTTATAAGTATTATAAGCTGGTTCGTACGACCTTTGGTTTATAGCCTTCTTTTTCAAGTGCTTTCATAATCTCTTTCTTATGCTCTGTACCGAAACATTCCAGTGTGATACGAAGCTCTACTGCTGCACTTCTGTTTGTTGTAACAAACTGATTATGCTCAAGCTTGATGACATTACCCTGTGCCTGTGCGATCGTACCGGAAACTTTGCAAAGCTCACCCGGTTTATCCGGAAGTAATACAGATACTGTGAAAATACGGTCTCTCAGAATAAGTCCCTGCTGAACAACAGATGACATTGTGATCACATCCATATTTCCACCACTTAAAATAGATACAATACGTTTGTCCGTTACATCCAGATGTTTTAAAGCTGCTACGGTCAGAAGCCCTGAATTTTCAACGATCATTTTATGGTTTTCTACCATATCAAGGAACGCTGTTACAAGCTCATCATCCTCTACTGTAATGATGTCATCCAGATTTTCCTGGATATATGGGAAAATCTTGCTTCCCGGTGTTTTTACAGCAGTACCGTCTGCGATCGTGTTGACAGTCGGAAGGGTTGTTACCTGTCCTGCTGCAAAAGAAGCCTGCATACAATTTGCTCCTGCCGGTTCTACACCGATCACCTTAATTTTTGGGTTCAGCAGCTTTGCAAGTGTGGAAACACCTGTGGCAAGTCCGCCTCCACCGATCGGTACAAGAATGTATTCCACTAAAGGAAGCTCTTTGAAAATCTCCATGGCGATCGTTCCCTGTCCGGTTGCAACTGCAAGATCGTCAAATGGATGGATAAATGTATATCCTTCTTTTTCTGCTAACTCATATGCTTTCTGGCATGCCTCATCATAAACATCCCCATAAAGCACAACCTCAGCACCATAGCTCTTGGTTCTGTTTACTTTAATCAGCGGTGTTGTGGTCGGCATAACGATCACTGCCTTACAGCCATAGCACTTTGCTGCATAGGCAACACCCTGCGCATGATTTCCTGCAGATGCTGTGATCAGACCCTTCTGTCGTTCTTCGTCGGTCAATGTGCTGATCTTATAATAGGCTCCTCTTACTTTATAAGCGCCGGTAAACTGCATATTTTCCGGTTTCAGGTAAACCTTGTTTCCAGTCTGCTGGCTGAAATAATCACTGTATACAAGCTTTGTCTCCGTTGTCACTTCTTTTACTTTTTCAGAAGCCTCTTCAAATTTGTCTAATGTTAACATATGTCCTCCTTCGTAGGTATCCGCTTTGTCCTGTTTCCGGGATTTGGAAATAATGGCAAAGTTCCACTTTTAGTCTTCATTTTTTATATCAAACAGTGCATTTACGAACTGGTTGGAATCGAATTTCTGCAGATCCTCGATCGTCTCTCCTACTCCGATATATTTTACCGGGATACCAAGTTCTGAATGAATTGCAACTGCGATACCGCCTTTTGCCGTACCGTCCATTTTTGTCAGGATAATTCCCGTGATATCTGCCACATCTGCAAACTCTCTTGCCTGTGCCAGGGCATTCTGTCCGGTCGTTGCATCCAGTACAACTAATGTTTCACGGAACGCATCCGGATATTCTTTTTCCAGGATCCGGTTGATTTTTCTTAATTCTTCCATGAGGTTCTTTTTATTGTGCAGTCTTCCGGCTGTATCACATAAAAGAACATCCGCATTTCTCGCCTTTGCAGCTGCTACTGCATCATAGACGATCGCACCCGGATCAGCTCCTTCCTGTCCGCCGATCATCTCAACGCCGGCACGGTTTGCCCATTCCTGCAGCTGGGTTCCTGCTGCTGCACGGAACGTATCTGCGGCTGCCAATACAACCTTCTTTCCCTGATCCTTCAATTTGCCGGCAAGCTTTCCAACAGAAGTGGTCTTGCCAACCCCATTGACACCGATCACAAGGACAACAGATTTTTCATTTTCAAACCGATAAGCTGTTTCTCCGACATCCATCTGTTCCTTGATACTGTTGATCAGAAGCTCTTTACATTCAGCAGGCTCCTTGATGTGCTTTTCTTTTACTTTCTTTTTCAGGTTTTCGATGATCGACTCTGTGGCATTGACTCCAATATCTCCCATGATCAGGATTTCTTCAATCTCCTCATAAAAATCATCATCGATATTGGAAAATCCATTAAATACAGAATCAATTCCTGAAACAATATTATCTCTTGTTTTGCTCAGTCCGGAAACCAGCCGGCTCCAGAAGCCTTTCTTTTCTTCGCTCATTTCTTTTCCTCATTCCTTTTTGTTTTTCCCCTCAAACTCAGCCAGGGATCTATTTATCCAGTTCCTCGTCTATCAGGTTGACCGAGACAAGAGTAGAAATACCCTTCTCCTGCATTGTAATTCCATATAAACGGTCTGCCGCTGCCATCGTTCCACGACGGTGCGTGATCACGATAAACTGTGTATTTTTTGTCAGCTTATGAAGATATTTTGCAAATCTGCCAACGTTTGAATCATCCAGTGCCGCCTCGATCTCATCTAAAAGACAGAATGGCGACGGCTTCAGATTCTGGATCGCGAACAACAGTGAAATAGCTGTCAGAGATTTTTCTCCACCTGACATCTGCATCATATTCTGAAGCTTCTTTCCAGGCGGCTGTGCAATAATGCGGATACCGCATTCTAAGATATCCTCTCCTTCAACCAGCTCTAAGGTTCCCTTTCCTCCACCGAACAGTTCTTTGAATACTTTATCAAACTCCTGCTGGATCTGTGCAAATTTTTCCATGAACTGTCTGCGCATTCCGGTATCCAGTTCCTCAATAATGCCTACAAGCGTTTTTTCCGCTTCGATCAGATCATCATGCTGTCCTTTTAAGAAAGTATAACGCTCTGATACTTCTTTGTAATCCTCGATCGCATTGACATTGACATCTCCAAGCCTGCGGATCTCGTCCTTTGTCTCCGAAACCTTTTTCTTCAATTCCGGAAGGGATGCATCCTCCTGCTTCCATTCCAACGCTGCATGTAATGTCATCTCATATTCATCCCACATATAACTGGTCTGATTTTCTGCAGCTTCTTCTAACTTTTCTCTCTGGCTGTTTAATCGGAAAATTTCCTTATCCAGATCGGTAATTGTCTTTGAGGTCTCCTCCTGTTTCTGGAAATACCCTTTATAGGAGGCGGATAACTGTTCTTTTTGCTCTGTATGTACCTTAAGCGCCTCTTCCTGTTCTTCCTTCTTCACGCCGTAAGATGTCAGCGTCGCCTGGATTGCTTCAATCTCCTGCGCTTTCTTTTCCGCATCACCTTTTGCCTCGCCTGCCTCTAAAAGCACCTGTTCCTGCTCCTGTTCATAGCGTTTTATCTCATGATCGATACGGCTGATATTTTCCAGCACAAATTCACTTTTCTGCCGGATGCCTGCATAGGTAAGAGACAGTTCGGACGTAATGCCTGATACATTTTCCTCGTCTTTTCTTGCAGCATCAAGTAATTCCTGATGCTTCTCATTTTCCTGCGCAATCTGCTGTTCCCGCTCGTTGGCCTGTAAAAGCTCTTCCTCAATCTTTGCTTTATTCTGTGCAATTTCCGAAAGCTGTGTCTCGATCTGCGTATTTTCTGTTTTCAGATTGGCATACACATTTTCGCTTTCGTTCTTCTGCTGGCTGATACGATCCACATTCATCTGCGCTGTGTTCTGCAAAATAAACTGTTCCTGCATCGCCGTGCGATTTTCCTCAATGTCATCAAAAAGCAGGCTCTGCGCGATCTTAATCTCTTCTAACCGCTTTTTCTTCTCTTCGATCTGGTGTTTTGCTGTAAGAACAGATGCTTCCAGTTCTTCGATTTCCCTCTTTCTTGCAAGAAGGTTACTGCTGTTGCGGAACGCACCACCGGTCATAGAACCACCCGGACTTAAATACTCACCTTCCAGTGTTACAATGTGCAGTGTATAGCGGTATTTTCCGGCAAGCCGTATCGCATCATCGATCTGCTCTGTCACGATCACCCTGCCGAGCAGATATGCCGTGATTCCCTCATATTTTGGTTCTGTCTTTACGAGTTGATTGGCAAGACCGAGTACCCCAGGCTCCTCTAATGCATCTTTGTTTTTAAAATTCCCCGTTCCATCCACACTTGTCAATGGCAGAAATGTTGCACGTCCAAACCGGTTTTTCTTTAAGAAAGCGATCATCTCCTTCGCTGTCTTCTCATCCTCTGTCACGATATTCTGGATATTACCGCCAAGGGCAGTCTCGATCGCTATCTCATATTTTTTGTCTACCTGGATCAGGTCTGAAACAACACCGATCAGTCCTTTATGGTCTGATTTTTGCTCCATCACCTTCCGGATACTGTTTCCGTATCCATCATAGCGTTCTGCAATATTTTTCAGGGATTCCAGTCTCGATTGCTCTTTGTGATACCTCGTCATGAGCTCTTCCAGCTCCTGGCTTGTTTCTGTGGATTTTTTCTTCCACTCCCGGCTCTTTAATTCAAGCTCCTGCCCAGTCTTCCGATAGTCTGCAATCTTTTTATTTACTTCATCCAGCTTCTGCTTATGTTCCTGCCATACTGCATCCAGATCAGCTTCCCTGGTTCTTCTTTCCAACAGGCGTTTCGTCAGCTGTGCCTTCCGGATATTGATCTGCTCCTCCATCGCATCGAACCGCTGTTGTCTCGCCTTTACAGATGCCTTCTGATTGAGGATGTCAATGATCTCCTGTTTTCCCTGCTCCATCTGCTCATTTGCCATCCGGATCGCTTCCTGCATTTCGGAAAGTTTTTTTTCAGCTTCAGCCTTCTGTCCGGCAATCTCAGACAGCTGCTTGTCTAACTGTTCTCTTTCTTTTTCATAATCCGATCTTGAAGCAGCACGCTCCTGTTTTTCACGTCCGATCATTTCCAGACGGCTCTGCATATGCTCATCGGACTGCTTTGCAGAATGGATCTGCTCTTTCAAAAGCTCGATCTGACCTTCCAGGCGGCTTTTATTCAATACTGCTTCATTCATATTCTCACGGATCATCTGGATCTGTTCTTCTTCTGAAGCAATATCCTGCTCTAATTTCTCATATTCTGCCTTGATCTGCTCATAGCTGTGCTTCGCTTCCTGATACTGTCTGTCTGCGATCTGATATTTTTCCTGTACTTCTTTCTGCTGCTCTTCGATGTGCTCCATCTCCAGCAGAAACATATTGGCATCCAGAGTCTTCAGTTCTTCTTTCTTTTTCAGGTAGATCCTTGCCTTTTCTGCCTGACGCTCCAAAGGTCCGACCTGACGTTCCAGCTCTGCCAGAATATCATTGACGCGGACAAGATTTTCCCGTTCGTTTTCCAGCTTTTTCTGTGCGGCAGCTTTTCGTTTCTTATACTTTACGATTCCAGCTGCTTCGTCAAACAGTTCCCGGCGTTCTTCCGGCTTGCCACTTAGGATTTTCTCGATCTGACCCTGTCCAATGATCGAATAGCCTTCTTTTCCTATACCAGTATCGTAAAACAGCTCGGTTACATCCTTCAATCGGCACGGGCTGCCATTGATCAGGTATTCGCTCTCACCAGACCGGTATACACGTCTTGAAACTGTCACTTCTTCATAATCAATCGCCAGCTGATGATCAGAATTATCCATCGTGATCGCAACATAGGCGTAGCTTAACGGCTTCCGGTTCTCCGTTCCTGCAAAAATAACATCCTGCATGCTCGCACCACGCAGCTGCTTGGCACTTTGTTCTCCCAATACCCAGCGCACCGCATCTGCAACGTTACTTTTTCCGCTTCCATTCGGTCCTACGATCCCGGTGATTCCATTATGAAATTCAAATACGATTTTATTTGCAAACGATTTGAAGCCCTGCACTTCAATACTTTTCAGATACATTCCATAACTCCGTTCCGTGGACTATTGTTTTAAAAGCAGTAATGCCTGGTATGCTGCTTCCTGCTCTGCTGCCTTCTTCGTGTGACCAACTCCTGTTCCGATCACGCGTTCACCGATCCGTGCCTCAACAGAAAACTTTTTATCATGATCCGGTCCTTCTTCTGAAACAAGATAATAATTCAGTTCTTCCTCATAATGTCCCTGGACCACTTCCTGTAAGCTTGTCTTACAATCATAAAACAGCTTTTTATGTTCAATGTCTGTCAGAATAAAGCGATGAATAAATGTTTTCGCCGGTTCAAATCCACCATCCAGATAAATTGCCCCGATCACTGCTTCAAGCGCATCGGAAAGGATGGAATTTCTTTTTCTTCCGCCTGTTAAATCCTCGCCCTTTCCAAGGAACAGGTATTTTCCCAACTCAAGCTCTCTTGTGCACAGTGCAAGTGTAGGCTCACATACAAGACTTGCACGAAGCTTTGTCAGGTCTCCCTCTGATTTGTCAGGATATGCCTTATAAAGGAACTCACTGGAAACGATCTCTAAAACCGCATCGCCCAAAAACTCCAGACGTTCATTGTCAGAATGTTTTTTCAGGTATTTTTCATGGGCAAATGAGCTGTGTGTCAATGCCTGTCGAAGCAGTCCCTCCTTTTGAAATTGATATCCTGCTTTTTCCTGTAATTCTTTTAACTTTGCCATTCTTTTTTCCTCTCTGCTGTAGAGGACTTTTCTTCCCTTATACCTTTTCCTGCATACACTGAAACCGGATTTCAAAAAAATCTGCTATAAAAAAAGAAAAAACCTCTGTTTTCTTATTATCACTGTAACGTAAAGAGGCTGTCGCACCCAGAATCGATCCGCTGCGACAGCCTGTATGCCCTTTTATTCTATGCGTTTAATGCATTCTTAATCTGCTCTACTGCATCTCCGACTGTTACGATCTTCTCAGCTTCTTCATTCGGAATTTCAATATCAAATTCTTCCTCTAAGCCCATAATAATCTGAAAAATATCCAAGGAATCTGCACCAAGATCATCTACAAAAGTAGTGTCTGCTGTAATTTCCTCCTCATCCACATTTAATACTTCCGCAATAATTTTTTTCAGTTTTTCAAATTCCATAATTACATTCCTTCCTTTTCTGTAGAATTTAAAATATTTTTCTTAATCTTTCCGTTGATGTCCTGCTCTTTAAAGGTAACGCACTGATAAATTGAGTTCGTAACCTCAATTGCCTTTGCGCTTCCATGCGTCTTCACTACAAGACCATTCAGTCCGAGCAGCGGTGCTCCACCATACTGTGTGGCATCAAATGCTTTTAATGTTGATTTTAAAGCAGGCAATGCAAGTGCTGCGCCAATCTTACTTCTTACAGTACTCATCATGCCTTTCTTGATCGTACTGATCAGTGTGCCTGCAAGACCTTCGTATAATTTTAAGATCACGTTTCCGACAAATGCCTCACATACGATGACATCTGCTTCACCGTGCGGGATCTCCCTTGCCTCAATACTTCCTACGAAGTTAATATCCGTGCATTCCTTTAAAAGAGGAAATGTTTCCTTAACGAGCGCATTTCCTTTCTCTTCTTCTGCACCGATGTTCACAATGGCAACTCTCGGATTCTTAATTCCGACTACATTCTCCATATAAATAGAGCCCATTCTTGCAAACTGTACCAGATGAGATGCCCTCGCATCTACATTGGCTCCGCAGTCGATCAATAAAGAAACTCCCTTTTCCGTCGGGATAAGTGGTGCTAAAGGTGGTCTCTCAATACCACGGATCCTTCCTACGATCACCTGTCCTCCCACAAGGACCGCACCGGAACTTCCGGCAGATACAAATGCATCTGCTTCCTTCTGCTTCACCATGTTCATGCCGACTACGATAGAAGACTGTTTCTTCTTCCGGATCGCATTTACCGGTGGCTCTGCCGTCTCGATCACTTCTTCTGCATGAACTACTTCAATCTGCTCCTTCGGATAAGTATACTGTGCAAGTTCCTTATTCACTACGTCCTGCTGTCCAATCAGTAAAACCTTGATATCTGATCTTCCATTCACCGCATCTACGGCACCTTTCACTAATTCTGCCGGTGCATTGTCACCGCCCATTGCATCCAGTGCTACTACTGTCATATCCTGCTGCATACCTTTCTCCATTTTTGCAGGTCCAGCTGTTTTCTCAAAAGCAGTCATTCCCTGCATCTATATGAAAATATACTATATCTCTTTCTATAAATCAATATATATTCTCATGTTGTTCCGACAAAAAAGTTACAGTCTAAATCCATCTTTTAAACTGTAACTTTTCTCATCAGTTAAAATATTCCTGATTCCGTTCCCTCTCTGCCTCAAGGTCTTCTGGGCTCATATATTTTTGGAAAATCTTTTCCAGAAGGAAGCTTGCAAGCAGCATATAAATTGCAGGAAGGATCACAACTGCCGGCAGGAATATATAAGCAGCCAGT
Source organism: uncultured Roseburia sp. (assembly GCA_934358955.1). GTDB lineage: Bacteria > Bacillota > Clostridia > Lachnospirales > Lachnospiraceae > Roseburia. The sequence continues at coordinate 34,200 of CAKRLC010000006.1, read as the reverse complement.
ACTGCCGCAGCAAAGAGAACGAACAGTAAAAATGTTTTTCCTATATTTCCCAATGCGATCAGTGCTGCATTTTTCATGATATGCTTTGTTGTATTTTCAAATCTTGCCATGTATGGAAACAGGTAGAGTACCCACATCGTCACAAAAATCATAAATACTCCAAAAACAATATAGAGTCCTCCATAAGCTGCTCCTGCCTTTGCAAACTGATACATGACATAGCAGTCAATCCCCATCACGCCATACAAAACGATCAGGATCAACTGAATGATCGTTGCCTGCTTAAAGTTGCTTCGGAACGCATGCCAGAACTCGTGCCAGATATATCCGCGGTTATTCCGGATCACTTTATTTACAGTATAATATAATGCTGTCGTGGATGCGCCCGCTGTGATCACCGGTATGCACAAAATCGCCCACAAAAAGCTTAAGCAAATGCAGTCGACCACTTTATTGATTCCCTGAAAAAACTTATTATCCAGATTAAATAATTCTCCCATACCATTCTCCTTCTCTCTTCTTTTTTTATTAAGATTCGGGTGTCAAAAAGTCTGCTCCATAACCTTTATTGGCAAATTGCACAAAAGAAATATGGAAAGTTTCTCTTTGTGCAATGAAGATAAGACTCATGGAGCGTGGAAGCCTCTGCTGAACACGCTTCACGCTTTCAGAGGCTTATCGGAATGTTTTGCACAATGAAACTTGCAATATTTTTTTGTGCAAGTTGCCATTCTAAACTAAGATACAGACCTTTTGACACCCGAATCTTATTAAGAAAAAATCAGGGGTCCGACTTTTACAGTCAAACCCCTGATCATGGTGTCTCATGAATTAATCCTGAGGAATAATCTCTTTTTTATTGTAAGAGCCACAGTTCTTACATACTCTATGAGGCATCATTAATTCACCACATTTGCTGCATTTTACTAATGCAGGAGCAGTCATCTTCCAGTTTGCTCTTCTTTTATCTCTTCTTCCTTTGGAAGATTTGTTCTTTGGACAAATTGACATTTCGTTACACCTCCTTAAATTTGTTAAAGACATCTTGGATTGCTGCCATTCTTGGATCCAGTTCTGTTTTCTGGCAATTGCAGTCGCCCTTATTCAGGTTCATTCCGCACACTTTGCAAATTCCTTTGCAATCCTCCTTGCACAGAACTTTCATTGGCCAGTTTACCAAAATCTCTCCATAGATAAGTCTATCTATATCCAGATCAAATCCAATCAGGTAGTCTATCTCCTCCATCTCTTCATCGTGAATCGCGGAATTTTCCAAACGGAATTCCTTCTCGATATCAAAATGGATTCTTGTCGGAACTTCTTCCAGACAACGGCTACACGGTATCGATGCTGCGAAATCAACAGTTCCGGTAATCAACAGCTTGCTGCCATCACGGTTTGCGATCCGCAACTCAATCGGTGCCTTTTCGATGATCGGGAACTCGCCTAATCTCGATACAAAAGAATCAAACTCGATCTGAACTTCTTTGGTAATTTCCTTATTCTCACAAGATATGACATCTGAAATATCTAAAATCATGGCATTCTCCCTAAACTCGCTTAAGCCCAAACTCCTAACGCGAGGTTTTCACACCTAACTGATTATACATAGGTGCATTTCTTTTGTCAACTGTTTTTTTGATTTATTGTCAAGTTTTTTTCCTTGACAGGTAAAAATCGTCAATTCTATGGAAATTATTTTACAAGTGCAACTGTCTCTCTTGCGATTGCAAGTTCTTCATTTGTTGGGATAACACATACTTTTACTTTGGAATCTGGTGTAGAGATCACTGCTTCTTTTCCACGGATAGAATCATTTACCTCTTTATCAACTGTAACTCCAAGATATCCAAGATAAGACATAACTCTTTCACGTACGATTCCTGCATTTTCACCGATACCTGCTGTAAATGCGATCGCATCCACACCATTCATAGCTGCCACATAAGATCCAATGTATTTTGCTACACGGTAGCAGAATACTTCGATTGCATCTGTACAACGCTCATTTCCTGCTTCATGTCCTTCCTCTAAATCACGGAAGTCAGAGGATACACCGGACAGACCCTGTACACCGGACTTTTTATTTAAGACATTCATAACGCCTTCAATGTCAAGATCTTCTTTCTTTGCAATATATTCCATGATCGCCGGATCGATATCTCCGGAACGTGTTCCCATTACAAGTCCTTCCAATGGTGTAAGTCCCATGGATGTATCAACACATTTGCCATTTACAACTGCACTGATGGATGCACCGTTACCAAGGTGGGCAACGATCACTTTGGAATCATTGATATCCATTCCAAGGTACTCTACCAGGCGTTTGGATACGAAGCTGTGGCTTGTTCCGTGGAAACCGTATCTTCTTACTTTGTATTTTTCGTAATATTCATATGGCAGACCGTAAAGGTATGCTTTTTTCGGCATTGTCTGATGGAATGCTGTGTCAAATACACCTACCATCGGCACACCTGGCATTAATTCCTGGCACGCACGGATACCGATTAAGTTTGCCGGGTTATGAAGAGGTGCAAGTTCGTTGCATTCTTCGATCTGTGCAAGGACCTCATCATCCAAAACTACAGAGCATGCAAACTTCTCACCACCATGCACTGTACGATGTCCAACTGCATCTACTTCTTTCAGGCTCTTTAAAGCACCTGTTTTTGGATTCACGATCGCATCTAATACCATCTGGATCGCCTGTTTGTGAGTTGGCATAGCTGCCTCTGTGATCTCTTTGTCAAGACCTGTTTTCTGGTATACCAATCTTCCGTCGATTCCGATTCTCTCGCAAAGTCCTTTTGCTAATACAGCTTCACTTTCAGAATCGATCAACTGATATTTCAGTGATGAACTTCCACAGTTAATAACCAATACGTTCATTTTGTTTCTCCTCATCTATCTCTTTTTGATATTTACCGGAACCAGCCGGCAGGTTCTTTTCAGACTGCTCTCTGACAGTCTGCATTAATTCTAGTATACGCCTTTCTCCTCACCCGGACAAGCCATTTTAGCCCTGTTTTTGTGTATAAAATACGAAACATCTTGTCAATTTTTTAACGAATCTTTTCTTGATTTTCCGCGCAAAAATAGGTATGCTGATTTTATAAAATTCAGGAGAACAGATTATGAAAATTACCGGCATTATCACAGAATACAATCCGTTTCACAACGGGCACGCCTATCAGATAGAGCAGATCCGCAAGCAACGCGGAGAAGATACTTTTATTATCGCCGCCATGAGTGGTGATTTTGTGCAGCGCGGTGCACCTGCAATCGCCTGCAAATACACGCGTACACGTATGGCACTGTCAGCCGGGGCTGATCTTGTGGTAGAGCTTCCTGCCCTCTGGGCAACTGCTTCTGCCGAATATTTTGCCATGGCAGGTGTCTCTCTTTTTCACCGGATGGGATGTGTGGACGAGCTTTGCTTCGGGGTAGAAACAGACAATCTTCCACTTCTTTCACAGCTGGCATCTGTGCTTTGTGAAGAACCGGACGAATACCGCGCTCTTCTCGCCTCTCATCTGAAAAACGGCGAAAGCTTTCCCCTGGCACGCACCCATGCCATGACAGATTATTTCAATGGGATTTCAAAAAAATCACCGGACTTTTGCGCAGAAGATATTACCGCCTTATTATCTTCCCCAAATAACATCCTTGCCATTGAATATATGAAAGCTTTGAAACGGCTGGATTCCCCGATCAGACCTGTGCCTCTTCTAAGGGCAGGAGCCGGATATCATGATACGGATATAGAAGCTTCTCTTGCTTCTGCGACGGCGATCCGGAACTATTTGCTGGAAAACACTTCCCGCTATACTTTACCGGATGATGGCTGCCTGCTGCAGTCAGCCATTCCCCCACAGGCTTATTCCGTTTTTTGCAGCTTTTTGAAAGAATCACCCATCATGACAGCAGATGACTTTTCCATGCTTTTAGGCTATGAGCTGTTAAAAACACCGTCAGATGAACTTGCAGCTTTTGCTGACTGCAACCAGGATATTGCCAACCGCATCAAAAAGAACCTGGCAGCTTATCAGTCTTTTTCCATAGCATGTGAGCAGAATAAAAGCCGGGATATCACCTATACACGGATCAGCCGCATTTTCACCCACCTGCTTCTTGATATCCAGAAAGAAGATTATGCTCGCGCAAAGCAGCTTGGATATGTCCCTTATATCCGTCCGCTCGGTTTTCGGAAAACTTCCTCTGCTCTTTTTTCCGAAATAAAAAGACATACCTCCCTTCCATTGATCAGCAAGCTTTCTAACGCAGACGGGCTGCTTTCACAGGATGCATTGTGGCTGCTTTCCAAAGATATTTTTGCGGCAGATGTCTATGAACAGGTTCTTGCACAGAAAAAAGGAACCACCCCACGCAGTGAATACGCGCGTGAGATGGTTCTCCTGTAGTTTTTTCTGTACTTTTATTTAGTACTTAGATTCAGGTGTCAAAAGGTCGACTCCGTAGCCTTTATTGGCAAATTGCACAAAAGAAATATGGAAAGTTTCTCTTTGTGCAATGTAGATAAGACTCATGAAGCGTGGAAGCCTCTGCTGAACACGCTTCACGCTTTCAGAGGCTTATCGGAATGTCTGCACAATGAAACTTGCAATATTTTTTTGTGCAATCTGCTAGCATAAACTTAAATGTAGACCTTTTGACACCCGAATCGTACTTACATTGTGCGGATCAGCTCTGTCACAAGCTGTTTAAACTGTACTGATACGCGGTCAGCGGTCTCCTGTACCTCTTTGTGGTTTAATTTTTCTTTTGACATTCCAGCCGCAAGATTGGTAATGCAGGAAATGCCGCAGACCTTCATTCCCATATGGTTTGCCGCCATTGCTTCGCAGGCAGTGCTCATTCCTGCCGCATCGCCGCCCCAGGTCCTGCACATGCGGATCTCCGCCGGCGTTTCATAGCTTGGTCCTGTAAACTGCATATAAACGCCTTCTTTTAATGGAATATTTAATTTTTTAGCAGCCGCTTTTATTTTTTCCTGAAGCTCTAAGTTATAAACCTCACTCATATCCGGGAATCTGGTTCCAAGTTCATCAAGATTTGGTCCGATCAAAGGACTCGGGATCGCTGTTGTGATATGATCTGTGATCATCATGAAATCACCCGGTTTAAAATCATAATTCACACCGCCGGCAGCATTGGTCAGTATGAGTTTTTTCGCTCCAAGTAATCCCATCAGTCTGGTCGGCAGCACAACATCCGTCATCGGATAGCCTTCATAATAATGCACGCGTCCCTGCATGATCACAACCGGTTTTCCATCGATATGAGCAAAAACAAATCTTCCCTTATGGCCTTTTACCGTTGACACTGGAAAGCCTTCGATCTCTGTATATTCAATGGATTGCTCTATCTCTAAGCTATCTGCATAATCACCAAGTCCAGATCCTAAGATCAATGCGATCTCCGGCACAAAATCTGTTTTTTCACGGACACTTTCGTAGCATTTTTTTAGTTTTTCATACACTTCGTTCATATGATTCCCCCTGCTATTCTTTTTTATAATTCATTATGCCATAAATCCTGCAAAATAAAAAGCCTGCTTTCGGTTCTTTCTATAAGACAATAAAATGTGCCTTGGCACATTCTAGCGCCGAGCGCGGTCGCTTGCGATAACCTACATCTTCGCGCGAGTGCGCATCATTGGCACGTTAGTGCCTTTTTGTGTAATAGGGAATTCCAAGGAATTTCCTATTACACAAAAAAATTGCCTGCATTGGTACACCCAATGCAGGCAACTGCTGTCCTGTTATAAATGATTCAAAATTAGTGATGGAACAGGCGGATTCCTGTAAATGCCATCGCAATACCATATTTGTTGCAGGTATCGATAACATGGTCATCGCGGATGGATCCACCCGGCTGTGCAATGTATTTTACACCACTCTTATGTGCGCGTTCTACATTATCTCCAAATGGGAAGAATGCATCAGAACCAAGTGCTACATCTGTGTTTTTATCTAACCATGCACGTTTTTCTTCACTTGTAAACACTTCCGGTTTTACTTTAAAAATATTCTCCCATGCGCCATCTGCAAGCACATCCATGTAATCTTCGCCAATGTAAAGATCGATCGCATTGTCTCTGTCAGCACGGCCGATCTTATCTAAGAACTGAAGACCAAGTACCTGTGGAGACTGACGTAACCACCAGTTATCTGCTTTGGATCCGGCAAGTCTTGTACAATGGATTCTGGACTGCTGTCCTGCTCCGATACCGATTGCCTGTCCGCCTTTGACATAGCATACAGAGTTAGACTGTGTGTATTTTAATGTGATCATGGAAATCGCAAGATCCATTTTTGCAGAATCCGGGATTTCCTTATTCTCTGTTACAATGTTATCAAAGAAATGCTCGTCGATCACAAGCTCATTTCTTCCCTGCTCAAATGTAATACCGAATACTTCTTTGTGTTCAATTGGAGCCGGTACATAGTTTGGATCGATCTCGATCACATTGTAATTTCCTTTTTTCTTTGCTTTTAAAATCTCAAGAGCTTCCTCTGTGTAACCAGGAGCGATCACACCGTCAGAAACTTCTCTTTTGATAACAAGTGCTGTTTCCTTATCACAAACATCTGATAATGAAATAAAATCACCAAAGGAAGACATTCTGTCTGCGCCTCTTGCACGGATATAAGCATTTGCAAGTGGTGTAAACTCTACATCCATATCATCTACCCAGTAAATCTTGCGTTCTACTTCTGATAAAGGAAGTCCTACTGCTGCTCCTGCCGGAGATACATGTTTAAAAGAAGTAGCTGCCGGAAGTCCGGTTGCCTTCTTTAATTCACTTACTAACTGCCATCCATTAAATGCATCCAGGAAGTTAATATAGCCTGGTTTGCCGTTTAACACTTTAATTGGAAGCTCGCCGTTTTCCATATAAATTCTGGAAGGCTTCTGATTTGGGTTACATCCGTATTTTAATTCTAATTCTTTCATCTTAATCTCCGTTCCTGTTCATGTATACATAGATTCCATGGAATTGCTGTTTTTCCTGCTATTGTCTTTATTTATTCTTATTAACAATTCTTGTCTCGTATTTTCCTGTTTCGATCTCAATGTATCTTACAAATAAGGAAACCTTATTTTCTTCATTGAGATTCTCCCATACAAGACTCGTAAATGTATCAATATCCCCTTCTAATGCTACAAGCTTCGGTTCTCCTTCAAAGCTTGGCAGTGGATTGCCATCTCCCATATAAGTATGGATAAAATGTGCTTCTCCTGCAACCGGATTCTCGTATGCAAATGTATAACGGTTACATGCATCCGGATTGCCATTGTTGCTCTTTAAAATAGACATTGCATAGTTATAACTGTTATTTTCAATATGCATAATACCTGAAATTCTTGGTGTATAATTTGGTGCATCCGGCTCGAACTCTCTTGTTCTTAATGCCTGTTCAAATGTCTGCTGTTTGTCCATCAGCTCATAAATTGTATCCGTCTGGTCACCGTTTGTTACAATGGTCTTATTTCCAAGGACACGCACCGGTGCATATATAATCAAACTAGGATCGCTTAATTTGGAAGGGTCAAATGCCTGTGTCCGGATTCCCTCACCATCTTCCACAAAAACACGGTTTCTGCTGTTTTCACTTCTTCCCATAATAAAATAAGCTGTTACTGCATACTTTCCATCTGCAGATCTTCCAATGACGATACCACGTCCCGGGTAAGAATTGCCTGCAAGTTCGTTTGCTAATGAGATTGCTTTCATAAGTCCTCCTGTTATCTGTTTTTCAAAGTCAGATTTTTTTCATTATTACAGCACTATATTAGCATTGGATTTTTATTTTTACAATATTATTCACGTTATTAGCTATATGAATTTATTTACTATAATAAATAAGCTATACTTATAAACGCTTTTTTACTTGAACATTTTTTGATTTCTGTCATAATAAAATCACACGCAATAATACCGATACATATATAGGAAAGGATTTTTATGATCGCATTAAAAATAACCGAAGTAAAAGACTTCATGAATAAATTTTTATGTCAGGATGTATTCGACCATTTCCTGCTTCAGGAAGCTACGATCCAGACCAATGCCATTTATCATATTAACGGAACGCTCCAGTCTGATTTTTATACAGAAGAAGAACTGGAAGAACAGCAGCTTTCCGGTCTTACCTTCCTTCCATATGGCCTTTTACGCAATCAGTGTTTTCAGATCATCCGCGGGAAAAAAACACCGTCTACTTTTAAGTTTTCCCTTTTGCTTTCACCGGAAAATTTAAAACGGACGCTCTCTAAGACCGGCAGCTCCTACACGGAGCAGGATATTTCTGCCGTCTTTTTAAACGTCCGCTTCCAGAATGGAATTCTTACTCTTATAACCGGTATCTCCTACCGTATCTTTTCTACAGATAAGACATTAGAACATGAATGGGATGCCCTGTTAAAGCTTTTTCTGAAAAAACATGCGATTGATTTTGAAGAACAGCAATGACAGCATCTGCCATTCGTGCCTCCTTTCATTGAAGCCATCTTACCAGGGCAACCTTAAACAAACCTAAAAATATCGTTTTTTTACGGATTTATGTGATGAAAAATATCATGATTCCTCCTTTACTTTTTAAAACCGTTATGTTATTCTTTGGATATGGTGCAAAAATGCATCATAGAAATATTTTTTGGAGGTACTTTTCAATGAACAAAGGTACAGTAAAATGGTTCAACAACCAAAAAGGTTACGGTTTCATTTCTGATGAACAGGGAAATGACGTATTCGTTCACTACTCCGGTCTTAACATGGAAGGATTCAAATCCTTAGAAGAAGGCGCAGCAGTAGAATTCGAAGTTGTTGAAGGTGCTAAAGGACCACAGGCAACAAACGTAACAGTAGTAAAATAATGGTTACTACAATCTAAATCAGTAGTTTCATGTACCTTTTTCTTTTTAAATAGAATTCGTTTTATTTTGTAGATTAAGATATTGCAAACAATGGATTTAAAAAAGAGTGTCGGCTAAGCCGACACTCTTTTTTGTCTTTGTCTTTTTATTACATTGTTAATTTTACTTTTATAATTCTTGCAACAGATTCGTTCAGACGGTCTTCTGATATTGTACCGTTTATCACTGCATCTAAAACGCCCTGATATGCTTCCTGGAAGTTATCCGGCATTAAGAGCATATCTGCTCCGGCATTCACCGCATTCACTGCTGCATCTGCAGAACCATATGCGGATGAGATTGCCTTTTTGTTCAGTGCATCCGTGATCACAACTCCCTGGAATCCCAGCTGTCCCCGTAAAACATCCTGGATCATAACAGAAGAAAGTGAACTTGGTGTATTATCTCCTGTCACAGACGGAGCCGCAATGTGTCCCACCATTATCATATAAGCACCGTTTTGAATTGCCTGTGAAAATGGCACAAGCTCACACGACATGAGTTCTTCTAAGGATCGTTCTGTTGATACACTGCCATCACTTGTATTTCCTGTGACACTGCCCTGTCCAGGGAAATATTTTACCACTCCGGTGACCATGTGTTCATTCAGTCCCTGAAGCTCTGCACATACCATATCTGCTACAGTCTGGCTGTCTGATCCGAAAGAGCGGCTTCCGATCGCTGTATTTTCCGTATTAGTCAGCACGTCTGCCACCGGCGCAAAGTCTACATTAAAGCCAAGTGTGCTAAGATAAGAGCTGATCGTGCTTCCGGCATTGTATGCCTGCTGTAAATCACCAGTTGCCCCAATGTCCGACATATTCCCGACATTATCTGCTCCGAATGCTGCATTTGATGCGACCGGTGCAATTGCACCACCTTCTTCATTCACTCCGAGAAAAATAGGAAGACCTGTGATCTCCTGGCTGTAATTCTTCATATTAGAAAGCATCTGTGTTGTCTGATCGGTACTCTTGAGATTGGCCGACATATAAATCAATCCGCCAACCGGATACTGCATATAGCTGTTCTTCGTTGCATCCCCCGCTGCAGTTGCCCCACTCACACCTGTCAAAGCATCCGGTGTGATCACAAACAGCTGTGCGACCTTCTGTTCAACCGTCATATTCGCTGCCATCTGTTTTGCCTGCTCTAACAGCGGATCTGTCTGCTCTGTAACATTTCCGGTATTTCCCGGCTCCAGATTGCCTGTCTCCGTAGACACGACCTCTGTCTGTTCCTTCGGTGGTCTCGATGCGATCAATTTACGGATCGCCACTGCCATTCCTGTTATCAGTACTGCAACAATCAGCACAAAAACAATCACGACTACCATTGCACTCTGCTTTTCTTTCTGCTTCTTCTGCCTTCTCTCTTCCCGATTCATATATCTTATCCTCCGTATAGTCCGGTTCATTCTCCGTATATACGAAGATTATAGCAGTTTCTTTCAACGAAAGCAATTCGCGATCATGAAATCATCGATTTGATTTTCTCCAAATATGCATTTCGTCCGCTTTTTTGATCAATTCATCCCTGAAATCCGGATGCGCGATGCCGATCAGAGCTTCTGCTCTTTCCCATGTAGACAATCCTTTCAAATTAATCATTCCATACTCTGTCACTACATACTGCGTATTCGTGCGCACCGCACTTACGATTGAGCCTTCCTTCAGGGTCGGAAGGATCCTTGACTGTAATCTGCCGTTTTTATCTGTAAATGTGGAGGAGCAACAGATAAAACTTTTTCCGCCCTTTGATAAATACGCCCCAAGGACAAAGTCAAGCTGACCGCCGGCACCACTGATATGCCGTACTCCCGATGATTCTGAACTGATCTGCCCAAACAGATCGATGTCAATACAGTTATTGATCGATACAAAATTATCCAGAGATGCGATTGTCCGGATATCGTTCGTATAACTGACCGGTGCGCACAAAAGCTCCGGGTTTTCATTCATATAATCGTAGATTTTCTTAGTTCCTGCACCAAATCCATAGGTCTGCCGGAACCGGTCAATATTTTTTCGTGAGCCTGTGATTTTTCCGGCTCTCGCCATATCAACAAAAGAATCCACATACATTTCCGTATGCACCCCCAGATCTTTCAGATCTGATTTTGCAATGACAGCACCTACTGCATTTGGCATTCCGCCGATTCCAAGCTGCAGGCATGCACCATCCGGAATTTCTCTTACAATTAAATCTGCAACCGTCTGATCCACCTCAGTCGGCTCTGACGCCTGTCCGAGTTCTCCGATTGGAGGATGATTGCCTTCTACTACATAAGTCACTTTTGAAATATGGATGCCGACTTCTGTTCCGCCAAAGCATCTTGGCATATTTTTATTCACTTCCAAAATAACATGGTCTGCCACTTCACAGACTGCGCCGAGATGGGATGCATTCGGTCCGAAGTTAAAGTAGCCATGTGCATCCATCGGTGCAACCTGGATCATCGCAACATTCACCTTACATGCCCCATCCCTGTAATATCGCGGTAATTCCGAGTACCGGATCGGCGCATAAAATGCATAGCCTTTCGGAATCATTTTCCGCTCGATCGCAGTCATATGCCAGGAATTCCAGGTATAATGTTCTCCGGCATCCTCTCTGGCAAAAATAGAAAGAGGTTTTAGCAGATCTCCGCCGTGAACATTGATATTTTTCAATTCATCTGTCCTTTTTGACAGTGCTTCATCCAGGACATCCGGTGTTGATGTACACCATGCATAATCAACCCAGTCTCCGGATTTTACTATTTTTACAGCTTCATCTGCAGTGACAAGCTTTTGCTTATATTCTTCAAAAACTCCCATAAAAACCTCCTTCTGTTTTCCATCTGGTCCCGGCATCAGAACCTTCTCACCCTATTACGGCGCTTTTACAACCGCATAACCGTCGATCACCAGGGTACCATGCTGATTTATCACCTGTGTGGTAAGCTTTAAGATATTTTTTTCTTCATTTAAAATCTCTGCTACTTCCAGCAAAGCCGTTACCGTATCTCCGATATGCACCGGTTTCTTGAACTTCATATCCTGCTCCATATAGATTGTGCCAGGTCCGGGAAGCCTCATTCCGATCGCATTCGACAGCAGGCTTCCAACCAGGAAACCATGTGCAACCTGTTTTCCGAAAATACTGTCCTCTGCCTCAATCTTATTCACATGGACAGGATTAAAATCTCCGGATATTCCTGCAAACAAATACACATCTGTCTCAGAAATCGTCTTGCTGACCTGAACCTTTTCACCTATCTGATGTTTCATCGTATTTCCCCCATTCTTTCTTACCAGAGTTCGTACTCTTCGACCGCCTTTGCAAGTTCTTCGCGGAAATCCGGATGCGCAATCTTGATCAGTTCTTTTGCACGTTCTTCCACTGTCAGTCCACGCAGCCATGCGATACCATATTCGGTCACCACATAATCCACATCATTTCTTGAAGTCGTAACAGCTGCTCCCTCATGCAGGAATGGGACGATTTTTGATTTCAGTACTTTATTCCCATTTTCATCTTTTGCATAATAAGTAGAATGCATTGCAAGAATTGATTTACCACCTGGAGACATCTGTGCACCCTGCACTGTCTCGGACTGTCCGCCTGTTCCGGACCACTGATGATAACCCACTGTCTCTGAAGCTGCCTGTCCGGAAAGATCCATTTCCAGCGTCGTATTAATAGAAACAAATTTATTATTTTTTCCGATCGTATAAGGATCATTCGAAAATGTACTGGATTTGAATAATACACTTGGATTGTCATCTAAAAAATCATATAAGCGCTGCGAACCCATTGTAAAGGAACATACCGAATAGCCATTGCAGAGCCCCTTCTGTGAATTATCTACCGCTCCACATTCGATCAGATCAACCATCGTTTCCGTAAACATTTCTGTATGGATACCGAGATGCTTTTTCGTCTTTAATTCATTTGCAACCGCATTTGGAATATTTCCGATTCCAAGCTGGATCGTAGATCCATCCTCTACTAAAGATGCAACATTTTTTCCTATTTTTTCATCCACCTCAGTATACGGAACCACTACTGTTGTTGGAATTGGTCTGTCACTCTCGACAAGCGCATCCACTTCTGAAATATGTACTAACGTATCACCAAATGTTCTCGGGTAATTTTTATTTACTTCAACGATCACATATGCCCCTGCGTTCACCAGATCCCTCTCATAGATCGCACTGATGGAAAGCGTCATATAACCGCAGTCATCCATCGGAGATACCGTTGCCATAACGACCGGTCTTCTTCCTTCGTATCTGACGCGGTCGAGTGTTTTTTTCAAAATGGTTGTCGAACACTGTGGAACAGCACTGACTAATTTATTTGGTCTTTCTTTTCTTAAAGCTCCGCTGAAAAACCAGCTGTGATGTGACATGACTGCTTTCATTTCCGGATCATGTAATGCCGGATAATCCATCGGAAGACAGGTATTTAAGACAACATCTTTTACTCCGGTCTCTTTTAAATGCTGCAATTCTTTTAAAATGCCTACCGGCTCAGCTGCTGCCTGTGCCGTAAAAATCCAGTCACGATCCTGTATCAGCTCAATCGCTTCTGCCGCTGTTTTCTTTTTTTCATTATATAAATCTGTATATTTGCTCATCTGTTTTCTCACTCCTGTTCTAAAAATATGATTTTGTTTTGTTATTCATTAAAACCACATTGGAAGTGTTCCCATTGCATTCATGATAAGAATGATAATAAAGCTTACTAATCCGGCAATTGTTGACGGAATACAAACTGCTTTTACTGTATCTCCAACAGAAAGACCTGCTGCATCTTTCATGTACCAGAAAGTTACATCCGTCGGGATCAGAAGTACAAGCTGTCCGATTCCACAGATAAGACCAAATGCCATTAAAGAAGCTCCATTGCCTACAAATGTTGACATAAATAATGAGATTGCAGTGGATCCTGCAACAGTTCCTGCTCCTGTTCCTGCATGAAGTGCTACAAGAAGAATGAGCGCCAGCCAGAGAAGATTGATACTTGTATTTGACAGCATGCCGACAATATAGTCACCTACGCCTGCAGCCTGAAGGATTCCGGCATAAACATTTGCAAAACCAAGCATTGCAAGTACAGTACCGGATTCTTTGATACCTTCAGCAAAAATCGCTGTTGATGCTCTTGGAAGATATTTCCGGAGTGTCCACATTGAGATCATCGTGATAAGGAACATGGAAATTCCTGTGTTACCGATGAAGGAGAGGAAGCCTCTGACTGCACTTCCTTCTGCTGTAAAATATGGTGCAAAAGAACCAATTGTAATAGTAACGATTGGAATTAAAATCAGTGCAAGTACTAATAATGCTGATGGCTTGGAAGGATCTGCTGCAAGATCGATTGCCTCTGAATCAATGTTATCCACATGACCTTTTTTCTTAAGATATCCGGAAAAGATGTATGCAAAAATAGTACTTACAATTGCGCCAGGTATTGTAATCAGAATACCGTAAATCATATACCAGCCAATATCAATACCAAGTAATCCTGCAAAAAGTACCGGTCCGGATGTTGGAACAACTGCACAGGCAGTAAGCAGTGATGGTACAACAAAGGCTGTCAGGTATGCCGGAACCGGTCTTCCTGTAAGCTTTGACATTGGACGGAACATCGGGATTACGATCGCACAGGATGCTAAAAGGCCTACCGGAATGGAAAGAATATATCCAACGATCGCCATTGCAATCAGGTCATATTTATTTCCTACAATGCGCACCATAAATTTTGCAAATTCCGTTACACCGCCTGACTCGTTCAGGTACTGGCTGAAAGTAAATGCGAATACCATCAAAATACCTGTACTGACAAGAATACTACCAAAAGAGCTGTTAAAAGTACCGGCAATCGAACCAAAATCAACTCTTCCGATAATTGCTGCTACGATTGCGCCAATAAACAGGCAAAGTGACGGGTTCAGCTTCTTGGACAGGATCAGCACGATGATCACTGCAAGTGATATCACGAACGTCCACAGTAAATACATATCATTCATTTCTTTTTCCTCCTTCGTATGTGTTATGTATTTATTTACTAAATTCAGTGTAACATTCGCTTGTTTTTTAGTAAAATTGACAATATTCATCAATGTCATGACAAAATTTCATGACCTGTAACGCATGCAGACCTTTTATCACCAGATCTCATTACATAATTCCAAGGAATTTCCTATTACACAAAAAAATATTGCAGGTTTCTCTTTTTTACAATGAAACCTGCAATATTTTTTATAATCTGACAATTTGAATCTATGATTGATCCTTCAGAGTTCACTCCTATCCTCTGTCCATTTTATTGCATCATCCTTACATAACTCCCAGAAATTCTGCATCAGTGGAGTGACTGGCCTGTCTTTTCTCCGGATCAGTGATAGTCCCCACCGGAATTCCGGACTGACCAAATGGATCTGTTTTACTCTGGCATTCTTAAATTTTTCTACCAGCGGTCTCGGTAAGATCGTAATTCCATGGTTATTTGCCACCATTTCAAATATGAATTCCCACTGGTTGCTTTCAAAAGCAAAGGTCGGATCACAACCTGTCTCCTGAAATTTCCTCTTTACAAGATCATGATACTGATATTCTTTCCCCACCATAAGAATCGGTTCATTGATAATCTCCGAAAAAGCAACGCTGGACCGCTCCGCAAGCGGATGTTCGTTCGATACCAACAGCACTGCCTCTGATTCTACTACCGGTTCTTTTTCTATCCGCGGATCTTCAAACGGTTCGATCACCACACTCATATCAAGTGTTCCGTCAAGGACTCTCCGCACGCCTTCACTCGTACTGACTTCTTCGATCTGCAATTTTCCCATCGGATATTCTCTTTTGAACTTATATAGCGCGGAGAAAAAATACATTGCCCCGGAAGTCGGCGTAAGACCGATACTTATCTCTTCCTGATTCTGTTCTAAGTCTTTTAATAACTGGCTCGTCTTTACATTGAAAAAATCAAGTACTTCAACAGCATATTTATAAAAAGTACAGCCATCCTTTGTCAGCTGAAAGTCTTTTGCGTTCCGGTCGATCAATGTTGTATTCAGTTCATTTTCGGTGGACTGGATTGCCTTGCTCAGCGCAGACTGCGTCACAAACAGCTTATTTGCTGCTTTTGTAAAGCTCTTTAAGTTGACTGTTTCAACAAAGTATTCAATCTGCCTGATATTCATTTGATTTTCCTCCTGCCTTCATTCACTAAGCTGATATTTATTTTATCACAATCCTGCACAAAAAAACAGAGTATCCAGGTTATCTGCATGCTCTGTTCTTTCTTACTTTATTATACCGTTGATGCGATGATCTGCATTTCTCCCTGAAGTTCAACAGTACCAAAACCATTTGGCAGAATAAAATGATCGCCTTTCTTCACCGGCTGTCCATTGATGATTCCATCCCCTTCTGTGACGGTCATATTCATAAACGGTGCATTCTGCTCAAAGGTCATTTTTCCTGAAACCTCAATCTTGTATACATGGTAATATTTGCATGCATACAACTCATTTAATGTATTGACCGGCAGATCTGCCGCAGACTTCACACTGTCTTCTACGGACCTGGCCGGTACTGTGATCACATCAATGCTCTTCTCGATATGAAGCTCTCTTGGTTTGCCATTAGAAAGACGGTCATAGTCATACACACGGTAAGTAATATCACTGTTCTGTTGTGTCTCTAATAGCAGGGTACCGCCCTTGATCGCATGCACCGTTCCCGGATCTATCTGAAGAAAATCGCCTTTTTTGATCGGGATCTCACGGATCAGCTCCTTCCATCTTCCTTCCTGGATCATCTGGCTTAATTCGGCCTTTGTCTTTGCATTATGACCAATAACGATTGTCGCATCCTCTGCACAATCTAAAATATACCAGCATTCCATTTTCCCAAAAGAACCATTCTCATGCACTCTTGCGTAATCATCGTCCGGATGTACCTGAATGCTTAAATCATCCTTTGCGTCAATGATCTTAATAAGGTGCGGGAAACGGTCACCATCCAGATTTCCAAATACTTCCGGATGCTTTACCCATAACTCTGACAGCTTCATTCCTGCAAAGCTACAGTTCTTCAATGTGCCATCACCGTTTGGATGTGCAGAAATTCCCCAGCACTCTCCTATGTCATTTCCTTCTGCGGAATAATGAAATTCTTCCCGTAAACGTGTTCCGCCCCAGATATTATGGGTACATACCGGATCTAAAAACAAAATCTCCTTTGTTGTCTGATTCATTGATAAATTGCCTCCATTTGTCTCTATCACTTTCTGATACCACAGTGCAGAATCCTTTACGATTCTTCTCTGCGTTTTAAAATCTACATAAATAATACCAAAGCGTTCCTTATATCCCTCAGCCCATTCAAAGTTATCTAAAAATGTCCATAAAAAATATCCACGGATATTAGCGCCTTCCTCATATGCCCGCTGCATGGCACTCATATAGGAATCTAAAAATGTAATACGATTCGGATCATGTACCCTGCCATCCGCACTGATATTGTCATGACAGGACATTCCGTTTTCCGTAATATAAAGAGGGAGCGGATATCTTTCTGTCAAAAACTTTATTCCATAATAAAATGCCTCCGGTGTCACAGGCCAGTCGCAGGCAGTCTTTGGAAAACCTGCCTCCCTGTCCACAAACTCCGGCTCTCCGTCTGCACCTGCGCGCACATAGTAGCCATTATATATATTCTGTCCCATAAAATCCAGCGGCTGATGGATTAATTGCATGTCAGCCTCTGTTATTTCTGGCAGATAGTCTTTGAATTTTTCCAGACCTTCCTCCGGATAATGTCCCAGAAAAACCGGATCTGAAAACCAGGAAATATTCCATGCCCAGTTCTCGATCGGATTATAAAATCCAAAATAAACCTGTTTCGCTGCATCAATATCCTCTTTGCTGTCTGTATAAGGATATGCCACCCCGCCTGTCGGGGCAAAACCGATCTGAATCTGCTGCTTTGCATACTTTCGTAGATTAATTACAGCCTGTCCATGAGATTTTAACAGATTATGGGCGATCTGAAAAGTCTCCGGAACAGATAATTTTAATCCTGGTGCATGAACACCACTTAAATGTCCCAGTCCAACAACGCATTGCGGCTCATTGATCGTAATAAAATACTCACAGATATCAGAAAAGTTTTCTGCCACGACCTTTGCATATTCCCCAAACCAATCCACAACATGCTCATTTAACCAGCCGCCCTGATCCTGCAATGCCTGTGGAAATTCCCAGTGGAACAATGTGATATAAGGTGTGATCCCGTTTTTCTTCATTGTAAGAATCATATCCCGATACATCGCAATTGCTTTTTCATTCACTCTTCCCGTCCCTTCCGGAAGAATTCTTGCCCAGTTTAAGGAAAAACGATAAGCCCTGATCCCAAGATTTTTCATCAGGGCATAGTCTTCTCTGTAATGATGCATCTGATCGCAGGTCGTATAAGCATTCTGGTTTTCAAAGATATGTCCCTGCTCCGTAAATGTATCCCATACGTTCTTTCCTCTTCCATCTCCCGGTTCCGTTCCTTCTACCTGATAAGCGCTGCTGGCAACACCCCAGACAAAATTATCATCAAACATTCTTTTTCTCCTCCATTTACCTGCCTTATCACATTACAGATCTACCTTTTTTCTAATATTAGTATAAAAAATTTCCTATACAAGCACAAGAGGCTGCCAATTCGGCAGCCTCTCTTCTAATGCTTAACAGCATATTTATGTAAAAATAATCTACTTCCATTCACAGGCATCTCCTGTTTACTGGGAATCTATTCTTTTACAAGATCTTTTTTTACTGCTGCAAGCTTACTTTCTGCATCTTCTAAGGATGTTCCCTTTACACCAAAATAGAATTTGATCTTTGGCTCTGTTCCGGATGGGCGCACACAGCACCATGCATTGTCAGAAAGCTCATAATATAAGACATTTGATGTTGGAAGTCCTGTTTTTGTTACTTCCCCTGTCTTTAAATCTTTTCTTGTATCTTCTTTGTAATCGCGGACTGCAAGTACTTCCAGTCCTCCAAGTGTTTTTGGCGGATTGCTTCTCATATCGCTCATCATCTGCTGGATCTGGGCTGCTCCATCAATTCCTTTTAATGTCATTGTCTCAAGGCCTTCTCTGTAGTAGCCGTACTTCTCATACAGATCGATCATGGCATCCCATAACGTCTTGCCCTGTTTTTTGCACCAGGAAGCAACTTCGCACAACATCATAACTGCTACGCAGGCATCTTTATCCCTTGCATACGTTCCGGCAAGACAGCCATAGCTTTCTTCCAGGCCAAACACATAATTATGGGAATGATTCTGCTCAAACCATTTGATCTGTTCGCCAATATATTTAAATCCGGTTAATACCTCGATCAGTGCTACCCCATAGGAAGCTGCCATAGCTTTTGCCATGTCTGTTGTTACGATTGTCTCAACAAGTGCAGGATTTTCCGGCATTGTTCCTGTTGCCGTTTTCTCTCTTAAAATATATTCTGCGATCAGCATTCCAGACATATTTCCGGTAAAGGTCACATATTCGCCTGTTTTTGTGTCTTTGCAGTAAACGCCAAGACGGTCTGCATCTGGATCTGTTGCAAGAACAATATCAGCATCCACTTCTTTTGCAAGCTTTAATGCAAGCTCAAATGCTTTCGGTGATTCCGGGTTCGGGTACGCAACGGTTGGGAAGTTTCCGTCTGGAAGCTCCTGCTCTTTTACCACATAAACATTCTCAAAGCCCAGTTCTTTTAATACACGGCGGACAGGAAGATTTCCTGTTCCATGTAATGGTGTATATACAATTTTAATATCTTTTGCCATTTCTTTGATGATTTCCGGATGGATCGACTGTTTTTTCAGTTCTTCCATATAACGGTCATCAATTTCTTTTCCGATTGTAATAAACAGTCCAGCTTTCACAGCGTCCTCTTTTGCCATGGTCTTTACCTGATCAAAGGATGTTACTTTTGCCACTTCTGCAAGAATGTTTTTGTCATGAGGTGGTGTGATCTGTGCACCATCCTCCCAGTATACTTTATAGCCGTTGTATTCTCTTGGGTTATGGCTTGCTGTAATAACGATTCCTGAAACACAGCCAAGTTCACGCACTGCAAAAGAAAGCTCCGGTGTTGGGCGAAGGCTGTCAAATACATATGCTTTTATTCCATTTGCATTCAGGCAAAGCGCTGCTTCTTCTGCAAATTCCGGTGACATGATTCTGGAGTCATGTGCGATCGCAACACCTTTCTCCTGTCCGTTCTGTGAGATAATATAATTGGCAAGTCCTTGTGTTGCCTGTCTTACGGTATATATATTCATGCGGTTTGTTCCTGCTCCGATCACGCCGCGGAGTCCTCCGGTACCAAACTCAAGCTGACGGTAAAAGCGGTCCTCAATCTCAGCTTCATTGTCCTTGATCGCTGTTAATTCTGCTCTTGTCTCCTCAGAAAAATATGGGTCTGTGCACCATTCTTTGTAAACTTCCATGTAATTACTCATTGTAATTCTCCTGTTTTTTTATTTTTTATAATGATTCAGATATCATAGAAATTATAATCTGTTTTGTATGAAAGATAAACCTCTTTTTTTCTTAATTTTTAATTATTTCATTATCCATGCTACTGTTTGCTCATACCTCGTTCCAGTAACCATTCGCAGACTCATTCATTTCCTTTCTCTGACACACTTCCGTCTGTCCCGATCGAAACTCCCTCAGAAATCTGCTGTACATAGGAAAACAGCTCTGATGCTTTCGTTTCATGCATCTCATCTGTTGTTCCGCCGGCTGCTGCTACCGGGATCAACTTATATGAGGCAGTGCCATCTGCCGCCACTGTCAGCTCAACTGCCATCGTCTTCTCGATACTCTGTCCAAAAATAAAATTACCCAGACTGTAAAAAACCGGTTTCCCATCTATATAGGAAATTCCCTGCAGGCAATGCGTATGCGCACCAAGCACCAGATTGGCACCGGCATCAAAGCAGTCTTTTGCGATTTTCGTCTGGTAAGCCTGTGGATATGCATCATACTCCACACCCCAGTGCAGGTAAACAGAAAGAAAATCACATTCTGACTGTGCCGCTTTCACCAGTTCAACCAACTTTGTATCATCATAAGCTGTCAGCATGCCCGGTGCTCGCTCCTCTACCTTCCAGTCGGATACCGGTATCACTCTGGATGCTGCAAGAAAGCCGAATTTTTTCCCGTTTTTCTCAATGACCTGAAGCTCATAGGCACGTTCTGGTGTATTTCCTGCTCCCGCATATAAAATACCTGCCCCGTCAAGCACCTCAAATGTATCGGAAAAAGCTTCCCTTCCATAATCTAACGTATGGTTATTTGCAAGGGAAACAATATCCACTCCCATTTCCTGCAAAGCTTTCACATATTTTGGATCACAGCGGAATGTAAACTGCTTATCTGCCATCTGCGTTCCCCGGTTACTGAAGGGGAATTCATTGTTGATCATCAGAATATCCGCATCCTGCAGCTTTTTCAGCAGCTCCGGTGCTACCACCTTTTCAATACCGCCCGCATCATAGTTATTCTTAAATGAATTTGCAAATAACACATCACCTGTAAAGATCAATGTCGTATCTTTCCCTGTTTCCGGCATCGTCTGCGTATTTTCCGCGGTCACACTTCCGCCTGCACCTGATGTATTCTGCTCATTTTCTTCTGTCAGACCTTCTCCGGTTTCCGGTATCGTTTCCATCCCGCCGACAGGCTCTTCTGTTGATTCTGCCGGCTCACTCATTATCCCGGAAACCGGCTTTTCGTTATTTGTTTCTCTTTCGCCATGCGTTGCCACGATCAGCCCCACCATACCTGCTAAAATCAGTAAGGATACTATATATATTGTGATTCTTGCTTTCTTCCCCATATCATTTTCCATCCTTTTCCATTTCTAATATGACTGCTCCAGTTACTCATCCTCTCCTGCATCATCCGGGGGAAGCAGTAACTCTGTGCTGTTTTCCGGAGACTCCTCCACACTGCGCAGTGTGCGGTTGATTGCTCTCGTCCGCCTGCCGACGATCTCTGTCAGTGTCTTATCTGCTGTCTGGATCTGTTTCTGTGCCTTGTCAAGCATATCTCCAAATTTGATAAATTCTGATTTTACAGCACGGAGTGTATCCCACACCTCCTGGGAACGCTGCTCAATCGCAAGTGTCTTAAATCCCATCTGTAAAGAAGATAAAAATGCAGATAATGTCGTTGCACCCACTACCGTGATCTTATATTTATCACGAAGCTCCTCAAACAAGGTTACATTCTGGATCACCTCAGCATACAACCCTTCCGTTGGCAGAAACATCAGTGCAAAATCCGTGGTCTTCGGCGGAATAATATACTTGTCATGGATATCCTTTGCAAAAGCCCGGATCTTGATCGCAAGTGCTTTTCTGGCTTCGTCGATCGCCTGCTTATCCTCTGCATCCAGGATCCGGTTGTAATCTTCAATCGGAAACTTACTGTCAATCGGCAGCAATAATGGCGCAGCCCCGTTTCCCGGAAGCTTTACGACAAATTCCACACGCTTTCCGTCTGCGATCTCCACATTCATATCATACTGCCCCGGTGCCAAAATATCGGACAGCAGCTTTTCCAGCCGGACCTCGCCGTATGTACCACGTTCTTTTACATTCGTCAGGGCATTTTTCAGAGACCTCGCATCTGCTGCAAGCGCTTTCATCTCCCCTAATCCCTGTCCTACACTTTCCAGCTGCTTATTGACCAGTTCAAAAGACCTTGCCAGTCTGGTTTCCAGCGTTTTTTGCAGCTTTTCATCCACAACGCCCTGGATCTGCTCCAGTCTTTTTTCATTGCTCTCCTGCAAATGGTTCATTTTGTTCTCAAGTGTAGCATTGATCTTTTCGATATTCTCCGTATTGCTCCGCTGAATAGAAGATAAACGGTGATCCACCTGCTCCCCAAATGTATGAAGCTGCTGATTCAGTTCCCTCCGGTTCATCGCAAGTGTATCCTGTATACTGTTCTGGATCACTCCGAATCGTTGGAATTGTTCCATCGTTCCGTCTGCGATCTGTCTTTGTACACTGTCCCTCTGTTCTTTTGCTGTATGCTTTAACAGGGCTGTAATCTCACTGATATCTGATTTTTTTCCTGCCCGTATCTGTAAAATGATCACGATCAAAAGTAAAATAATAATCACGATCCCGATGATTTCTGACAGTCCCACGTTTGTTTCCTCCGTCTTCCCTATATTCTGTCTGCTGCGATATCACAGCATTCTTATTATATTACATTCAATTCCAGACTTCCACAAAAAAAACAGAAGATACTCCCTGCATCTTCTGTTTTTTATAAAAGGATACTGCATATCAGAAAGTCTGCTCCACAACCTTTATCAATAGATTACACAAAAAAAATATTATAAGTTTCTCTTTTGCACAATGAAACTTATAATATTTTTTGTATAATCTATTACTATATACTTTAATGGCAGACTTTTCTTACTAAGCCTATCTTATTTCTTTGTATCTACTACAACGTCACCCATTCCGGATGTAAGGTCAATTTCAATCAGCTGATTTCCCTCTGTTTCATATTCTGCATCAAAAGCTCCTCTGCTGATTCCATTTAAAGTAATATCTCCCATTCCGGTAGACAGATCATACTCATACCTTTCTTCTTTTTCCGGCAGTTCCACATAAATATCACCGGTTCCACTTTCTATTTTCAGTTTATTCAAAACGGTTCCTTCAAAGCTGATATCACCAAGCCCGTCTTTGACACGCAGTGTATGATATGTTCCACCTGTTATGTCGCCATCTCCAAGTCCGAGTTCAATATCTGATTTTTCTTCGATGACAGCCTGCTCCATATCAAAATTACCAACTCCAACCGATACGTTCAGATTTCTGATTTTCATCGGGGCAAGTGTCACATCTCCGACTCCTGTCATAATATGAATGTCCATTCCACTGCAATCTGTTGGCAGTGTCACTGTGATCGTCGGTCCTTTTTTATAATGATGCCGTCCGCTGTCATAACTTACTTTCAGCTTATTTTCCTGTTTTTCGGTGCTGAAATAATTCCGGAATCCGTCCTGCATGTCAATCTGGATATCATCTGCATGCTCTGATGTTTCAATTGAAAGTTCTTCTACCACATCTAACTGCAATTCTAATGTTTTTACTTCCGCAGCCGGTATATTTTCTGTCTGATTTTCTGTTCCATCCGGTTCGACGTCTATGGATGACAGATGAAGGATCCAGGAGCCAAAATGCTCTACGGCATCATTTTCATCCAGGTCATCCTCATCATGTCCGTCACCGTCATCACTCCAGTCATCTTCGTCATCCCAGTCGTCTTCATCATCCCAGTCGTCTTCATCATCCCAGTCGTACTTTTCTCCGGATGAGTTATAATAGATTCCGTTGCCAAAATGCCAGTTGCCAAAATCAAATTCTCCGGCAAGTGCTTTTCGATGTATTGTTGCCCAGCCTGCTCCCATCGCCGATGCGATTCCACACAGAATGATTCCAAGTGCTGCAAGCACTGCTGTAATGATTAATATTATTTTTGTAAATTTTTTCATGCTGCTGCACCTTCCTTTCTTTTTTCAAATGGTTTTTTACAAAGCTTTACCAGCTTTTTTACTGCCCATGGTACAAACCAGCCAAAGCACCACACAACAAGCCAGATCGCAAGGGCACCGGCAGCCAGCACAAGCAATCCTCCGCCAAACAGTCCCATTCCAACCGCCACACCATTTGTCACCATATAGCCAATCCCGACCCCGGAAAGTATAAAACCGCAGATCAGAAGTGCGGCCATCACGGCAACAACTGCAGCTGCCAGCCCAAAAACACATGCTAATATCGCAACAAGGATCGCTGCAAGTACCAGCAAAGCGGTCAGCCATGCCGGACTTGTCACAACTGCAAGAACGACCCACAGGACTGTATTTTTCGAATTGTTTTTCTTTTGAGGTTTAACCGGTTCCTGCTGCCCATAAGCTGTATTCCCGTAAAAACCATGTTCACCGGATCCTTCCGTGTAAGTTGTATTTCCATAGGCTGTATTTCCATAGGCCGTATTCCCGTAAAATGTGTTTCCATAGCTTCCGGTATCACCGGCAGCCTGCGTTTCTGCATCGTAACTTTCTTTTGCGGTATACTCCATACTGTCCGCTTCTCCGACGTTCAGATTCTTCTTGATGTCCTCTGCCACCTTTTCCGGCGAAACAAGTTCACGCAGGATGTTCTCCTCATTTCCTTCCCCTGCATCTTCAAAATAACTTCTATAAAATGCAAGTGCATCCTTTCTTTCTTCTTCTGATATATCCTGCAAAAGCAGTTCCAGCTTTTTTAAAAATTCTTCTTTTTTCATTCTGATCCTCACACCTTTCCTGTCTGTGAATCCCTGGTTTCCTGTTGTTTTTACGACATCTTCCGGGATCCGGTCTATCTCATTCTCTTCTCAGTCCGTCTCAACGCCTGTAAAAAGCTCTGTTATCTTCGAAGAATAAATCTTCCATTCCATGCGATATTCTGCAAGCTTTATCTCACCGTCCTCTGTGATCTGATAATACCTGCGGTTCCTTCCTCCGCATTCCCTGTCATATACATATAAATAACCGTCCTTTTGCAATCGGCGCAAAACCGGATATAACGTTGATTCTGATACATCAATTGCCTTCCTCACGTCCTGTGTGATCTTATATCCATAAGTTCCTTCTTCTTCCTTCGATACAACAGCAAGAACGATCGCATCCAGCAGGGCTGCACCTGTATTAAATACCATATCCTCACTCTCCTTTGGTTCTTTCATTTCCAAATGTTATGATTCGGGTGTCAGAGTCTTATCTCCATTGCACAAAGAGAAACTTTCCATATTTCTTTTGTGCAATTTGCCAATAAATGTTATGGTGTAGACTTTTTTACACCCGAATCATGTTATTTTATATTTAATATTATATGTCGTATAATATGATATTGTCAATATTATTGCTAAAAAAATATTATGTTGCTACAAACTGGCATGGTCAATTTTTATCAAACTGGATTTTTTATTCATGACAGTTTTTGTATATGATAAGCACATCTTCAATGTAATTACAATGAATGTATGTATCGGGGACAATTATAATTCAACATAATACATAACGCTTATGTCTGAACAGAAAGCAGGCACAAGTGATATAAAATAAGGAGACTATTATGAAAACAACAAGTACAGCAACTACAGCAGAAACAACTTCATTATCAAACATCCGTTTCATCACGATCACGGCACTTTTCATTGCTTTAACCTACGTGTTTACCGCATTTATCAATATCCGTCTTCCAATTACGGCAAATGGCGGTCTGATCCATCTCGGAAATGTACCTCTTTTTATCTGTGCAATTCTTTTCGGTAAAAAAAGCGGTGCTATTGCCGGTGGTATCGGCATGGGTCTTTTCGATCTGCTTTCCGGCTGGACAGCCTGGGCACCTTTCACACTGATCATTGTAGGTCTTATGGGATATGCCGTTGGTGCTATTACAGAAAAACATCATGGTTTCTTATGGAACACACTTGCAATCGGTGTTGCATGCATCATTAAAGTAGTCGGTTATTATATTGCTGAAGGTTTCATCTACGGAAACTGGATCGCACCCGTTACTTCCATTCCTGGAAACCTTGTTCAGATCGGAGTTGCAGCTGTTATCGTTCTTCTGATCGTTGGCCAGCTTCAGAAAATCGTAAATAAAATGTTATAAAATCGAACTATCATAGTTTTAGATATCACTTAGACTGGTCTGCATCTTTTCATGCAGGCCAGTTTATCATGGAGGTTGCTTATGTATAAAGTTATGACACCTGGTCCTACCCAGGTAAAAGAAAATGTGCGCATGGCAAGAAGCCTGGTTTGCACCAATCCGGATCTCGATGAAGATTTTGTAGATTTTTACAAAGAGACCTGTGAAAAGATCAGTACCCTGCTTGGCACCAAAAACGAAACCCTTATTTTAGATGGGGAAGGCATTCTCGGACTCGAAGCTGCCTGCGCTTCCCTCACAGAACCAGGCGATAAAGTTCTTGTGATTGAAAATGGTGTTTATGGCGAAGGCTTTGCTGATTTTGTCAGCATGTACGGCGGTATCCCTGAATTTTATCATGCAGACCGTTTCCATGCCATCGATCCGGCTGCCCTTGCAGACTATCTGAAAGAACATCACGACTACAAATATGCAACGGTTGTCCACTGTGACACACCGAGTGGTATGTTAAATCCTGTTGATAAGATCTGCCCTCTTTTAAAAGAATACGGCATATTGACCGTTGTTGACTCGGTTTCCGGAATGTTTGGAAATGAAATGCACGTCGACGATTACAAAATCGACCTTTTATGCGGCGGCTCACAGAAGGCTGTTTCCGCACCTCCTGGACTCACTTTTGTCACGATCAGCGATGCTGTCAAAGAGGCAATGCATAAACGAACCACTCCGATCCGTTCCTTCTATGCAAACCTTCTTGTTTTTGAAGGCTATTATGAGAAAAAATGGTTTCCTTATACTATGCCGATCAGTGATATTTACGGTCTTCGCGCTGCTTTCGACAATATTGAGGCAGATACGGATCTGATCGCACGTACAAAGAAAATTGCTGCTGCCACCCGCAGCACCCTTGCCAAAGCCGGCTTAAAGCTTCATCTGGAAAGCGGATTTTCCGATACGGTGACTGTATTTGACATCCCGGAAGGCACATCCTGTGATGCTATTTTACAGACAATGCGTAACGATCATCAGATCATGCTCGCCGGTTCCTTCGATGATCTCTCCGGAAAAGTGATCCGTATTGGGCATATGGGCTCCAATGCGAATTTTGAAGATATGATCGCAACCATGAAAGCATTAAACGAAACTCTCGTTTCTCTAGGCGTTGCCCTGAAAGGAGATTTAGCAGAACTGTTTTTACATTATTATACAGTTGAATGATAAAATACTTATGTAAATTCGGGAATCAAAAGGTCTGCATTTTTGTTTTTATAGTAAATAGGACGAAAGAAATATTTCAAGTTTCATTGTGCAAAACATTCCGATGAGCCTCTGAAAGCATGAATCGTGTTCAGCAAAGGCTTCCACGATTCATGAGTCTCATCTCCATTGCACAAAGAGAAACTTGTAATATTTCTTTCATCCTATTTTCCAATAAAAATGATGGAGCAGACCTTTTGATTCCCGAATTTTATATCATGATAACACAAAAACCGCCCTGTAATTTTCAAATCAGAATTCTGAAAATTACAGGGCGGGTTTTTCACTCAATGGAGTTCATTTACTTTTTATACATTGATCTCTGCTGTCATTCCAAGATCCTCTTTATTTGCTTCAAGGATTGGATTTACAACATTTGCAAGGAATTTATCTACCTGGATCGGAGCACGTCCAACATATTTGGATGGTTCCATCGTAGCCTGCAGTTCTTCTAATGTAAGGTTGAAGGATGGATCTGCAGCGATCAGCTCTAACAGATTGTTATCTTTTCCTTCTACTTTGACATGCTTTCCTGCTTCCATGGAAAGCTGACGGATCTTCTCATGCAGCTCCTGACGGTTGCCGCCATTCTTTACAGCATCCATCATAATATTCTCAGTTGCCATAAATGGAAGTTCTGCCATCATATGTTTTGTAATAACCTTATCATATACAACCAGTCCGTCTACAACGTTTAAGCAAAGATCTAAGATACCATCAATTGCTAAGAATCCTTCCGGAATGCTTAATCTCTTATTTGCAGAGTCGTCGAGTGTTCTTTCAAACCACTGTGTTGCAGATGTGATCGCCGGATTTAAAGCATCAATCATCACATAACGGGAAAGGGATGCAATACGTTCAGAACGCATTGGATTTCTCTTGTATGCCATAGCGGAAGATCCGATCTGATTTTTCTCAAATGGTTCTTCAACTTCTTTTAAGTGCTGTAATAAGCGGATATCGTTTGACATCTTATGTGCACTTGCTGCAATTCCTGCTAAAATATTTGCGACTCTTGTATCTACCTTTCTGGAATAAGTCTGACCGGAAACTGCATAGCATTCTTTGAATCCCATTTTAGCTGCGATCATCGGATCGATCTTATCGATTGTTTCCTGATCACCATTAAATAATTCCAAAAAGCTTGCCTGTGTTCCAGTTGTTCCTTTGGAACCAAGTAACTTCAGGCTTCCCATCACATATTCAAGATCTTCCAGATCCATAATAAATTCCTGTGTCCAAAGAGTGGCTCTTTTTCCAACAGTTGTCGGCTGTGCCGGCTGGAAATGTGTGAAAGCAAGTGTTGGCAGATCTTTGTATTTGTCTGCAAACTTTGCAAGTTCATTAATAACATTTACTAATTTCTTATGAACCAGCTTTAATGCCTCGTTCATAACAATAATATCTGTATTATCACCTACATAGCAGGAAGTTGCTCCAAGGTGGATGATTCCTGCTGCTTTTGGACACTGCTGTCCATAAGCATATACATGGCTCATAACATCATGGCGAACTAATTTTTCACGTTCTCTTGCAACATCATAGTTGATATCCTCTGCATGCTCTTTTAATTCGTCAATCTGTTCCTGTACGATAACAGGCTTTCCATTCTCGCTAAGACCAAGTTCCATTTCTGTCTCAGCCAATGCAATCCATAACTTTCTCCAGGTTCTGAATTTCATATCCTGTGAAAAAATATACTGCATCTCCTTGCTTGCATATCGTTCGGACAGTGGGCTTGTATATCTGTCTGTACTCATTCTTGTTCTCCTTTTTCCTGATCGTTCTCTGCACGCACTCCGTGCAACAATCCTATTATACCATAATTATCGTTCAAAATCTCCACGAATATCTTCTTTTGGTGGTTCAAGCGGATATTTTCCTGTAAAGCATCCTTTACAGATTGGAAGTCCCTCTACCATCTCATGAAGACGTTCTACCTCAAGATAACCGAGTGTATCCGCACCGATCACGTCACGGATATCGTCAATTGTACGGTTATAAGCGATCAGCTGTTCACGCTCCGGAATATCGGTTCCAAAATAACATGGCCATAAAAATGGTGGTGAACTGATCCTTACGTGTACTTCAGTTGCTCCTGCATCACGCAGCATCTTTACAATACGGTCAGAAGTCGTTCCACGTACAATGGAATCATCGATCATAATAATACGTTTTCCATTTACAGCTTCCTTCAATACATTCAGCTTCACACGAACGCTTGATTCACGGCTGCTCTGCTTTGGTTTGATGAATGTCCTTCCAACATAACCATTTTTTACAAAGGCTGTTCCATATGGAATACCGGACTGTAAGGAATAACCAAGTGCTGCTGCATTTCCGGATTCCGGAACTCCAACAACCAGGTCCGCATCCACCGGTGAATCCATGGCAAGGAAACGTCCTGCTTTGATTCTGGATGCATACACACTGACGTCATCAATACGGCTGTCCGGTCTTGCAAAATAAATATATTCAAAAATACATCTTGCTTCCTGTTCTTTCGGTAATGCCATAGAAAGGTCGGACTGGATTCCATTATCCGGTGTAATTGTTACAACTTCTCCCGGACGTACATCACGGACGAATTCAGCACCAATTGTTTCTAATGCACATGTTTCTGACGCAAGGATATACGCGTTATCACGTTTTCCGATACAAAGTGGTTTAAAGCCAAATGGATCCCTTGCACCGATCAGCTTGCGTGGGCTCATTACAACAAGAGAGTATGCACCCTTTAATTTCCGGCATGCCCGTCCAACAGCTTCCTCAACTGTCTTTGACTTTAAACGTTCTCTCGCAATGTGATATGCGATCACCTCTGAGTCGATCGTTGTCTGGAAAATCGCGCCGGTATATTCAAGATCCTTACGCAATTCCTTTGCGTTGATCAGGTTTCCATTATGTGCAAGCGCAAGCGTTCCTTTTACATAGTTTAATACAAGCGGCTGTGCATTTTCTCTTGTAGATGCTCCAGCTGTGGAATAGCGCACATGCCCTACACCGATATCACCCTTCATCGGCTCTAAATTTTCCTGTGTGAACACTTCATTGACAAGTCCCATTCCTTTGTAGGAAGTTACTTTTCCCTTCGGTCCGTTTGTCTCGCTGACTGCAATACCACAACTCTCCTGTCCTCTGTGCTGCAATGCAAAGAGGCCATAATAAATCGTTGACGCTACATCGCCTCCGTCAAAATCATACATTCCAAAGACACCGCACTCTTCATGCAGATCATCCCATGGCGTATCTTTTTCAAACTCGTTGTTATACATATATTTTTCTGCCTTTCCGCTGATTTTCTGAAAACCTCAGGTCAGTGTTTATTCAAATTCTTTTCCGGTCAGTAATGCAAACGCTTCTTTATATTTATCTACTGTTTTCTCAACAACTTCATCTGGTAAAAGGAAATCATTGTCCGGATTTGCTTTTAACCAGTCTCTTACATACTGTTTGTCAAAGGATGGCTGTCCTTTTCCTGGTTCATAGCCCTCTAATGGCCAGAATCTGGAGCTGTCTGGTGTCAGCATCTCATCACCGATCACAACATTTCCATTCTCGTCAAGACCGAACTCAAACTTTGTATCTGCAATGATGATTCCTTTGCTTAATGCATATTCTGCACATTTCTTGTAAAGTGCGATCGTTGCATCTTTGATCTGTTTTGCATAATCTGCACCTTTTCCAGGATAAATCTTCTCAAGTACTTCTACGCTCTGTTCAAAAGAGATATTTTCATCATGGTCGCCAAGATCTGCCTTTGTACTTGGTGTGTAGATCGGTTCTGGTAATTTATCGGATTCTACGAGTCCTTCTGGAAGTTTGATTCCACAAACTGTTCCATTTTCTTTGTAGCTTGCCCAGCCACTTCCGGTAATATATCCACGAACGATGCACTCGATTGGAAGCATTTCCAGTTTTTTGCACATCATACTGTTGCCATCATATTTTTCAGCCTGGAAAAATTCCGGCATATCTTTCACATCAACAGAGAGCATATGATTTGGTAAAATATCCTTTGTATACTCAAACCAGAATTTTGACATCTGTGTTAAGATTGCTCCCTTTTTGGTGATCTTATTTTTCAAAATATGGTCAAATGCGGAAATACGGTCTGTTGCCACGATGATCAGGCTGTCCCCGATGTCATAAACCTCACGTACTTTTCCTTCCTTTACTGGTTTAAATTCCTGCATTGTCTTATCCTCCTTGGTTTTCCTCTTGTTTTTTGCGTTAAGCATCTGCTTCTATTTTAATACACCAGCTTTTCCAAAGTCAATGCGTTTACCGGTTCTTTGCGCTTGTGCACATATAGAAAAAACGTGTTGTTTTATTAGTATTTTTGTGTATTTTGTACCTGCATATAAGGTGTGCTAATATATCTGTATTTGTTTTCTTATTCAAAAGTCTTCTGTGCGCACTTTTGGAATTTTTGTCCTCCAGCCAGTTTCACTGTTCCGTAGTCGACTTAAGCGACAACAGTGATCGCCTGCTTTTCGCCAGGATTGACCATCTTTTAAACGAAAAAACGGCCGCCTCTCCAGAAATGAGCTTGCACGGCAGTTAAATTACAGCGGTGACTACATCAACCGGATCGTCAATAAATACACCGGTATGTGTCTCCATGATTATGCCGTGCAGTTTTCCCTGAAAAAAGCCGCCGCCATGCTGGCAGATACCACACTTTCTGTCTCTGATATCTGCTTACAGCTTGGTTTTTCCAACCGCACTTATTTTTATAAATTATTTTATGAAAGGTATCATATGACACCGAAAGAGTATCGCAAAAATTCTGTCTGACACAGATGAGGATCCTATAACAGGGTTCCCATCTGTGTCTCTTTCACGAATTTTTCCTTCCTCTGCATGCTCTACTGCACATCGGCATGCTTTATGATACCAATTCCAATCGGGTATGGTCCTGTATGGACACCGATCGTAGCGCCGATCTGATAAATACCGATCTCATCGATTCCAAGGCGTTCCTTTACAAGGTCCTTTAACATTTCACGGAACTGCACTGCCTCCTCGTAATCATAACCATAGCCGATACAAAAGCTGTATTCACCTGGTTTTGCATCAACTTCATTAAGGTATTCTTCTGTCATCTCTACGACTTTTTTCATGGATTTCACACGGTTTCTTGAAATTCCGGAATTAAAGATCTCCCCTTCTTTTAAAGTGATCAATGGTTTGATCTTTAATGCACTGGCTGCGAGCCCTTTCAGTTTTCCGATGCGTCCGCCGTGCTTTAAATAATCGATATTTCCGATCGTAAAGAAAATCCTTCCTGTTTCACGGATCGGCAGGAGTTTCTCAACGATTTCTTCATATTCCAGTCCAAGGTCTCTGAGTCTGCATGCCTCAAGCGTAAATAATCCCTGCAATACGGTATTGACTGTGGAATTGATAACTGTGATCTTTGCGTCCGGATAATCCTCTAAGATCATATCCTTTGCTGTTGTGGCAGACTGCAGGGAACCACTGAACTTTGCTGTAATACAAATACAGATCACAGGAATCTGTTCTTTTGCATATTTTTCAAACACTTCATAAAAATCATGCACAGACGGCATAGATGACTTTGGGAATACGTCCGGATGGTCTACCATCTCCTGATAAAATTCCCGGATATCCAGCTCATCGATCTCTTTTTTGTAGGTCTCACTGTCAAAAGACACGTAAAACGGAACTACCTCTATCTCTTTCTCTTTTGTCAGTTCTCTGGATAAATCCAAAGATCCGTCACTGATAATCTGTACTTTTTTCTGCATGCTTACTACTTCCCTCTTATTCTTTTATGTCTATACTAATGTTCTGATTCCCATTACGATATAAAAATATACTTCTGAACATTTTGCTTTTTTTCTGCTCTTATAATGGAATTTCATTTTCATACTTCTTCCTGTCATACAGCAGCTGTATAACATAGTTTTTAATACTACTTTTCAAAACATTTTTATTATATCACAAGGTTCTTACCATGTATAGATTATCTTATTAAAAATAAATAAATTTTTATTAAATGTTACTGTTCACTCGTAAGTCGCAAAAAACCTTTCATTTTTAAGATTCGGTGGAAGCCTCTGCTGAACACGATTCACGTTTTCAGTGGCTTATCGGAATGTTTTGTACAATGAAACTTGCAATATTTTTTTGTGCAATCTGACATTATAAACTTAAATGCAAACCTTTTGACACCCGAATCTTTTTAATAAAACTTCATGCTGTCACTGTGATTTAAAATAGA
>CAKRLC010000005.1 GCA_934358955.1 uncultured Roseburia sp. | reverse complement strand
TGAATATACCGTATCTGTAAGATCTGATTCCCATACAGTATTAGATCAGGCATCCTTTACTGTAGATGCAGATGTTAATTACAGCGAGAATGCGCGCACAACAGACGGCGTAGCTGCAACAAATCAGTTAAACGATTATACAGCAGGAGCTGTTACATATCTTTCCAGAGCAGATGGATTTGCAAACTATGCAGAAGCTACAGCTGCACCAGCAGAAGAAGCTTATGCAATGGATGATGCAACAAGAAAAGAAGTAGAAGCAAATTCTACAGCATACTATGACTCTACAGCATATGATAACGCAGAAGATACAATGCCGACATTAGGATCTGACAATGGACTTACATTAGCAGACTTAACAGGTAAGGCTTATGATGATCCAATGTGGGATCAGTTATTAGATCAGATGAGCTTTGATGATATGTCATTACTTGTAAACCTTGGTGGATGGCAGACAGCTCAGATCGATTCTGTAGGAAAGGTTGCAACAAGTGATTGTGACGGACCTGCCGGAGTAAATAACTTCATTACAGGAACTTATGGAACTCCATATCCAACAGAAGTGTTAATGGCTCAGACATGGAATACAGATTTATTATATGATCTTGGACTTGCAATGGGACAGGAATATGCAGATGTAAATAATTATGGTGTATATGGTCCTGCTATGAATACACACCGTTCTGCATTCGCAGGAAGAAACTTCGAGTACTATTCAGAAGACGGTGTACTTGCCGGAAAACTTGCAGCAGCTCAGGTATCTGCAATGGCAACAAAAGGCACTTACAACTACATCAAGCATTTTGCATTAAATGATCAGGAAACAAACAGATGTGCATTCTTACTTACATATTCTAATGAACAGGCAATCCGTGAGATTTACTTAAAACCATTCGAATTATGTATTAAGAACTTTGACGGAACACAGATCGCTGTAATGTCTTCCTTCAACTGGATCGGAACTGTTCCGGCATGTGCAAATGAAGACACATTAACAACAATCCTTCGTAATGAGTGGGGATTCCAGGGAATGGTCATCACAGATTATGATGGTTCTTACGGATATATGATCACAGACAATTGTGTTCGTGCCGGAAATGACCTGATGCTCGGATTTAACTATCAGGAATCAAATAAATTAACAAATACAGAGAGTGCAACTCTTAATAATGCACTCCGCACATCATGCAAAAACATTATGTATACAATCGCAAACAGCGGATATTATACAAATGCAGAGGATCAGGGAGGCATGTCAAATATGACAAAACTCTTTGTGACAATTGATGTGGTTACCGGATTACTCGTAGTTCTTTGCATGGCACTGGTAATTATCCGCTATCGCAAAAAACATGCAGCAGTAGCAGTTGAGGCTGCTCCGGAAGAGAAAAAAGAAGAATAGATATAAAAACAGGTGTTTTTAATCTGAAATAGAAAAATCCTGTGTGTTTAGAAATAAGCACACAGGATTTTTTTGTGATCATGACCAATGGAACTTCAATGATCGTGATCTCCAAAATACCGGGTGATCTGTTCGATCACTTTCAATACGCTTGGTGATAACAGACAGAGTCCTGCCGTTGTATTGCTTAAAAAGACAGAATCAGAAGCACGATAGATACCATTTATGCTAAAAAAAGCACAGATTATGCAAATTTTCTCCAAAGAAAAATCCTTGTGATAGGATAAAGACAAGTAAAAAGTACACGACTGTTAGAAGAGCATGTCGCTTGTCGGAGAGAAAGGGATAAGTATTATGGAGAAAATGAAAAACTTATGGGCCGGATTTGCAGAGAAACATCCGGGTGCATCCAAATGGATCCGTGAGGGAGGATTATTTGTTATTGTAAGTAACCTGATCACAGTATTGAAATATTTTATGTTACTGTTTTTACCACTTGCATTTGCAGGTCTTCCAAAGGTTGACTTTGGTTTTCCGGGAATCGATATCACATTATTTGGAGAAACCTTTAAATGGAATATCATCGGTTATGACGCAGCTCATGGCGGACTTCCATACTTCTGTGCGTACATGATCGCAATGGTAGTCGGAGAATGTATCAATTTTCCAATCCAGCGAAGCTTTGTATTCCGCAGCAAGGGAAATATCTGGTATCAGGGAATGTGGTATCTGATCGCATTCTGTATCGTAACCTGTATCGTAAATTCTATCAACTGTATCTGGGTTGCTGTTGCAGGAATGTTCGTACCGGACTGGCTGTATAACATCGGAACAACGGTATTAAACGGTGGAGTATCTATGGTAGTATTCTTCTTTGTAAATAAGATCATTTTCCCGGAAGGGGAAGCAAAAAAAGCGGAAGCTTAAGAAACAAAAAAATTGATTTGGAAATTAACAGAAAAGAAAGTCTCATTTTGTTTGAAAGACAAGATGGGACTTTTTATATGCTCCAGCAATACTAGATGGAACAATGAAGGAAGAGTCCTAATTTCCGCCCAAAACAGACCAGGACTTACTGAAAAATGCACTGGTAAATTGAAAAGTTTTCCAAATGTTTATATAATACAGTCAGATAGTACGTAAGATAATACGTAAGACAATTAGAAATCCGGATAAGCCAAATAGCAGGAATCAGCGGTATCTGAGAGTATAATGTAGCTTTTGAAAATTTGAAAAATGTGACAGTATCAGGCAGATATGTCACAGATCCGTAAGAATACAGAGCAGATGCAAACAGGGGAGAAGACTATGCTAAAGATAGCAATTGTAGAAGATGAACGCGAGTGCCAGATGGCGCTGATCGAGCATCTCAGAAAATATGAAAAAGAGCACAGGGAAGCTTTTATCGTGCGGGTTTTTAATGATGGAATTGATATTTTAGATGATTACACAGCAGATTATGATTTGATCCTTTTAGATATTCATATGAAGCATCAGGATGGAATGACGACTGCGCGTAAGATCCGTGAAGTAGATGCAGATGCCAAGATCGTATTTATTACAGCATTAGCACAGTATGCGATCGAAGGCTATAAAGTGAATGCACTGGATTTTATTTTAAAACCGGTTGTCTATGAACAGCTTGCGATGATGCTGGATAAAGTGTTGGCGATTACAGCAAAGTATCAGAAGGAAAAGCAGCTTTTGGTGACAGATGGCGAGAGTAAATGCAAGATCTCGACAGAGGATATCCGATACATAGAGGTGATCGGGCATGACATGTTCTTCCACACGGCAGATCATGTTTACTCCAGACATGGGATCACATTAAAGACGATGGCGGATGAGCTTGCGGAATATTATTTTGTAAAAAGCGGACAGTCCCAGCTTGTGAACTTAAAGTATGTGGATGAAGTGAAAAAAGATACGGTTTTTGTGAATGGCGCGCAGATTTTCTTAAGCCGCAGCCGTAAGAAGGAGTTTCTGGAAGCGCTGGCAGACTATGTTGGAATGGAGATATAAGATGGAGATAACAGGATTTAATTTTCTTTATCTGTTAGAAATGGTACTTCCTGCGATCGGGCTTTGCCTGCCGTTAAAAAAGCGGAATCGGGGGATGGAAAAGGCACTGGCGGCTGTTTTTATGGGAATGTTTTTGTTAACGGTAATGGCAGGAAGTTATATAAAACAGTTTGGACTGGAGAAGATAGAAGTTGCGCTGTTTACCCAGGGAATTGGCATGACGTTAGTCTGGTTTTTTATGGTCTGGGCGGTTTTGGTCGGCGCGATTTATCTGTATACAGAGAGCAGTATTTATGAAGCAATTTATATTTTCGCGTTAAGCTATGGGATCGAGCATATTTTTTACTGTATCCGTGTTTTGACCGAGTATGTATCCGGTGGAGTGATCGGAAATAAGCATCCTGTGATATATCTTCCATGTCTTGCAGGCTCATTTCTTTTGGCATATTTCTGGTTTGCAAGGGGAACTGTTTATGATGGGAAATATCCGATCGGTGCAATTGCCGCTACAACAACATCGGTTGTCCTGATCACGATCGTGTGTGGACTTAGCATTGT
The DNA here is from genome assembly GCA_934358955.1 of uncultured Roseburia sp. Classification (GTDB taxonomy): domain Bacteria; phylum Bacillota; class Clostridia; order Lachnospirales; family Lachnospiraceae; genus Roseburia. The sequence goes on along the minus strand of CAKRLC010000005.1, from coordinate 49,257 downwards.
GATGGATTATTTCGGATATGCGCAGCTTCACAGCATCTATGCCATCTTATGCTGTATCTTTATCCTGACAAATCAGCGTGGACAGATGAAAAGGGAGATCGAACGGATCGAATTTTCCCAGAAGGAACAGCTTTGGGAAAAAACAAAGCTCCGCTATGAAATGTCGAAAGAGAGTATTGCAGTTGTAAATCAGCATTATCATGATATAAAACATCAGCTTATGCTGCTTTCAACAATGAGTGATGAGGATAAGCGCAAGGCAAAACTCCAGGATATGGAGAGCCGGATCGCATCCTACGATGCTGTGGTGCGAACCGGAAATGATTATCTGGACACTGTTCTGACGGAGAAAAAGCTGACCTGCCAGAGCAGTCACATTGCAATGAGTTGTATTGCAGATGGAAGCCAGCTCTCCTTTATGGATGAACTGGATCTGTATACATTATTTGGAAATGCCCTGGATAATGCCATTGAAGCAAACAGGAAAATAGCAGATGAGAAAGCGCGTTGGATTTCCGTACAGATACAGAATAAAAAAGGAATTCTTCTGGTGGAAATTGTAAATCCATATGAAGGTGAACTGATCTATAATGGTGACCAGCTTCCGGTAACGACCAAGCAGGATGCGGGAAACCATGGCTTTGGAACGAAAAGCATCAGGCAGATCATTGAACATTACGGAGGGCAGATGGTCATTAAGACGGAGCAGGGAAAATATTTGCTGCGGATGATCTTTGCAGGGGATCGTTAGTGGTAAGGTCTGCATGAAAGACTTATCTCCATTGTACGAAAAGGAATTTAAACGCTTTTTTGTACGGACTTGCCAATTCAGGTTCGTGAGCAGACCTTAATTTATGTTATGATCAACCGAATATGTCTCCGAAAATGCAGGTTAGGACTTAGCCTGCATTTTTTTGTCTGTGCATGTTACTTTAATGACACCACAGAGGAAGGTGATGCAAAATCCACAACGTAGATGGATATTCTGGGATTTTCTCTGGAACGGGATGAAGAAGGGCAGATTATAACTTTTATTGACAAGATGCACAAAAGAACTGTGTAAAGTTTCTCTTTGTGCAATGAAGAGGAGACTCATGAATTGTGGAAGCCTTTGCTGACACAATTCACGCTTTCAGAGACTCATCGGAATGTTTTGCACAATGGAACTTTACAGAGTTCTTTTGTGTCATCTGTCAGCACAGACAAAAAATCTGCCCTTCCCAACTTAACGCCCAGAGAAAATCCCGGAATATCTTCATAATCTATATCATTTTGCAGTCACCGGCACATCGTGAAAAAAGAGGAGGCACATATGAGTAAAATGAGGAAAATTGTCGGAACGACGATCCGCTCCATTCTGATCATTCTGTTTGCGGTGATCATTGCAGCGGTAAATATGATCCTGCCAAATTATGCAAGAATGGCAGACAGTATGCTTGGTGGAATCAACACCAAAATTGATAATTCGGATGTGGATACATCCGGCCTTGACCTTGAGTATAACAAGGCGGACTATACGAAAGAAAATATCGGGGAAGCGGAAGCAGCGCTTCATCAGCAGATCGCAGATGAAGGAACTATACTTTTAAGTAATGAAGGAATCCTGCCAATGTCACAGAATACAGAGTTCAGTTTTTTCAGCGTGAACTCAGCAACTGTATCAGCAAATGATTCCATGGTTGGTGGAAGAAAACTGACACAGATTTTTGAAAATGCAGGGGCAAAGCTGAATACTACTTTAATGGATTTTTACACAGAGCAGTCCAAAGAGTACGGATTAAGCTCCGGATCGATCAGCTTCGGTGATGCAGAAGACTTTGCGATCCATGAAGTTCCGTTATCTGTTTTACAGGAAAATACAGAAGTGATGGATTCCGTGAAAAATACGGTACCGGTTTATTTCTTAAAGAGAGTAGCCGGTGAAGGCCGTGATATGCCACGTTCCATGTATAACCATGCAGAGAGTGAAGAAGATAAGGGAAAAAGTTACTTAGAACCGGATTCTACAGAGCGTGAGATCATCTCTTATCTGAATGATCATTTTGATAATGTGATCCTTGTTGCAAATTCCAATGCGGCATTAGAGCTTGGCTGGGTAAAAGATTATGCGAACGTGAAAGCAGTGCTTTCCTGTACAGCGATTGAATCAATTCCATATATTTTGACAGGTCAGGTAAATCCTTCCGGAAGAACCGTAGATACATTTGCAGCAGATGCATCCAAATCTCCGGCTGCACAGAACTTCGGTGATTATCAGTATGTGGATGAGAACGGTGAGCTTACAAAATATAACTATGTAACTTATGAAGAAGGCATTTATGTAGGTTACAAATATTATGAGACCCGTTATGAGGATGCCATTTTAAATCAGGGAAATGCAGGCGATTATAACTACACAGAGGAAGTGGTTTACCCATTTGGTTATGGTCTTTCCTATACAACATTTGCATGGTCAAATATGCAGACCAACTGGTCCGGCGATGAGTGCACGGTAACCGTTGACGTGGAAAATACAGGAGATCTGGCAGGAAAAGACGTTGTAGAGATCTATGCACAGTCCCCATATACGGAGTATGACAGGGCAAACGGTGTGGAAAAAGCTTCCGTACAGCTTGTTGCCTATGGCAAAACGGGTGAGCTTGCTCCGGGTGAAAAAGAGACAGTTACCTGTACTTTTACCAAAGAGCAGTTAAAGGCTTATGATGAAAATGGTGCAGAAACTTATATTTTTGATGCAGGTGATTATTATATCACAGCAGCAGAAAATGCTCATGCGGCGATTAATAATATCCTTGCTGCAAAATCTGAGGCACCTGTGCAGACCGCAGGCGGGCTTTCTACAGAAGAAGCTACAACCGGTGGAAATACAGACTTCGTAACAGTCTACACCCCGGATAACACAGACACCGATGTGACAACCTACGCAACAGATTCTTATTCTGGCGCAGAGATCACAAACCAGTTACAGGACTGCAAAGCAGACGTAACATACTTAAGCAGATCTGACTGGGAAGGAACATTCCCGACACATGATGGAGAACCAGGAACACAGATCAGTACCTGGGGAAATGAGATCAATGGGGAAGATGGCGTATCGTATACTTATGTAAAGACGGCATCAGCAGATCTTATCGCAGAGCTTGACAGCTTCTCAAGCGGCACCGACGTGGATCCGGCATCCTTGGCTGACACACCGATCGTTTACGGTGCAGACAATGGATTAAAGCTGATCGATATGCGTGGCCTTGATTTCGATGACTCTCTCTGGGATGATCTGTTAGATGAACTGACGGCAGATGAGATTTATAATACGATCGGTGTATCCGGTTATGGTATTGAATACATTGATTCTGTGGAAAAACCATTTAATATTGATGCAGATACGGCAGCGGGATTAATTTATGGTGGTACAGGGGCAATGTTCCCGAATGCCATGACACTGGCACAGACCTGGAATTTAGAACTTGCAGATGAATATGGTGAAATGATCGGAAATGAAGGTCTTTTAGGCGGGGCTGACGGATGGTATGCTCCATCTATGAACATTCACAGAACACCATACTCCGGACGTAACGGAGAATACTATTCAGAAGATGCATATCTGTCAGGGGCAGTGGCTTCCAGAGAAGTTTACGGAGCTGCATCCAAAGGTATGTATACTTATATTAAACACTTTGCATTCAACGATCAGGAAAATCACCGTGGTGACCGTGATGGACAGTTCAGTGTGGCTACCTGGTTTAATGAACAGTCTGCAAGAGAGATTTATCTTGTGCCATTTGAAATGTGCATGAAAGCAGGGGATGTTACTTTAAATTATGTTGAAAAACAGGAAGATGGAACTTATGCAAATGCTTCAAAACAGATCCGTGCATCACAGGGTGTTATGACATCCTTTAACCGGGCAGGAGCTACCTGGGCTGGTGGTGATTATGGACTGATCACAGGTATTCTCCGCAATGAGTGGGCATTTGACGGAATCGTCATGACAGATAATGCAAATACCGGTGTCTTTATGGATGGTTATCAGATGACAGAGGCCGGAGCGGATGTAAAACTGACAAGTCTTCCGGCATCTGCAAGATACAACTTTGATAAGAACGATCCTGCAACTTATTATTATGCGAGACAGGCAATGCATCGTACACTTTATACAATTGCAAACAGCAAGAGCATGAATGGTGTAATGCCAGGATCCCATATCAAAGATGGAATGAGAACGACCGGTAAGATTAAGCTTGCAATTGACGTGATCTTCGGACTGCTTATTGTCTTTGAAGTGTACCGGATTTTCCGCCTGTTTAAACCAACAAAGAAAAAACTTGCAAAGCTTCAGGCAAAAGCTGAAAGAAAGGCACAGAAGAAGGCTGCGTTACTGTTCACTCAGCAGTAAAACACTAGCTGTTTTGCTGCGTAAGAAAGTGATGCAAGAGTGAGCAGACTCCTTTTGCGAAGCAAAAACTTAAAATGAGTCTGCGAATCGTTACTGGAACGAGGTACGAGTGAACAGTAACAAGGCTGCACGAGCAGAAAGAGGTTAGAAACAATAATCTTTACTTTCGTGTAAAATTTATGTAAAATAATAAATAACAGAAAGAGCAAAACTGCGATGATAGAAACTGTGGTTTTGCTCTTTTTAGATTTTACCGGAAATAATTATTGGGGAGAAAAATATTTTTCTGGGGTATAAGTAAAGGAGAGACAAACATGAAAAAAAACTGGGCAGCATTGGCACTTGCAGGCATGGTCCTTCTGTCAACATTTGCAGGGACACAGAGTGTTTATGCAGAGACAGCAGAAAACAGCAAAAAGGTCGACATCGTATTTACACACGACACACATTCCCATCTGAATACGTTTACAACGATCGTGGATGATGTGGAGCAGGAAGTGGGTGGATTCGCAAGAATGAATACACTCATCCAGGAGCAGAAAGAAGAAAATCCGGATACACTGGTCATTGACGGTGGAGATTTTTCCATGGGAACTCTGATCCAGACTGTTTTTGAAACGCAGGCAGCAGAGCTTCGTATGTTAGGCTACATCGGATGTGAGGTGACAACATTTGGAAATCATGAATTTGATTACCGCTCCAAGGGACTTGCGAATATGTTAAACAGTGCAGTGGAATCCGGGGAAAATGTACCGTCGATCGTTGTCTGCAATGTAGACTGGGAGTCTATGGAGGCAGCAGGGTTGAGTGAAGGACAGCAAAAGATCAAGGATGCTTTTGACGAATACGGTGTCCGCGATTATGTTGTTTTGCAAAAAGGGGATACAGACATTGCGGTTGTCGGTGTGTTCGGAAAAGATGCACTTGCCTGTGCACCGACCTGTGAGCTTTTGTTTGAGGATCCGGTTGAGGCAGTCAAAGAGACAGTAGAAGAGATCAAAGAAAAAGAAGATGTTGATATGATCGTTTGTGTTTCCCATAGTGGAACCTGGGACGACGAGAGTAAGTCAGAGGATGAGATCCTGGCGAAAGCAGTACCAGATCTGGATCTGATCTTAAGCGGTCACACCCATACAACGATTGAAGAACCGATCGTACATGGAAATACGTATATTGTGTCCTGCGGGGAATATGGCAAGAATCTTGGCGAACTTTCCCTGGTACAGAATGCAGACGGACGCTGGGATATGGATTCTTATGAGCTGATCCCGATCACAACGGATATTGCACAGGATGAGAAGACACAGGAAGCGATCGACCAGTTTATGGATACGGTAGATACGGATTATCTGGCTCAGTTTGGTTACACAAAAGACCAGGTATTGGCGGAAAACGACATCGATTTTTCGACGCAGAAGGATCTGGAAAATATTCACGAAGAACATAATCTTGGCGATATCATGTCAGACGCATATGTGTATGCAGTGGAAAATGCAGCAGATTTTGATGGCGTGCCGGTTGACGTGGCAGTTGTTCCAAGTGGAACAGTGCGTGATACTTATGCAAAAGGAGACATTACGGTTGAACAGGTATTTAATTCCTTTTCCCTTGGAATCGGTGCGGACGGCGTGCCGGGATATCCGCTGATCAGCGTATATCTGACAGGAAAAGAATTAAAGACAGCGGCAGAGATCGATGCATCTGTTTCAGATTTTATGACAACCGCAAGACTTTATTGCAGCGGACTGAATTTTACTTACAATCCACACCGGATGCTTTTAAATAAAGTGACAGACGTTTATTTAGACGATGGAACACAACGGATCGAACTGGAAGACGACAAGCTTTACCGTGTAGTCGCAGATCTTTACAGTGGACAGATGTTAAGTGCTGTTACGGAAATGTCTTACGGCTTATTATCCATTGTACCAAAGTATGCAGACGGGACACCGATCGAAGATTTCGAGGATGTGATCATCACTGAAAATGGAAAAGAATTAAAAGCATGGGATGCGATTGCAAGATATATGGATTCCTTTGACGATACTGACGGGGACGGAGTTTCCAATGTGCCGGAATATTACAGCAGTACCCATTTCAGAAAGCAGATCGAGGACAGCAGAAATATTGTTGACCTGTTAAAACACCCGAATAAATTCACGGCAATGATTGTCGGTGTTGTGGCGGTATTGATTTTACTCTTAATTGGAATTATATTATTAATCAGATGGATCATCCGAAGGGTGAAAAGAAAAAAATAAAGTAACAGAGGCTGCATGGCTGACAGGAGGTCTGAAATGAGTGCGCAGGATAAGACAGAAAAGGTATTAAGGGAGTTGCATGTCCTTATATCCAAAAGCGAGACATATGAAGCGGATACGGAATGTGTCATTATAAACAAAAAGAAAATAGTAGATCTGCTGAAAGAACTTGCAGTATGCATGACGGAGATCATGGAAGAGTATGAGCTGACAGAGCAGGGACGGGAGAAGACACAGCGTGAAAATAAGAAAATCGGAGAAGAGATTATAGAAGATGCCAAGGCAAAGGCGGAGGATGTTTACGCTGCATCCGTTCTTTATACAGACGAAGCACTGAAGCGCGTTCTTACGATTATGCAGGAGACGAATGAGTCTGTAAAACAGGTGTTTTCCCAGATGGAGGAGAAGCTTGCACAGGAAAAACGGATCGTGACAGAAGATAAGTCTGAATTAAAAGGACATCTTCAGGATCTGAAGGATACGGATAAATATATGAGTATCATTAAGGAACGCAATAAGAAGATCGCGAAAGAAAAGAAATGGAAAGAGGAAGAGGAACCGGCTCATTTTACAGCGGCAAAACCGGAGATCAAGATTAACAGGGATTATTTTGAACAACAGGGACTAAGCTTTGATGAGCCGGAGGCGATTCCGGTGGAAGAAGAAAAGGAGAAGGCAGCACCACAGATCAATGTGAACCTGGATTCTGAATATTTTAAATGGAAAGAAACCGGGGAACAGGAAGAGGTTCCGGATATCAAACAACCTGAGAAAAAATCATTTTTCGGGAAATTTATGAAATAATGAGCGAAAGAGAGGAAAAACATGCAGACAATACTGGTATGCGATGATGACAGAGAGATCGTAGAAGCAATTGAGATTTATTTGCAGCAGGAAGGATTCCGTGTCCTGAAAGCATATGATGGGGAGGAAGCCCTTGAAATATTAAAAGAAAATGAAGTCCATCTGCTCATCATGGACGTGATGATGCCAAAGCTGGATGGAATCCGCGCAACTTTAAAAATCCGGGAGAGCAGCAGCATACCGATCATTATTTTGTCTGCGAAGACGGAGGATTCTGATAAGATCCTGGGATTGAATATCGGGGCAGATGATTATGTGGAGAAACCGTTTAATCCGTTAGAACTGGTTGCAAGAGTAAAGTCACAGCTGCGCCGTTATACACAGCTTGGCAATGCGGCGGAATCAAACGATAATATTTATACAGTTGGTGGATTGAGCATAAATGATGACTTAAAGGAAGTGACAGTGGACGGGGAACTGGTGAAGCTGACACCGATCGAATATAATATTTTGCTTCTTCTCGTGAAGAATCAGGGAAAGGTATACTCGATTAACCAGATTTATGAGAGCATCTGGAACGAGGACGCGATCGGGGCAGATAATACAGTAGCAGTTCATATCCGGCACATTCGTGAGAAGATTGAGATTAATCCGAAGGAACCGAGATACCTGAAGGTAGTATGGGGTGTTGGGTATAAGATTGAGAAGAACTAGTGCAGGAAAGATGAAGCATTAGTTTAGAAAAGAGGAATGCTATGGACAACCATCCTTATTCGTATGGAACAAAACTGACTGTTTTGATCTTACATTTCTTTTTTACCGTGATATTGACAGTGTCGGTTTTTTTGCTGGCATCTATGATCGGCAAGAGCATTTTTAAACTGTCGGATATCGGGACGGAGCAGTTTTTGAATTCCGGATATTATACGACATGCATAGAAAAGAAGTGCAGTGATTTAAATGATTATCTTCACCTTGTCATAATGGGAGATGCGCGTTCTGTGGAAGAGAACAAACGCTATCTTGAATATACGAACGAATTTAAGAATGATGATACGAATTTCTGCTACTGGTATCAGACCGGAGGTGTGTGGTATACCAATCAGCCGGATACGGAGCAGGGGCAGGAATTTGATGCGGAAGCAGTCCTTATGGAAGCCAAATCCATGGGAAACTATCTCATTTATGATTTGATCAATAAAGAGTTCAGTACCGACATAAAAGGGCTGGCAGATTATTTTTTCAATAATTATAACAGTAAGATGCTTTGGCCGACAGATAATATTACACTGATCATTGGAATTGATACGGAGCTGTCAGCACAGGATGATCTTTATGATGCATCAGTCGAATATCAGACATTGCATCCGTGGATCAAAGTGTGCATCCTTTGTGGATTGGTAAGTCTTGTTGGATGGATCATCACGCTGGTTTATCTGACACTTGCTTCCGGAAGACGGGATGAGGATGATGAGATCCATTTGAATGCATTCGATAAGATCAAAACAGAGATCCTTGTTGCAGGCTTTATTTTTCTGATGGCAAAACTGGTCATGCTCATTGCAAGGGTAAATAACGACGACTGGGCAGCCTATGGGATCATTGTGGCCTCCGGAACCGTGAGCCTTGTTTTAGACTCTTTGTTTCTGCTTTTCTATATGAGCATGGTGCGCAGATTAAAGGCAGAAGCTCTTTGGGAGACAAGTCTTGCATGCTGGCTTGGAAAAGGGATACAGAAGGCTTTTGCAAAAAAAGAAACAACAGTCAAAGTGCTGGTATTATTTACAGGACATCTGCTTGTCTGCTTTGTGCTGGCAGTGGGGGCATTTTATTACCGAAGCCTGATCTTTTTTATCCTGCTGATGCTTTTTTGCGGGGCAGAATGTTATCTGTTTTTACGAAAAGCAGTAGAACGGTATCAGATTTTACAGGGAGTGGAAAAGATAAAACAAGGATCACTGGATGAAAAAATAAATACGGACGCGCTGAACGGAGACGAAAAAGAGCTGGCGGAAGCAATTAATAACATTGGGGAAGGCCTTTTGCATGCAGTAGATGACAGTACGAAGAATGAACGCATGAAGGCAGACCTGATCACGAATGTTTCGCATGATATCAAAACACCATTGACCTCCATTATTAATTATGTAAACCTGATGAAGAGGGAAGAAATAGAAAACGAGCGCGTGAAGGATTATATCCGGATATTGGATGAAAAATCCCAGCGGTTGAAACAGCTGACGGAAGACCTGGTGGAAGCCTCCAAGATCAGTTCGGGTAATGTAAAGCTGGATATGCAGACGATCGATCTGGTGGAGCTTGTGTATCAGACAGGCGGCGAATTTAACGAGAAGTTTGAACAGAAAGAGCTGACGATCGTAACCAAAGTGCCGCGCTCGCCGGTCATGATCTGTGCAGATGGAAGACAGTTGTACCGCGTGATTGAAAATCTGTATAACAATGTTGCAAAATATGCGTTGGAAAAAACACGGGTTTATGTGGAGATCCAATGCAAGGACAGTCAGGTCCGGTTTTCTATAAAAAACGTATCAGCACATTCGCTTGCGAAGGAAAATAGCAATGCAGGAGACCTCACAGAGCGATTTACCAGAGGAGATTCTTCAAGAACGACCGAGGGAAGCGGGCTTGGACTTTCTATTGCAAAGAACCTGACTGTTCTTATGGGTGGAACGTTTGATATCAGTGTGGATGGAGATCTGTTTAAAGCAGAAATTATATTTGCAGAGCAGACGGCTGGCTAGGTTTGTCGTATTGCAAAGGGAACCCGTTAAAAAAAGTATTTATTAAATTAGCGTACGAAAGTGCTTGATTTTTGCGAGCAGTATTTATATAATTTATGACAACGAAAAGCGTAAGACATGTGCTTTTTACAGTTAGGACAATAGAGTCATGCATTCTGTTATTTTAGAAAATGGCTGCAAACAGATAACGGACAGCAGAATCCGGGATATAGGCATCTGCTGCAGAAAATGGAGGAACCTATGAAATTATATGATAACGGTGTTTATCTCGTTCACGGATCAGAGATCGTAACAGATGCTGCCGAAGTACAACAGAAAGTTGGAAGAGCTGTATCGAAGGAAGAGGCAGCTGCGAATACGATCGCATATGATATTTTAAACAGACATAATACGTCAGGCAATATGGAAAAATTACAGGTGCGTTTTGATAAATTGACGTCCCATGATATTACATTTGTTGGAATTATCCAGACAGCCAGAGCATCCGGGCTGGAACGCTTTCCAATGCCATATGTCCTTACAAACTGTCATAACAGCTTGTGTGCCGTAGGTGGTACGATTAATGAAGATGACCACATGTTTGGTCTGACCTGCGCAAAAAAATATGGCGGAGTGTATGTTCCACCTCATCAGGCTGTTATCCACCAGTTCGCGCGTGAAATGTTGGCAGAAGGCGGAGCCATGATCCTTGGATCTGATTCTCATACCCGTTATGGTGCATTAGGTACGATGGCGGTTGGAGAAGGCGGACCGGAGCTTGTAAAACAGCTTCTGAACAAAACATATGATATTGATATGCCGGATGTAGTCGGTGTATATCTGACCGGAACACCGCAGAAGGGTGTCGGACCACAGGATGTGGCGCTGGCAATTATCGGAGAAGTATTTGACCGCGGTTATGTGAAGAATAAAGTAATGGAATTTGTCGGACCAGGAGTTGAAAACTTAAGTGTAGACTTCCGTATCGGCATCGACGTTATGACAACAGAGACAACCTGTTTATCTTCTATCTGGAAGACAGACAGCAAAGTACAGGATTTCTATGCGATCCATGGAAGACCGGATGCATACAAAGAGTTAAATCCTGGTGACGTGGCATATTACGACGGTATGATCGAGATTGATTTAAGCCAGATCAAGCCAATGATCGCTATGCCGTTCCACCCAAGTAATACGTATACGATCGAAGAACTGAACCGGAATCTGATGGATATTTTGGATGATTGTGAGAAACGGGCACAGGTCAGCTTTGATGGTGCGGTAACATTAGACTTAAAGAGCAAAGTGCATAACGGAAGACTTTATGTTGACCAGGGAATTATTGCCGGATGTGCAGGCGGCGGATTTGAAAATATCTGTGATGCAGCGGACATTTTAAAAGGTGCAAGCATCGGACCGGATGAATTCTCATTAAGTGTTTATCCTGCAAGTACACCAATTTATATGGAGCTTGTAAAAAATGGCACAGTAGCAACATTAATGGAAACAGGCGCGATCGTAAAAACAGCGTTCTGTGGACCATGCTTTGGCGCAGGGGATACACCTGCCAATAATGGTTTCTCTATCCGTCATTCCACAAGAAACTTCCCGAACCGTGAAGGCTCTAAGGTACAGAAGGGGCAGGTGGCTTCTGTCGCATTAATGGATGCAAGATCCATTGCGGCAACAGCAGCAAATAAAGGTTATCTTACAGCTGCAACAGATATCGATGTAAATTACAGCAAGCCAAAATACTTCTTTGACAGCCGTATTTATGAGAACCGCGTCTTTGACAGTAAGGGCGTGGCAGATCCAAGTGTCGAGATCCAGTTTGGACCAAATATTAAAGACTGGCCAAAGATGAGTGCGCTTCCTGAAAATATGGTTTTAAAGGTAGTGTCTGAGATCCACGATCCGGTTACAACAACAGACGAACTGATTCCATCCGGCGAGACGTCTTCTTTCCGTTCCAATCCACTTGGACTGGCAGAATTTGCATTATCCAGAAAAGATCCGCTTTATGTGGGTCGTGCAAAAGAAATCCAGAAAGCACAGAAAGCAGTAGAAGAGGGAACCTGTCCGCTTGAGGCAGTAGAAGAGTTAAAGCCTGTAATAGAAGCAATCGGTACGGTATGTCCGGACTTCGCAGAACAGGCAAAAACAAAAGCAGGATTCGTTGGTTACGGAAGTACGATTTTTGCAGTGAAACCAGGTGATGGTTCTGCGAGAGAGCAGGCTGCATCCTGCCAGAAGGTTCTTGGAGGATGGGCGAATATTGCCAATGAATACGCAACGAAGCGTTATCGTTCGAACCTGATCAACTGGGGTATGCTTCCATTTATCATTCCAGCAGGAGAGCTTCCATTTGAGAACCTGGATTATCTGTTTATTCCGGGAATCAGAAAAGCAATTGAAGAGAAGCAGTCTGAATTTAAGGCATACGCAGTGAAAGATGGACAGATGAAAGAATTCATGCTGCATATGGATGCGTTGACAGATGATGAGAGAGAGATCATCTTAAAAGGATGCCTGATCAATTATTACAGAGGATAATTTATTTATAAAAGCAGGATTCTGCTGACAAAAAAAGAGTTGTTACACGAAAGAAAAAAGAGCGGAAGAGCAAATTTTTCCAGGTGTAACAGCTCTTTTTCTGTTTCCGGTCATCATGCAAAAAAGAATTCTAAAGTTTTTATATAATTTGCCTGAATTGCTTTCCAATGCCCTTTTTTTGGGTTAAAATATAAACAGATTTAGAAAAAAGGAGAGGCTTAAGTTGGAAGAACAGAGACAAGACCCAGGAGAGAAGATGCCTGTTGGGAAAAAGACAGATGAATTTCATTTAAAACAGATCACGATTATTGCACTGGCAATTTTTATTACATTTTGCTGTTGTATCTTATTTTTCTTTACGATATACCGGTATAACGGATTTACAGATTTCTGGAAAAAACTGCTCAATATTTTACAGCCGATCATTATCGGACTGGTGGTAGCATATTTGCTAAGTCCGGTCATGCGATGGATCAAGGATTGGTGTATGAAGATTCTGAAAAAACAGATAAAGAATGACGAAAAAAGGGAAAATGTATCAAAAGCAGTAGGAATTGCCGGATCCTTGTTATTCCTTGTTGGAATTATCGTTCTGCTGATGGCAGCGATCATTCCATCCATTGTGCAGAGTATTCAGGGGATTGTTACTGCACTTCCGTCAGAGGTGCGTTCTCTGGTCGACTGGATCAATGATTTTGCAAAAGGCGACAGTCAGGTGGCAGATATTGCAGAACGGGCGATCACACAGGCGAGTGATTTTTTTGAAAACTGGATGAAAAATACACTGCTTCCGCAGGCAGAAATCTACATTGCGTCCATTACCAATGGAGTGATCGTGGGTGTGAAGTTTATCATCAATATTTTGGTGGGACTCATCATCTCTGTTTATGTGATGTCAAGCCAGGAAAAATTTGCAGGACAGGCAAAGAAGATTATTTATGCGATGTTCAAACCGGTCCGTGCAAATGTGATCGTTGAGACGATACGGCAGAGCAACCGGATTTTTGGTGGATTTATCAGCGGTAAGATCTTGGATTCTGCGATCATTGGCGTGATCGCTTACATTGTACTTGCCATTATGAAGATGCCGGATGCCATGCTGGTAGCAGTGATTGTCGGTGTTACCAATATTATTCCATTTTTCGGACCATTTATCGGAGCTGTTCCGTCATTTCTGATCATCGTATTGCAGAATCCGATTCAGGGACTTTACTTCCTGATTTTTGTAATTATATTACAGCAGGTGGATGGAAATATTATCGGACCGAAGATTTTGGGAAATTCCACCGGTTTATCTTCTTTCTGGGTTGTGTTTGCAATCCTTGTATTCGGAGGGTTATGGGGATTCCCGGGAATGCTTTTGGGCGTGCCAATCATGGCCGTTATTTATTACATCGTTACCAAAATCGTAAAATATTGTCTGAACCATCGCGGAATACCGGACGAAAAGGTTGACTATAAGAGCCTTAACAGTATTGACAAAGAGACAAATGAGCCGATTTATAATTCAAAAAATGAGAAAAAGAAAGAGTCGTTTTGACATCTCTATGCGCCTATGATAAACTTAGAAATAATAGGAAAACTATAAGAAAATACAGGGAAATCTTATAGTATGAAATACGAAAATCGCACATTTCGAGGTGGCAGAATTGGATAAATATGAGTACAAATTAAAACTGGAGCAGATGAAGTCTCTGGCGGCAGAAGGCAAGTATGAAGAGGCAGTCGGGATCGTAGACAGTATTAACTGGCGAAAAATAAAAAATATCAATGCGCTTGTGACAGCCGGTGAGATTTATGAGCAGGTAGGGCGCTATGAAGACAGCAAGGAAGTGCTATTGACTGCATATGACAGATCGCCGATCGGAAGGATGATCATATATCGTCTGGCCGAAGTAGCGATCAAAATGGAGAATTACGATGAGGCAAAAGAATACTATGATGAATTCGTAGAGATCGCGCCGCGTGATAATCTGAAATATGTTTTGAATTATAAGATCAGTAAGGCAAAAAAAGCAGATACTGCTACGCTGATCAGTATTTTAGAGCAGCTGAATGAAAAAGAATATTCTGAGGAATGGGCTTATGAGCTTGCAACACTGTATCATCAGGCTGGGATGGCAGAAAAATGCGTAGAAGCATGTGATGATCTGATCCTTTGGTTTGGAGATGGACCTTATGTGGAGCGTGCATTGGAACTGAAAATGCTTTACGCGCCATTAACAGAATCACAGGAGAGAAAATACAGGATGGCTTGTCAGAACCGGTCAGGAGTTGTAGAAGTCGGACCGGAAGATAAATTAGAATCTGGCGAGATCATACCGGAACCTGTTGAGATCCCGAAGGTGAAGATGTCTCCGGAAAGATTTAACACGATCAATCTCCAGGAGCAGCTCAGAGAAAGCATGCGTGAGATCCTGCAGGCAACCGAACAGGAGACGGTAGCAGATACGATGGATAACATCAAAAAGATGGTGGAGGATATCCCATATCTGCAGACACCATCCGGAGTGGAAGCGGGTGCGGCGACACAGTCTGTTGCAGCTGAAAAGCCGGTGGCAGAGAATACAGCTTTTGTGGAAAAGGAAGCAGACGAACCAAAAATGTCTGAGCCAAATATAGCAGAACCGACATTGCAGCAGGAGACAGCAGAGGATACTGGGGAAGAAGAAAAGTCCAAGCCGGTAATGGAGGCAGAAGACAAAGAAGAACCAAAGGTGGCAGAAGAGCCAGCTAAGCCAGAGACAGAACCGGAAGAAGAACCGAAGGTGGCAGAAGAGCCAGTTGAGGCGGAGACAGAATCAGAAGAAGAGTCAACGGATTGTCAGGAAGAACGCGAAGAAGTGGTTGAGGAACCGTTGATCGCCAGCGAGATGAGCATCGAAGATGTCCTGGCAGAGTGGGAGAAGACAAGACAGGCGGCAGAGCGTGCAATTGAGCAGGCAGAGCAGAGAAGGTTAGAAGAAGCAAAAGCAAAGGCACTTCAGGAGGCAGAAGATATTATGAAGCGTCTGTCTGATGTGCTTCCGGAGCTGGATCCGGAAACTGTAGCCAGGGAGCTTCTTGAAAATACAGGTGACGATGGGCGGATCGGAGACGATAAAGCTACACAGATGATGATGAACATGAATCAGTTTCTTCAGAAGGAGATTGACCGGCTGAGTGACGAGAATGCGCAGATAGATGAGCAGATTGCAGCGGTTACTGAACCGGAAGCAATATCAGAAGAAGCAGATTCAAGTGAAGAACTTCCAGTCACAGAGGAACCAGTACAGAAAGAAGGCTGTGAAACAGAAACAGAAGCAGACGAGGCAAAGGCGGAAGAAGAAGCTCTTTTTGCTGTGGCAGCAGGAGTAAAAGAACTGATGCCTGAGACAGAAGCTGTCATGGAAACCGCACAGGAGCCGGAAAAGACAGAGGCTGCAGATGATGCTGTGGAAAAGGCACTTTTGGCAGAAACAGTGCGTCAGATGACGCAGGATGCAGAGGCTGAAAAAGAAGAGGTAGAACTTCCGAAAATCGAGTTTCCACAGGAGTTGAAGATACAGGAAGAGAATACAGAGCCATTGCCGGAAATTGCAGAGGCAGAAAGCTTTGAACTTCCGAATACGATCCAGAAGCTATCAGCAGAGCAAAAAGAGATTTTTACATATTTTGTTCCAATTGATGGAATGGAGAAGCAGATTTGTCAGGCAATGACAGGAGCGATCCTGCATCTTACCAATGGAAAAACAGCTTCTACCGGTAATATGATCATACAGGGCGGACCGGGAAGCGGAAAAACGGTTATGGCCACCAATATGATAAAAGCAATTCAGCAGGAGATTGGAAAACCGAATGGAAAGATTGGAAAAATCGAGGCAGCAGCGCTGAACGAGAAGGATGCCGCATCTTTATTAAAGAAGGTGGAAGGGGGCTGTCTGATCATTGAAAAGGCAGGAGAACTTTCCAAAGACACGGCGGTAAGACTTTCGCTGTTATTAGAGCAGGATACCAGTGGCGTGTTTGTTATTATGGAAGATACTAAGCGTGGTATTCAGAAGGCACTTTCACAGAGTGAAGGTTTTGCAGCAAAGTTTTCGGAGAAGATCAACATCCCGATTTTTACAAGTGATGAACTGGTTACTTTTGCAAAATCTTATGCTAATGAGCTTGGCTACACGATCGATGATATGGGTGTATTGGCACTTTATAACAGTATCAGTAATATTGAACATGTGGATCGTGCAACAACTTTAGCAGAGGTGAAGGATGTTGTGGATAAAGCAGTGGAGCATTCAGAAAAGGGTGGATTGATAAAAGCATTCAGTATTATAACATCCAGAAGATACGACGCGGATGATTATATTATTTTGCGGGAGAAAGATTTTGATGCATAGCAGGTGAAGGTCAGAAAAGACCATCGGGCTATGATTAATAATTAAAAGAAAAGGGGTATTGGGTAATGGCTAATTTCACAGAACTGGATCGTTACCTGTTTGGACAGGCAACACATTATGAGATCTACCATAAGTTAGGAGCTCATTTTACAGAACAAAAAGGTATTAAGGGAGTATGCTTTGATCTGTGGGCTCCAAATGCAGAGCGGGTGTTCATCATTGGAACGTTTAATGACTGGGATGAGACTGCGAACGAAATGGAACGCCTTGAGCCTGAGACGATGGGCATTTATGAATTATTTATTCCAGGTTTAAAAGAGGGCGAGCTGTATAAGTATCTGATCGAGACAAAGGATGGAAAACGTCTGTACAAGGCAGATCCGTATGCCAATTATGCAGAGCTTCGTCCAGGAACAGCATCTGCACTGGCGGATATTGAGCATTTTAAATGGTCTGACAGTAAATGGATGACCGAGCGTGCCGCAGTGGAAGATGTTTATGCCCAGCCAATGGCAATTTATGAAGTACATCCGGGTTCCTGGAAACGTCATCCGGGACGGGATGAGGATGGATTTTACAGTTACAGGGATCTTGCAAAAACATTGATTCCATATGTAAAAGAGATGGGATATACCCATATCGAGTTGATGGGAATTTCAGAATACCCATTTGATGGTTCCTGGGGATATCAGGTGACTGGATATTATGCACCAACATCCCGTTATGGAACGCCAAAAGATTTTGCATACTTTATCAACGAATGTCATAAACATAAGATAGGCGTTCTGCTGGATTGGGTGCCGGCCCATTTTCCAAAGGATGCACATGGACTGGCAGAATTTGACGGAACCTGCCTGTATGAGTATGCTGACCCAAGAAAAGGAGAGCATCCGGACTGGGGCACTAAGATTTTTGACTATGCGAAAAATGAAGTAAAGAATTTCCTGATCGGAAGTGCGCTGATGTGGATTGAACATTACCATATTGATGGATTACGTGTCGATGCAGTTGCATCTATGCTGTATCTGGATTATGGTAAAGAAGCAGGACAGTGGGTTCCAAATAAATACGGGGACAATAAGAATCTGGAAGCGATCGAATTCTTCAAGCATATCAATACATTGATCCTTGGAAGAAATCCGGGTGCAGTGATGATTGCGGAAGAATCGACTGCATGGCCGAAGGTGACAGGAAAAGTCGAAGATGATGGCTTGAATTTCAGTTATAAGTGGAATATGGGATGGATGCATGATTTCCTCGATTATATGAAGCTGGATCCATATTTTAGAAAAAATAATCATCATAAGATGACATTTGCTATGAGCTACAACGAAAGCGAGAAGTACATATTAGTATTATCCCATGATGAAGTTGTACATCTGAAATGCTCTATGCTAAATAAAATGCCGGGACTTGGAAGAGAAAAATTCCAGAATCTTATGGTTGCATATGCATTTATGACAGGACATCCGGGTAAGAAATTATTGTTCATGGGTCAGGAATTTGCACAGCTTCAGGAATGGAGTGAGGCAAGAGAGCTTGACTGGTATCTGTTAGAAAATCCGGATCATAGCCAGATGCAGAAATGGGTAAAAGCATTACTTCATTTATATCAGAAGAATCCATCCTTATATGAGCTTGACAGTAGTTGGGAAGGCTTCGAATGGATCAATGCAAATGATGCGGATCGCAGTATTT
The DNA here is from genome assembly GCA_934358955.1 of uncultured Roseburia sp. GTDB lineage: Bacteria > Bacillota > Clostridia > Lachnospirales > Lachnospiraceae > Roseburia. The sequence goes on along the minus strand of CAKRLC010000005.1, from coordinate 30,428 downwards.
TCAGTTTTGTGCGCAAGAGCAAAAATGGAAAGAATAACCTGTTATTTGTATGTAACTTTACACCGGTCGCACGTCCGGACTACCGTGTTGGTGTGCCGAAGAGAAAAACATACAAACTGGTATTAGACAGTGATGCGGCAGAATTTGGTGGAAGTGGAGCAGTAAAAGAGACTTCTTATAAAGCAGTAAAGTCAGAATGTGATGGAAGAGCTTATTCATTTGCCTATCCTTTAGAGGGCTATGGTGTAGCGGTATTTAAATATTAAAATATGAAAAGAAAAAAGATCTTATCAGGAAACTGGTAAGATCTTTTTTTTGAAATTTAGTGAGGCCTGCTTTTGCGTGTGAAAGAAGGTTTTAATTTAATGGTGATTCCGTAGATGAAAATCCATCAAAAAGCTCTGTATCGAAAGGGGCAAAAGGACTGGCATTCTCTGGAAATTCTCTGGCGAGATAGGTCAAAATACCAGAACAGACGGCGTTGGCGAGCTTTCCCTGATAATCATCCTGAAGAAGAAGACCGGCTTCTTCGGGATTACTTAAAAAACCGCATTCCACAATAATAGTCGGTGAGCTTGTTTTCCGAAGCAGATAATAACTTTCGTTTGCCTTGGCTAAACGGTGATTTTGTGGATCAACCTGTGAAACAAGGGCTGATTGAATGGTTTCGGCAAGGTTTTTTCCTTTTTCTGACTGGGCATAGTAAAAAACCTGAGCCCCTTTGATCGAAGGATCCGGGTAACTGTTTTGATGGATGCTGACTGTAAAAAGGGGATTGGCATCATCAATTAATTTACAGCGTTTGTGCATGTCATCTACTTTTTGATTTTCAGCAGCTTCCGAATAAAGCCCCTGGTCCGAATTACGGGTCATGACAATAGAGATGTGGTTTTGACGGAGAAGGTCTGCCAGTTTTTGTGCAACAATGAGATTAATATCTTTTTCAAGGGCATCATTTACTCCGACTTTTCCGGGATCACTGCCGCCATGACCGGCATCTATGACAATACAGATCTCAGAAATCTGAGCTTTGTGGCTTTCAACAAGAAGAATACCTTTCTGGGCAAAGTGGAGAGCACAGAGAATAAGAAGGATCCCTAGGGAAAATGCAATACATCGTTTCATAAAAAAATCCTGTAATTCATTTGCTTATAGGTTACGCATGAATTACAGGATTTATGCCAATAAAAAGTTTGGGTATTTGTTCCATCAATTAATTAATATATTTAATGATAGTATCCCAGACGGAACTGTCTTCCATTCCAAGCTTCCAGAAAGCACCGCCGGCAAGATTGTTGGAACTCAGAACTGTTAATTTCTGTTCAAGGGAAGCTGCATCCTCAATCCAGATTTTATAGCGGACACCATTATTTTCGTATTCGACACAATTCTGACCAACTTCATCGAACCATATCGGTTCAAGACCATTAGCAGAGATCAGCTTGCGTACGTCGGACATACTTGCAGCATACGAAGAAAGGGTATAGCTTTGGGAGCCATCTTCTGCATCAGGGTTATCAACAGGTGTTTCAGACCATACTCTTGTGTAGAAAGGCATGCCAAGAATAAGCTGATCTGCCGGAACGTCTGTTAAAGTATTTTTCACACCTTCCGTCACGTAGCCGATAGAGGCGACGGAACCGGCTTCACTGGAGCCTGCATAGTGTTCATCATAGGCCATAAGAACGACATAATCGGCAAAGAGTGCCTGTTCAGCGCGGTTATAGAAGTTCGTATATGCACTTGGAACATAATTATCTACAGAAAGTACAATGCCGTTATTGGCGCACTTGATCGATAATTCCCGGATAAACTGAATAAAGGATGTACCGACAAGGTCTACATTCAATGCTTCAAAGTCAATATTGATTCCGTCGAGATCATATTGGATCGCGGCAGAGATCAGATTATTGGTGAGATTATCGCGGGAAGAAGTGTGAGAGAGGACTTCCTCTGCACTGGCATCCGGGTTTTCCAGATTACTTACCAATGCCCATACTTCAATGCCATTCTGGTGACAGTAGTCGACATATTTTGTACTTGCAAGGGATGCAAGATTACCATTGTTGTCATTCAGATAAAACCAGGTTGGAGAGATAACATTAATACCTTTGGTATTCTGTAAAACCGATGCAATATTACCATTGGCAGACTGATTTGTCACCTGATGCCATGCCATATTAATTTTGAAATTCTTGGTAATGTGAGTAAATTCTTCCGGTACATAATCACTTGTTTTTGTCAAAGTGGAAGAGGAACCAAGATTTTTTGAACGGACATAACCAATAATACCATCTTCCGTAGATACTTTGGTCCATTTTTCGCCGGATTCAAGGATAGTCAGCTGTGTATTTTTTTCGATTTCCTTAAGAATCGGGCTCTTGATACCTCCCTGGTAACGGATATCGGATTTCTTTTTGGCAGAAGCAACCGTATAATCACCCCACGCGGTTGTAATGACAAGACGGTTTGGTTCTGTATAAAGAGTATAATCAAAATCAGAATACTGTTTTACAAAGTCCAGGGCCAGATATGCAGTAGAAGCATCTGAGGTGACAATGGTACTGTCAAAGGTACGGGTGTCTTTGGAAACGGTATAAGTATTACTTTCTGCAGAGGCAGAAATAAGATCATTTGCAGTTGCATATCGTAATATATTTTCATTTGAATCCCAGTAGAAGCGTGGATTCAGATAGCTTCGAACAGCTTCATAGCTAAGATACGGAATGTTATTGATCATGCGTCCTTTGGCATCGATCACTTCATTATTTATGATCAGTGCGATATCCGTGTCGGAAGAAAGATTATAATAGGAAGAAAGATCTTCTGTCTCGTTGGATGGAGTATATTTTTCAATAAAATCGCCTAATGCCATAAAGAGTATGACAACAAGGATGAGTACAGCGGCAGCAATGACCGGTATGATTTTTTTCTTCATAAAAAGTTCCTTTCTGCTGTAATAAGTAGTAAAAAACAGTAACAAAAAAGCGGTTACAGACGTATTGTAGCATATAGAGAATGAAAATCATAGTGCCTGGGGATTTCTTAAGAAAAAGATAACAAAAAGCGTTACTGTTCACTCAGCAGTAAAACACTAGCTGTTTTGCTGCGTAAGAAAGTGATTCAAGAGTGAGCAGACCCTTTTGCGAAGCAAAAACTTAAAATGAGTCTGCGAATCGTTAAACAAAAAGCTGAGGACTGCAAAAATATCAGTAACCTCAGCTTTTTTGTATCTATCAATTTCAATTGGCATATTTGGATTGCATCAGGCATTGAGAGTTCCTTACATCCAAATTTTCCTGCAGAATCAGGGTGAGGTAAAAAAGAATATGGTTTTCCAAAACATTATTCTTTTTTACTGTGGGTTTCTATTTTGTCAAAATGTACTTCTTTCAGCCTCCCTTCTTCAAAGACATAATCCCGCATATATTCATTTTCTTCATGAATATTCAGCTGACTGGTTACACCGAAAGAATCACTGGGACTTCCTTCCAACCAGATTGTTACTCCCCGGTTTTCCAGGGAAGATAATTCAATATAAAGCTCTTTTGCATGCTCAAACATTCTATTTTCCCCCTGTAAATAGTGCGGACCAAAAGGAAACGCATTAGTTGCAATTCGTGATATATCAAAATAATCTGTTCCGATCAAAAAAGCAGTGCCTGTAAAAAAGGAAACAGATCTTTACCGATATGAAAAGGGTCACAAAAGAAAGGAATAAACTGTATGGAAACCGGATAGCGAAAAATGGATTTGTGTATATTTTTCTGCTCACCTGACAATGCTAGAAACAGCATACATTTCTGTTGTTTTTTGGTAGCCAGGTACGTTTGAAAAAACGTGTGATAACTATGCGCTTTCCATGGAGAAAGACTGCCAATTACAATTCGTTGGTCGCAGCGTAAAAATTCGCCTGAAGTCTGATCTGTCAGAATTCCAAAATCCAGCAGCAGATAGTCATAGCCGGCATCATAGATTTCCGGAATTTCGGAAACTGTCATTTCCGGGTAGTAATCGACACCATAAATGGAGATCAGGGCATGGCTTGTATTTGTGGCAGGAATACTGATTGAACCAGGAAAGTCAGACAGATGGGAGAAAGCATGCGTGTCATTTAACTCGATACAGCCAGTTGCAAGCTTCTGCTTTGATGCACAGAAGTTGGCAAGACCAATTGTAAGATGGGTGACGCCGCAGGCTCTTTCGCAGCCGCAGATACCAATGGTTACATGTTTTTGAATCGTCTTTTTATGAAATGCAAAAATTTTAGTTTTCTCCTTTCGATTGAAAGTATCTGAAAAAATAAGTCTTCTTTTTCCTGTGTGCAGGAAAAGACATCCGGATCAAACGGAAAGCAGTAAACGGTCTTACCAAGCTTTGCCGCGATTTTTCTGGCAGCTGCATGATTCGCAAAATTGCATAGAAAAACAACATGCGGATGCGATAAGAAGCTGCCCGCTGCTTTGATATCCACTTCCATATCCCAGAGACTTCCACTTAATACGAGTAAGTAAAGTGTATCGGGATCGGGTATGGTAGTATCTTTAAGAAATACACCACAGTCTTTTACCGTAACAGAAGCATAAGGCCGATTGAGTATAACTGCGGGACCATAATCAGGAATACCGCGGAAAAACTGAAAAGAACAAATGCCGTCCTGTTCTTTGATAAAAGGATTTTCACGAAGCATGGCATGCAGGCTGTCGGTTGAATGCGCCTCTTCGTAAAGAGCAGTGTAACCATTGTGGTTTAAGATACTTACAAGAGAGATGGCAATATGTGTGACACCAATTCCGGGCTTGCTTCCCAGAATACTTATTTTTTTCATGAGATGAGAAACATCAGGACACGCTGTCTGAAGTTCTTTTTCAAGTGCTTCCTGAAAAAGAAGAATCGTTTCATATCGGTCCGCTGCATTTGAAGCAGTGGCTTTTTGGATAATAGCGTAAAAATGATCGGAACAGGGCTGGCTTGTAAAAGTGCTTAAGTAGGAAAGCAGCTTTCCGAGACCAAAGATATCAGCCGACGGGGAGACCGGCAGACCTGCGACCGCTTCCGGCGCAGCAAAATCTGTTGTTCCATAAATCTGGTAATTTTTTCCAGAACCGGTAAAAAAAGATGCAATTCCAAAATCGATTAATTTTAACTGATCTCCACATACTATAATATGCTCCGGCTTTAAATCCTGATATAGGATAGGATATGGCATTAAGTGATGCAGATAGTTTAAAATATCACAAAGTTGGATACCAAATTTTAATAAAAGTTCATGGGAAATAATCTGATGTGATACAAATGTATCTAATGATTCACCCGCAACAAATTCCTCAATGATATAAAAGAATTGTTCATCTTCTTCCATGTCATAGATGATGGGAATTCCTGGATGATGTAGATCCTTCAGAAGCTCTGCTTCCGAAGAGAAGGATGAAACCGAAGCAGTGTCCTTAGCGATACACTTGATTGCCCGGTATACATTCAGTTTGATATGTTCAGCGAGATAGACGGTACTGCTGCTCCCAGTGCCAAGCGCAGAGACCAGTCGGTATTTGCCGAACAGGATTGTTTCTGTAATGCGAAAGATCGCTCCTTTCAAAGCGTGTCAGTTCTGCATCTCATGCATATGTTTATAGCATGAAAGGAAATATTTTGCAACTACTTTTTTAGAAATTGGTAATTTTTCACAAAATTTTAGAAATGAAAATAAATTGAGGCTAAGTTTAGAAATATTTAATGAAATGGTATACTTTACATCAAAGGGGCATTTGATTATAATAGATGTACAGTTTACAAGGTTCTCCGGATGAAGGAAGTGATATTATGAAAATTGAAAAAGTGAATGAAAATCAGATTCGTTGCACTTTAACCAGAGAAGATCTGGCGGAACGTCAGATTAAGCTCAGCGAACTTGCGTACGGAACCGAAAAGGCAAAGCTGCTGTTTCGAGATATGATGCAGCAGGCTGCGTATGAATTTGGATTTGAGGCAGATGATATACCGCTTATGATAGAGGCGATCCCGCTTTCTGCGGACACCGTTATTCTTGTAGTTACGAAGGTAGAATATCCGGAAGAACTTGATACACGTTTTTCCAGATTTTCAGAACCGGATCCGGAAGATCTCTATGAAGAGGCGCTGACAGGAGGTCAGAATATTCCGGCTGAAGGGGCGGACGATGTCCTTGGATTATTTAAAAAGATCCAGGAAGAACAGAAGCGCCGGAGTGCAAAACAGGAAGAGACAGACAGTAATAAAACAACAGAAAAAGAGACGCCGGGAAATGTACTTGTAGACCTGACTAAGCTGTTTGTTTTCCAGGATATGGCAGATATCACAAGGCTTGCACATATTTTAAAAGGCTTCTATACAGGGCAAAATGATTTATACAAAAATGAGGCAACACACAGATACTATTTGTTGCTGCGAAAAAGCGGACATTCTCCGGAAGAGTTCAATAAAGTTTGCAATATTTTGTCAGAATACGCTGTTTCCAAGACGTATACACCGGGAATGGGAGCGTTTTTTAAAGAGCATTATCGCAATATTATATTGGATGATGCATTGCAGACGCTGGCAGAACTATAAAACAGTATATTGAAGCTGTATGCTACAGATTTTTAAAAACAAAAAAGACTGTCCTATCATTGATAGGGCAGTCTTTTTTAGGAAATACCTGTAAATTATTCAGCTAAGTCTTTTTCTAAGAAATCGTTGATCTCTTTTACTAAAGCGTCTGGGTCAATACCGTGAACCATAGCTGCCTCTTCGATTGTTTCCATCTGGGAAGATGGGCATCCAAGGCAGTGCATTCCAATATTTAAAAGAACTGGTGTAATATTCTGGTCAATCTGAAGTAATTCACCAATCATGGTTGCTTTTGTAACCTGAGTCATTTCAAAATCCTCCTTATTTCTGAAAGATAAAATTCTGTTTGATAAACAGATGAATTTGCTGTATAAGTATAGCATATATTTGATATGCTTGACAACGGGTTAATTATAATACGATTTTATCAAAACAGCAATAATAAAATATTGATTAGGACAATTCCAGCTTTTTTATACTTGCAAGTAAAAATTTGTAACGCATTTGAACAGAATTGAGTTCATAAATATAGCAGTCGATCAGATCTGGATCAATGACATTTTCGAGATTGTTATAGGCATCCTGCAGGGCGCGTGTGGTCTGGAGGAGGTCATCTTTCAGGAGTGCGTAATTTTTATCTTTGGCAGCTTCTCTTTGCAAAATGCGAATGGTCATTCCCTCCCATCAAATAGTCTTATTAAGAGTATAGGCATCAGGTGGAAAAACTATACAGTCTTTGAAAAAATTTTATGAAATATGAGACATTGGGAATATAGGTGCATTTACGGCATAATTTGTTAATAGAAGGAAAGCAGGGAAGAAATTTTATGGAAAAAGTAGATGGAATACTTTTGATCGCGGCAAGCTGTGGAATAGTTGTGCTAATTGCATTGCTTCGGAGTCGGGCACAGCTTGTATTAAACGTTATAGTAAGGGCTGGAATGGGAGCAGTTCTGATCCTGTTTATGAATCAATTTCTGGAAAAACAGGGCGTTGCACTTTGCGTTGGAATCAATGCTGTAAGCCTTTTGACATCCGGAATGCTTGGATTTCCTGGGGTTGCACTGCTTTACGCAATTACGGCGACAAATTTTTTGTGAAAATGTAACAAAGAAAAATACAAATTTGACGATACCTATAGACAAACAGAAAAACAGTTGCTATAATCCGATTACAACAAAGCGAGGTGATGAGTTGGGGTAATCTTACAACGGACATTGCTTACGATTTTAAGTCTGGCAGTGTTGGAGGATTTACAGAAAAACAAGATCAGCAACCGGCTGATTTTGTGCGGACTGGCAGCAGGCTGTGTGCTCCGGCTGATTCAGTATGGTCCTGCAGGCATTGTAATATCAATTTTTCATATCACCATACCGGTGATTCTATTATTTCTATTATTTCAGGCGCATGTCATAGGGGCAGGCGATATCAAATTATTTTCCATAACAGGTATTTTTTTAACAACAGAACAGCTTTTAAAAGTCATGCTACTTTCTTTTTTTATTGCGGCAATTTATGGAGCAGGAAAAATAGGATATCTGGCTTTAAAGGGCAAAAAAATGCAGGACGGGACAAAAATCTGTTTTTCGGCAGAGATTTTTATTGCGGTCTGTCTGATCATAGGAGGGTAAATGGGAAAAATTAAAGTAGCATTATGTGACACCAATTTATTTTACGGGGAACGTTTTTCCATGTATATGATGAAGCATAAATCAGAGGAGATAGCATTGCATGTCTATACCAGGGAAGAAGAGCTCGTACGGGCACTGGAAAAGGGAAGCTATGATGTGATTCTGGCAGGGCTTGGATTCCATACTTTTTTTGAAAACAGGGATATGGGGAACAATGTGCTATACCTGACAGAAGAGCTGCCGGATAAGGTGGCAGAGGAGACGGCATGGCAGGATGGCACACCAAATGGCCGGACAGAGATATCGAGGTTTCTGTCTATGGAGTATATGATGCATGAGATTTATGTGGCAGCGCAAGGAGGCCGGCAAGAGAAAAACAGGTATCGACATTATCAAAAAATTGAAATTACCGGGGTCTGCTCGCCAATCCGTCATGAATTGCAAAGCCTGTTTTCTGTCCTGTATGCAGTAAATTGTGGCAGAGAGAAAAAAGTACTGTATTTAAGCTTTCTGGAATATTCGGGCTTTGGTGAACTTTTTGAGCGTGAAGGCGACAAAAATCTTGGAGATTTGATTCTGCGTCTGCGACAGGGGAATCTCGACGAGGATTTTTTCTGGCGTTGTATTTATGAGATGAAAGGAATTTTTTTCGCATTTCCTTTTGAAAATCCGGAAAATCTTATGCAAATAAGAAAGGAAGATTTTGAAAAGCTCATGGATTATCTGGAAAAATATACAGAATTTGAACAGGTTATCGTAGATTTTGGGATGATGATGCCGGAGTATGCGTTTTATCTGGATTGTTGCAGCCGGATTTATATGTTAGGAAAAGAGGGGCATTTTTATGAATGTCAGAAGCAGGCCTTTATAAAATGGATTGCGGCACAGGACGAAAAGCTACCGGAAAAAATACAGCAAGTGCAGCCGGCTTATTCTGTGAAGAACCTTTCTTTTGGAGGCAATCTTATCGAGCAGCTGCAGTGGAGTGAATTTGGTGATTTTGTAAGAAATGTTACCAATGGAAAAATGACGAGGGAGGAGTAGCAGTAAAATGAAAATCACAGACGGCAGGATACAGAATCTGCGGGAACAGATCCTAAGTGAGATCGACCTCACCAGGGAGGCGAAAGATGGGGAAATCAGGCAGCTTGTTTCCGAACAGTGCAGTACCTATGCAAGAAAGAATTTTCTGACGTTACAAGACCAGGAAGAATTAGAGCAGTATTTGTTTGATTCGCTTCGGAAGCTGGATGTTCTCCAGGAGCTGTTAGATGATCCGGAGATCACAGAGATTATGGTAAATGGTGCAGAGCATATTTTTTATGAAAAGAAAGGACAGCTCTACGCATCGGATAAAAAATTCACATCTGGGGAGAAGCTGCAAGATGTGATCCAGCAGATTGCAGGGATCAATAACCGCATGATAAACGAAGCTTCACCAATTGTGGATACGAGATTAAAGGACGGATCGAGGGTGAACATTGTGCTGCATCCGATTGCCATCGATGGTTCGGCTATATCGATCCGGAAATTTCCAGAGCGTCCATTTCTTATGAAGGATCTAATCGAAATGGGAGCCATTTCAGATGAAGCGGCAGATTTTCTAAGAGCTCTTGTTTTAAGTGGCTATAATATTTTTATCTCCGGCGGAACGGGTTCCGGAAAAACAACTTTTCTGAATGCATTATCGCAATTTATTCCAAATGATGAACGGATTATCACAATTGAAGATTCGGCAGAACTGCAGCTGATCGACAAACCAAACCTGGTAAGGCTGGAGACAAGAAATGCCAATACGGAAGGGGTCATACCGATCACGATACGTGATCTGATAAAGACAGCCCTGCGAATGAGACCATCAAGACTGATCGTGGGAGAATGCAGGGGAGCAGAAGCACTCGATGTGCTGCAGGCTATGAACACCGGGCATGATGGCAGCCTTTCTACCGGACATGCAAATTCCTGCAAGGATATGTTAGTGCGGCTTGAAACGATGGTGCTGATGGGAATGGAGCTTCCGCTGCCGGCAATACGCAGTCAGATCGCATCCGGAATTGATATTCTGGTACATCTGGGGCGGTTGCGGGATAAGAGCAGAAAGGTATTGTCTATTACAGAAATACTTGGATATCGTGAAGGAGAAATTTTGTTAAATGATATTTATTGTTTTACAGAGCAGAAGAAAAACGAGTGTCGGGTGCAAGGAAGCCTTGCCCATGTCGGAACGCTGAAAAATACAGAAAAATTAGAAAGAACTGGGCTTTTAGATGGAATATAACAGATACAAAATGAAAAAAGGAGAAGTATTACTGGGTGTGCTGACAGGAGTTACAGCAGCAACGCTTACAGCAGCATTGTTATATCGGTCCGTGTACGGAATGTTTACGGCAGTGATATTTGTTCCTATTCTTTTAGGCAGGGAGAAAAAGAGAAAAAAGCGGGAGCAGGAGGAAAGACTGCTGACAGAATTTAAGGATGCTATGCAAAGTGTTGTAGCTGCATTACAGGCAGGATATTCGCTGGAAAATGCCTGGAAAGAAAGCGAAAAAGAGATGACGGAATTGTATGGAACAAATGCATGTATGGTTCAGGAACTGCATCAGATGAATCTGGCAGTGGCGATGAACCAGCCGCTTGAAAAACTTTTTTATGAGTTTGCAGACAGAAGTGGTAAGGAAGACATACAGGGTTTTGCAGAAGTATTTTTATTTGCAAAGCGCAGCGGAGGAAATCTGTCGAAGATTATACAGGAGACAACGGATCGTATTTGCGACAAAATTGAAGTAGAACGTGAAATACAGACGATTATTGCGGCAAAGAAAATGGAACAGGACATTATGAACGTTATCCCGGTTCTGATGCTGGGATATCTGAATTTGACGGCGAAAGATTTTTTAGAGCCATTATATGGAAATCTGTTTGGAGCCTGTGTGATGACGATTGCGCTTGCATGTTATCTTGGCGCGATCTATCTCGCAGGCAGGATTACAGATATTAAAGTGTGAAAGGAGTAAAAGATGTGAATGGAAAAGACGCGTTGGAAAAATAAAGATCCGGTATATAAAAAAGTCTTGAAAATAATAGGATTTTCTTTGGCGGTATCGCTCATAGCAGCAATGATAGAACATAAAAATTCAGTGTTGGATACCGGAAATGTAATTCGCAGGAATGAAAATGGCGCGGGTGATTATGAAGTGCAACTGCTCTGGGAAATTCCTGGCGTGACAAAAAAACAGGAGACGGTATTAAAAGTAGAGGAACAGGGGCTGGAAGAAAATGAGATTCAGGGACTTCTGGAAGCAGCGGAAGCAGAAATTATGGAAACCTTTCCGGGTGAAAACAGATCCATAGATGAAATCCGGAAAGATGTTTGTATACAATCAGAATATCAGAATGGAAAAGTGACGGCAGACTGGAGCTTCGGGGACTATTCTTTTATAGATCTGGATGGAAAGATATTTAATGAGAAGGTACCAAAAGAGGGGCAAGTTGTTTTGGCTGTTGTGGAATTAACATGTGGAGAAAAGAAGCATCAGTATGAATTTTCTTTTCACATTTATCCCAAAAAGTATACAGCAGAAGAACAGCTAGTCAATAAAGTGCAGGCACAGCTTGCAGACAAAGCTGCAGCTACGGAGCAGCTGGATATTGTTCTGCCGCAGGAGGTGGAAGGGCAGACCATTGTATGGAAAGTCCGAAACGAAAGAATTCCTGAAAAAATAATGCTCCTTGGCATCGTTGCGGCAGCTGGTGTCCCATTGCTGGAAAGATCAAGGCGGCGGGAAGCAGAGAAAAAACGAAAAGAACAGCTTGAGATAGAGTATCCGAATCTCATCGGAAAATTGAATGTTTTGCTTGGCGCCGGAATGACGGTATATGCAGCGTGGAAAAGAATTGTGGAAAACTATTGCCGTAGAAAAGAAACATGTGGAGAAAAAGAAAATCCTCTTTATGAAGAAATGCTTCTTACCTGTCATGAAATAGAAAGCGGAGTCAGTGAGGCAAAAGCAATGGAACGTTTTGGAAAACGGTGTGGATTGCACCGGTATCGGAAATTTTGCAGCCTGCTCACACAAAATATGAGGAAAGGAACACGGCAATTGGGAGCTTTGCTCGAAAATGAGGTGGAAGATGCGTTTGAGGAGCGGAAAAACAGGGCGAAACAGTGTGGAGAGGAAGCAGGAACCAAAATGCTGTTTCCGATGATGATCATGCTTGGAATTGTGATCGCAGTGGTGATGATCCCTGCAATGATGACTTTGTCTTAAATTGAAAGAAAAATTTAGAAAAAGAAATGGAGAAAATGACATATGAAAGAAAAAGCTGGAAAAATAATAAAAACTTTTATTGAAGATGAAAGTGGAGTAGGTGTTGTAGAGATGATATTGATTTTGGTGGTGATGATAGGACTGGTTTTGATTTTTAAGAAACAGCTTACAAGTCTGGTAAACAATATTTTTGATACGATTAATAGCAAAGCAGGACTGGTTGCGTGAAAAAGGGAAGTATTACGATATTTGCAGTATTTTGCATGCTGTCTGTCATGTCGGCGGTTTTTCTGTTACTGGAAGCTGCCCGGTACTATGGGCTGGAGTGGTATACAGATCAAAAAAGCAGGCAGTGTGTGGAATATGTGGCAGCAGAATACCAGCCATATCTGTGGGATAAGTTTCACATTTTATTGCTGGATGGTGCGTATGGCACAGAAAATTTTGAATCCGGAAAACTGGCAGGAAGAATCCAGAAAGCAGCGGGAAAGAATAGAAACAGTGGATTTTTAGATGCGGAAATGAATCGGATTTATACACCGGAATACACGCTTGCAACAGATTTGGATGGAGAGGTTTTTCTGGCGATGATCGCAGCCTATCAGAAACAGTTACTTTTAACAGGAGAAGTGCAGAAGTTATATAAAATATGCGAGGAACAGGATGCCATCAAAGACAATGGCATTGAGGTAGACGCACAGATCGAACAGGCGAAAGAAGAACTGGAACAGGCAAAAAATAAATTGCAGGAAGAAGGGCAACAACCGCCGGTCATAGAAAATAATCCGCTTGAAACAGGGAATGAATTAAAAAATGCATTGAAATATTCCGTATTGGACTGGCTCCTTCCGGAAGGAACCAGGTTATCCGGGTTACAGATGAACCTGTCAGAAAATATAGAAAACAGGACACTAGAAGAAGGAACGAGAACAATTGTAACAGGCGAATCGCTGGATGAGAGAATTCTGGTTTTAAAATATGCGGAAGAAGTATTTTCCTGCTATGGAAAAGAAAAACAGGATCATTTATATGCTTACGAATTAGAATATCTTGTCGCAGGGAAAGAAAAAGAATGTGAAAATTTGGAGATTGTCGTGAAAAAGATGTTGCGGAACCGTCTTGCAGCAAATGTTACACATATTTTGTCTGATCCGGAGAAAATGGAAGAAGCCTGGGCAACAGCAAGATCCATCGCCGGGTGTACTGGAAATCCGTGGATCATAATGGGAGTAAAATCCGCACTGGTTGGATCCTGGGCATATGCAGAAAGTATTTTGGATATGAGGTCTCTTTTATCAGGAGAAAAAATTCCATTGATAAAGTCAAAGGAACAGTGGACACTGGGGCTTTTTGAACTTCAGAAAGCGTTTCAAAGGGATGTGAGGGCAAAAGTATGTGAAAATGGAAACTCTTATGAAACATATATTTCACAAATGCTTTTTTTCTCAGAAAAGCGTGAACTGGCGTATCGGATGATGAATGTGATGGAACAACATCTGAAAATGACAGAACAATATGCGAATTGCCAGATGGATCATATGCTTGTTTCGTTTGGCTGCGAGATGGAATTTGCCTCTGAACCATTTTTCTCAGAATTATCATTTCTGGATTCTCATAAAACAAAAAAATATTATTGGAAGAAAAAAGAAGAATTTTCGTATATTCCTTAGGAAAGGCAGGTGTATCCGGGTGTCTCTTTGGCCCATGAAAAAAATGAAAAAGAAAAAATCTCTCCCTATTAATGTGTGGAAAACAGCAAAAAAAACACACAGGACAAGAAAAGAGGCACCCGGATGCACCTGCGTAAAGGGATCCATGGCAATTGAGGCGGCGGTTATTTTGCCGTTTTTAACCTGTCTGTTTGTCTTTTTTCTGTTTTTCTTTCGAATGATACAAGTCCAGCTGTATGTGGGGCAGGCAGTGGAGAAAACAGGAAGAAAGCTTGCTGTTTACGCAGAGAAAGAAAACGAATCAAAATCGGCAGAATCTGAAATCTTATATTTGTGGAAAGCAAAAACGATTTTTCTATCGGAACTTTCAGAAAGAAAGTTATTAGAACGTTATGTAAAAGGTGGCAGCCCGGGGGTTACTTTTTTTGAATCTCAATTCGGTGGAAATGAAATTGAGTTAGTTGCGCGTTATGAAATGGAGTTTCCGATTCATCTATTTATAAAAAAACCATTTCTGGTAAGGTATCAGACAAGATATCGGAAGTGGACAGGCTGGGATGGATTTTTATGGGATGAAGCAGGAGATATTTGGGTGTATATTGCAGAAACAGGCAAGGTTTATCATAAGACACCGTCCTGTACCTACTTAAATCTTACAATAAAGTCTGTGGCAGAAAAGACAGTTGGTGAATACAGAAATGAAGACGGAGCAAAATATAGAAGCTGTGAGCTTTGTTCAAAAACGGAAAATATTTTCGGGAAGGTATATATTACAAGTTATGGGGATTGCTATCATAAGAGTTTAAAGTGTAGCGGAATGAAACGGACAATAGAAATGCGACGGTTGTCTGAAGTGGAGGAAATGGGAGCGTGCTCAAAATGCTGGAATTGATAAAAAGTATTGAAAAAGTAGTATTGTTGACAGGATTAATGTTAAGCAGCTGGACGGATATAAAAAACAGGCAGATTTCTGTAAAATTGATTTTTGTGGTGTCAGAACTGGGGCTTATACTTTTTCTTATAGGAAAATGTATGGGAGATACGATGGGAGGCAAAGAGCTTTTGGCAGGCATGTCAGTAGGAGGAATACTTCTGCTTGTGGCGAGGCTGACCGGAGAACGGATTGGATATGGAGATGGCATGCTGTTTGTAGTAACAGGAATTTTTGAAGGATTTTGGAATAATCTGTATCTGCTGCTATTATCGTCAGCACTGGCTGGGGGAGTGGCGCTTTTCTTCCTTATTTCAAGGAAAAAGGGGAGAGCGGATTCTATGCCGTTTGCCCCATTTGTATCAGTGGGGTATGTCCTTTTGACGTTAAAAGGATTGTAAAATTTACAGAAGGGATGTTAGAGGAGGTTGCCGTGAAAGGAAGCTTTTCAATAGAAGCCGCTGTGATCGTGCCAATTGTTGTTTTTGTAATGATAATGACAGTAAAAAGTGGAATAGCATTATGTGAGGAAACACAAATGGAAGTGCAAATGCTAAAGGAGCAAAAAACGGAAGCAATATTGCAAATGTTTTTAAAGGAAGTGCAGGGAATAAAACTGGAAGCGCATAGTGGAAATCTATGTGTGAATATAGAAAAAAGTGAATTAGAAAGTGTAGAGAACAGAGCAGATGGAAATTCAATATAAAAGGGATATGACAAAAAGTTATATGTGCATTCCGGCAGGATCTGAATTATATGCATTTGAAAAAGCATGTCTGACAAAACAGCGAGTGAAAGGGATAGTACCGGTTTTTTTCAGTCATGAGAATGGGGAAGAAATCTGTTGGTATGATATTACCGGAAAACAGGCATTGGATACCTGTGCAGAGATGACAGAATTATCCTATTTAAAAATCCAACATTTTTTCGGGGATTTATGTGCAACGTTAGATCAGTTAGAGAACTATCTATTGAATCCGGCGCGAATATTATTGAACCCGGAATGTATTTTTCTGGATCATCGTACTGGTCAGTTCTGGTTTTGCTATTATCCAGGCGAACAACAGGAAATTATAAATGAATTTCAGAAGCTGGTGGAATATATGCTGACGAAGATCGATCACAAAGAAAAAGCAGTGACGGAATTTATATATCAGATGTATGAATCAGTAAAAAAGGAAGGATGCAGTCTGGAACAGATACGGGAACAAATAAGATTTGAAAATGTGAAAGAGGAAGAAGAAAAAGTGCAGATAGAACCCCGTAAAAAAGAAATGCCGGAAGCTGTCGTTGAAATAAAACAATCTAATAGGAAGGAACGCGAGAAAGGGGAAAAACAAGAACGACAGGAAAAAAACAAACAGATGATTGGAAAATGGATTTTGAATTATTTTAGGAAGAACTTTTTTAAGGATTATAAAAAGTTGAAAAGCTGGAAAAAAGACCGGGAAAAGCAGGAGTATATAGAGCCAATAGCCGTAGAACCGGAAGAAGAGACCATAAAAAGAGGAAGACCGACCGTACTTCTTTCGGAACAACGGACGGAACCGCTTGGCATTTTAAAATATGAAGGATATCATCATCTGCCGGATCTATTGGTAGATCAGGTCCCTTATGTTATTGGAAGTGCAGGGGAATGCAATGGAAGAATTGAACTTGATACAATCAGCAGGAAGCATGCGCGGATCACAAAAGTGGATACGGTTTATTTTATGGAGGATTTAAATTCGGCGAATGGAACAAAAGTAGGAGGAACATTATTAGATTACAAAGGAAAAATCAGTCTGGAACGCAATGAGATCATTGAATTTGCAGATGAAAAATTTAGATTTATTTAATAATAAAGAAACAGAAATATAATTGAATAAAAAAAGGGATATCTTTATAATAAGGCTAACAGAATGATGAGAGCAGGATAAATTATGGAAAAACAACTGGAAGATATTTTTTTACAGGATGGTTATCGATTCTGGAAAGCCAAAGAACAGCCAGACGGAGTGTTTTATAAATATTATGAAGAAGGGTTTCACCTTGTAATGGTTCTTGAAGAAACCGGGGAAAAGGTTATGCTGGCAGAGCAATTAAAGCATATGCAGGAACGGGTACAGGAAATCTTTTATCATCCGCAGGGAAGACTGGCAGATTTCCCGGATGGGTTTCCGGTATATCATGTGGAACTGCTGACCTTATTTGTGACAGACCAGACGGAAAAGGTACGTCATTTTTGCATGGAGTGTGAGCCGGTATGGCTGATGGAAAAACAGAATAACAGATTGATCATATATGAAAACCAGCCGGGAGATTTCTGGGGGCTCCGACAAAAATTAGAGCGGCTTGAAAGAAAAACAGAAACGCAATCCGGTTCATGGAAGAATGCAGTGGATTCCCAAAGAAGCAGTATGAAAAAGGCGGCGGAGATGCCTGTGGTTACATCTATGATCGCGTTAGTGAATGTAGTGGTATATTTGCTTCTGTCAGTTCATGGGGCAACGGAAAGCGGAGTGTATATGGCCTCCCACGGAGCTATGTATCCGGATTTTATCCTATATAATCATCAGTGGTGGAGATTTTTTACAGCGATGTTTCTGCATTTTGGAATCAAACATCTGATGAATAATATGGTTATTTTATATTGTGTGGGATCAAGGTTAGAGAAAGTGATCGGAACGTGGAAGATGCTTCTTGTTTATATGGCGTCCGGAATTGGCGGAGGATTGCTGTCTTATGCCATGATGCTTTGGACAGGGGATTATGCTGTTTCTGCCGGTGCATCCGGAGCAGTGTTTGGCATCATAGGGGGACTTTTATGGGCAGTTATCTGGCATAAAGGAAATGTAGAAGGATTGACAACAAGTGGACTGCTTGTCATGCTTCTTTTGAGCCTGTATTTTGGATATTCCACAGCAGGTGTCGATAACTGGTGTCATATAGGAGGTCTGATCTGCGGATTCCTGATGACCGCTCTTGTGCATCATAATGTTCATGCCAGATAATCTTGATTTCACAAAAAAATGTTATATACTGAAAGAAAGTGGGAGGGATTAGGAATGCTGTTGAAAAACAGGGAGCATGATCGTAAAGGTACAGCCATCACCAGTTCTTGAGGTACAGGTGATGGTTCCATGATGGGATTCAATGATCTGCTTTGTAATAACAAGTCCAAGTCCACTGCCACCGGTTTTGGAAGTAATAAATGGTTCGAAAATGGCATCTGCAAGGGCAGGATCAAGACCACCACCATGGTCGATGAGCTGTATCTGGAGAAAAGCTTCCCTTGATGAAAGTACAAACTGGATCGTTCCGGTCTGATCCATAGCTTCGTAAGAATTTTTGATCAGATTAAGGAGCGCCTGCTTTATTAGCTGAGGATCGAATTCAACAGGAGGAAGCGGTTCCTCAAAGGTAATCTCACAATAAAAATTTTTGTCGGAGAGTGCAGCTATCGCATGAGAGATTTCTTCCATATAGACAGAGAGGTTGACCTGCTGAAACTGGGGATTTGTACACAGATGAGCAGAAGAAAGCTGCGTAACCATATTCCGTAAGGACGCAACTTCACCCATAGTTTCTGTCCAATAGTCAAAGGTATGTACTTCCGGATGCTTTTTTTCGATTAATTGCAAAGAACTTCCAATTAGAGAGATTGAATTTTTTATTTCATGGAAAAAAGTAAGATAATCATCACTGTTTAACAATTTATATTCCGCCTTACAAGTTATGATAGAATTATGCTATAGTGATGATAGCACCAATGAAAAGAAACTTCAATGAAAATGAGGCTACAAAATTCGACAAATGTAATTTAAAAAGAAAGAAGGATAAAAGATGAGAGACGAAAATTGTATTTTCTGTAAAATTATTGCAGGAGAAATTCCATCAAACACGATTTATGAGGATGACGAATTTAAAGTGGTATTAGACGTCAGCCCGGCAAGCAAAGGTCATGCATTAATTTTACCTAAGAATCATTATGCAGATCTTTATGAGATTGATGAGCAGGTAGCAGCAGATGCCATGAAGCTTGCGAAAAAGCTTGCTGTCCATATGACGGATGTTTTAAAATGTGATGGATTTAATCTTGTCCAGAACAACCATGAAATTGCCGGACAGACAGTATTTCATTTCCATATGCATCTGATCCCAAGATATAAAGATGCTGCGAATAATGATATTCTGAACTGGACGCAGGAGACATTTTCACCGGAAGAAATGGCAGAGATCTGCAGTTCACTGAAAATGTAAATAACAGGCTTCATTAGGAAGCCTGTTATCTTTAAGAAGTAATATTTAAAATCAATTCTACAATCGTATCGATGGAATTCTTTCCATTATTTTTTTCCATAGCTTCAATATATTGAGCACGGTGTTCGAAGACATAATGAATGGCTTCTAATAAAGAAGTATTCGTTACGGCTTCTTCTTCAAGCACATAACTGTAGCCGGAAGCACGGAAGGAGTTGGCATTTAAAATCTGGTCGCCACGGCTTGCAGCAGCAGAAAGCGGAATCAGGATATTTGGTTTCCTTAAGGCAAGGAGCTCACAAATGGCATTGGCTCCGGCACGGGAAATTACCAGGTCAGCAAGTGCGAATAAGTCGGCCAGCTCCTGGCTGATGTATTCAAATTGGGCATAGCCATCTGTTTCAACCAGAGATTCCTCAAGATTGCCCTTTCCACATAGATGAATGATGTTATAATGCTTCAATAATTCAGGAAGAAGATCACGAATGGCAGTGTTGATCGCCCTGGAACCAATGCTTCCGCCTATGATCAGGATCACAGGTTTTCCATCTGCATCAAAATGGCAGAACTCACGAGCCTTTTGGGGATCCCCTGCTAAAAGCTCCTGGCGGATCGGCGAACCGGTCAGGACAGCCTTCTCCTTTGGAAGATATTTTAGTGTTTCCGGGAAATTGCAGCAGACTTTTGTCGCACTTGGAATCGCAAGTTTGTTAGCAAGCCCAGGTGTGATATCGGATTCATGGATAATGGCAGGAATTTTGCAATGCTTTGCTGCCATTACAACAGGAACAGATACGAAGCCGCCTTTGGAAAATACGACATCCGGTTTTAATTTTTTCAGAAGACGAACAGACTGGAAATATCCGTTCATGACTTTAAATGGATCAGAAAAATTTTTCAGATCAAAATAACGTCTCAGTTTTCCGGAAGAAATTCCATAATATGGGATGCCCTGGGCCTGGATCAAACCCTTTTCGATTCCTTCGTAGGAACCTATGTAAGAAATATCAAATCCTTCTTTTTTTAATGCAGGCATTAATGCAATATTTGGTGTTACGTGTCCGGCAGTACCGCCACCGGTCATTACAATTTTTTTCATAAAAATCCTTTCTGTGCATCAGCAGATTTTCTTTTCTACATTAAATAATAATCCAATTAACAAAACCAATCAATACTGCACTCATAAAAAGTTTTGCTTTGTAAAGGAAGAAACTACGGTTCGCTCATATCGCTTATTCCAGTAACAGAAAGTGCAGCCTGCATGAAATAATATGTCGGAACTTGCGATGGATTCTGCTGTCAGAAAGCTTTTCAAACAGGACGGACTTTTTTATAATAAAAAACAGCAGAAGAGATTGCTGGAAAGAGAGGATGAGATCAAATGGAATTATTTTCAACGATAACAGCTTATGAGATGGAGATTTTATTGGCAGGTATGGGGCTGATATTTATTTTACAGCTGTTTTTGTTACAAAGGACAAACTCTCTGCAAAAAAGACAAAAGAGACTGGAAACACTTTTATCAGACAGGTTAAACAGGATAGATCAAAATCAGAAAGAACTGAAGGAAAGTATGGGCAGGGAGGTATGCAGCAGGGCAGCGGAAGGAAAAAGAGCACAAAAGCAACAGGAAGAATTACCGGAAAAACTCATTCAGGACGTGCTTTCCGAGGTCTTTTCATAGAAAAAGCAGGAAAAATATTGTGAAAAAAGCTGAAAATGGCTTCTTGGAGGGAAGAAAACTTGACAAGGCAGAAGGCCTTTGCTATAATCGCCATTGTAACAAATCTGTAACAATTGTAACAAATCTGAATAAAACATGACAAAAGTGTAATATTATTTCTTAATAATAAGCATGGATGGGGGTTTCTATGATGTTAAAAAACAGAGCGGCAAGAGCCATTACGGTGGTAGCTTCTATACTTGTAATGACAACCGTCGCAGACGTGGCTGATCATCAGAATATGAGTACAGCGGCAATGACAACAGAGACAGAATTAGCTGCAAATGGAATGGCAGGGGTTGCGGCAGTAATGAGCCAGTATGAGGACAGTGCGTACGAATATCTGGAGCTTGCAAATGCCAGCGTGCAGCAGACAGATACAGTAAGAGTTGCATCAGCAGAGGAAAATGAAGAGGCTGCTGGAACCGAACAACAGGAAGAGAATGCAGCGGCAGAGGATGATCTCTGGCAGGATCGCCTGATGGCAGATGTAGATGATTTCTTATATGTAAGGGAATCAGCAGATCCGGAGTCAGAAGTCGTTGGAAAATTATACAAAGGGGATGTTGCACAGATTCAGGAATCTGGGGATGAGTGGACACACATTACATCCGGAAATGTAGAAGGATTCGTAAATAATGATTATTGTGTGACAGGAAATGAAGCGGCAAGCTATGCAGCAGAAACAGTAGACACACAGGCGGCTGTGCTGGCAGATGGCTTGAGAATCAGAAGTGAAGCAGATGCAGAGAGTTCTGTAATTTCTGCAGTTTATACAGGAACAACATTAACCGTAGATACATCTGCCCAGAATCAGGATGAGGAATGGGTTGCAGTTGTATATAACGGAACGACAGGATATGTAAGTTCTGATTATGTTGAGGTCTCTCTTTCACTCGGCGAAGGAAAGACGATCGAAGAAGAACAGGAAGAACAGGCACGCATTGCAGCTGAAAAGGCAGCACAGGAAGCAAAAGAAGCTGCAAAAAAAGCAGAGCAGGTATCTGCTTCAAGTGTGCAGACAGTTCAGAATGAGGCTGTTACAGCATCTACAGATGATGTGACACTTCTTGCAGCGATCATCCAGTGTGAAGCTGGAAATGAGCTCTACGAAGGACAGGTTGCAGTCGGCGCAGTTGTTATGAACCGTGTACGTGCAGCTGGTTATCCGGGAAGTATTTATGAAGTTATTTACCAGAGGGGACAGTTCCCACCGGCAGGAAATGGAAGTGTTGCAAAGATCGTATCAAACGGACCGAAAGCATCCTGTATACAGGCTGCACAGGAAGCACTTAACGGAACAGATAACACAAGTGGTGCAACCTGCTTTAAACGTGCAAGCTCAGGGCATGCAGGTGTTGTGATCGGTAACCATGTATTTTATTAAATAAAATAGAAAATGACAGCAGTAAAGCTTTGTGATGCCAGAGAACCTGGCGTTACAAAGCTTTTTCATGTAATAGGAAATTCCCTGGAATTCCCTATTACATAAAAAGGCACTAACGTGCCAATGATGCGCACTCGCGCGAAGATGTAGGTTATCGCAAACGACCGCGCTCGGCGCGAGAATGTGCCAAGGCACATTCTTTTTTGGATCCCTGTAGAAAAAGATTTTTTTATAAATCAGAAACGTTTTAAGAGGATGTAAAAAAGGATATAATTCTCCTATTGTATTCCGAAATTAAATATAGTAAGATGAAAATATGCAGGGAATATGCATAAAAAATTTCCTGTATACAGAAAATAGGAAAACATAAATAATGGAGGAAGTTGATATGGGTTTTATTATCGCAGTTATACTACTTATAGTGATCGCACTTGTAATCGCTGTTTCATGTATTAAAATCGTACCTCAGGCACATGCAGTTGTTGTAGAACGTTTAGGTGGATATCTTACAACATGGTCCGTAGGTCTTCATTTCAAGGCACCATTTATTGACCGTGTGGCAAAAAGAGTGCTGCTGAAAGAGCAGGTAGTTGATTTTCCACCACAGCCGGTTATTACCAAAGATAATGTAACAATGCAGATCGATACCGTGGTATATTTCCAGATCACAGATCCAAAACTGTATGCTTATGGTGTAGAGAATCCGATCATGGCAATTGAGAACCTGACAGCAACAACGCTTCGAAATATTATCGGTGATCTCGAGTTAGACGAGACCCTGACATCCAGAGAAACAATCAATACCAAAATGAGAGCCTCTCTTGATGTGGCAACGGATCCATGGGGAATAAAAGTAAACCGTGTTGAATTAAAGAACATTATTCCACCTGCAGCGATTCAGGATGCAATGGAAAAACAGATGAAGGCAGAGCGTGAACGCCGTGAGGCGATTCTTCGTGCAGAAGGAGAGAAGAAATCAACTGTCCTCGTTGCAGAAGGTAAAAAAGAATCTGCTATTCTGGACGCAGAGGCTGAAAAACAGGCAGCAATCCTTCGCGCAGAAGCACATAAAGAGGCAACGATCCGTGAGGCAGAAGGTCAGGCAGAAGCGATCCTTAAGATCCAGCAGGCAAATGCAGACGGTCTTCGTATGTTAAAAGAGGCTGCACCGGATGCAGGCGTTCTTCAGTTAAAGAGCCTGGAGGCATTTGCAAAGGCAGCTGACGGAAAGGCAACCAAGATCATTATCCCATCTGAGATCCAGGGAATTGCAGGACTAGCCAAATCCGTAGTTGAGATCGGAAAAGAAAATTAAAAATGAAAAGGAATCTTGTTGCCCCTATAAGGCACAAGTGAACCATAACGAAATATTCAGGCTGTCGCATGGGAAATCCTGTGCGGCAGTTCTGCTATTTCGAGACAGAAGAAATAAAAAATGATTTGCAGGAAGAGGAGACAAAAGACTTATGAATTTAAAAGGACGTCATTTTTTAAAACTTATGGATTATACACCGGAAGAAATTTTATACTTGATCGATCTGTCAGCTGAACTGAAAGCAAAGAAAAAAGCAGGAATTGCCCACAACAGTCTGACTGGAAAAAATATTGCATTAATTTTTGAAAAAACAAGTACCCGTACCCGTTGTGCTTTTGAAGTGGCAGCACATGATCTTGGAATGCATGTTACATATCTTGACCCAAGTGGTTCCCAGATCGGGAAAAAAGAAAGTATTCCGGATACAGCGCGCGTTTTAGGACGCATGTTTGATGGTATTGAATATCGTGGATATGGTCAGGATATTGTAGAAGAACTGGCCAAATATGCGAATGTTCCGGTATGGAACGGATTGACAAATGAATTCCATCCGACACAGATGTTAGCAGATATGCTGACGATCCGTGAACATTTTGGTACACTTAAGGGAATTAAGTTTGTATATATGGGAGATGCCCGTTATAACATGGGAAATTCTCTGATGGTAACCTGTGCAAAACTTGGCATGGAGTTTGTGGCATGTACGAATAAGAAATATTTCCCGGAAGAGAAGCTGGTAGCTTACTGCAAAGAAGTCGCAGCAACGACAGGAGCAACGATCACACTCACGGAGGATGTTGCAGAGGCGGTAAAAGGTGCAGACGTCCTTTATACCGATGTATGGGTTTCCATGGGTGAACCGGATGAAGTATGGGAAGAGCGTCTTAACGACCTGATGCCGTATCAGATAAATAAAAAAGTGATGGAACAGGCAAAAGATACAGCCATCTTTATGCACTGCCTGCCGGCATTCCATGATCTGAAGACAAAGATCGGAAAAGAAGTTTATGATAAATTCGGATACAGTGAGCTGGAAGTGACAGATGAAGTATTTGAAAGTGCACAGTCTGTCGTATTTGATGAAGCAGAGAACAGAATGCATACGATCAAGGCAGTGATGTTTGCCACACTTTCAGAACAGTAAAAAATGGTAAGAGTGGAGTAATACATGAAGACAGAGATACTTAAGCTGCTCCGTGAGACAAACGGATATGTCTCAGGGCAGGAATTATGTGAAAAATTCGGTGTTTCCAGAACTGCGGTCTGGAAAGCGATCAATCAGCTGAAAGAAGCAGGATACGAAATTGATGCGGCACAGAATAAGGGATATCATCTTGTTTCTACGCCGGATATTTTAAGTGAGCAGGAACTGAAAAGTATCCGTAAAACAAAATGGATCGGAAGTGAGATGGCTTATTTTGACGTGGTGGATTCCACGAATACACGCGCGAAGCAGCTGGCAGAAGAAGGTGCACCGAATGGTACCTATGTAATCGCGGAGAGGCAGGATGCCGGAAAAGGACGCAGAGGAAGAGGATTTGATTCTCCGGCAGGTAAGGGAATCTGGATGACACTGATCTTAAAGCCGGATATCGAGCCGGATCACGCATCTATGATCACGCTGGTGACAGCCCTTGCTGTATCAAAGGCAATCACAGATATGACGGGAAAAGCAGCAGGTATCAAATGGCCGAACGATATTATCATGAGTGGAAAAAAAGCCTGTGGAATACTGACAGAAATGAGTGCACAATTTGATTATGTAAACCATATTGTAGTCGGAATCGGAATCAATGTGCAAAATGAAAGTTTTCCTAAAGAGATCGAAGCAGTTGCCACATCTCTTTTTATGGAGACCGGCTGTCATTATAACCGTGCAGCACTGGTAGAAAGAATCTGGGAAGAATTTGAGCATTATTATGAGATCTTCCGCAAGACAGATGATCTTTCTGCGTTGATCAATGAATATAATGCACACCTTGTCAACATGCATCAGCAGGTAAAGGTATTGGATCCAAAAGAGCCTTTTGAAGGAAAAGCAATGGGAATCACAGCAAAAGGGGAATTGATCGTAGATACCTGGGAGAGCCGAAAGCTTGTGTCAACGGGCGAAGTTTCAGTGAGAGGAATATATGGATATGTCTGAAAAAATGGATGAGATTGTACTGTGCGGAGCAAGTGCATACAATCAGAAGTTTTATATAAATGAAAATTTTAAAAATCTTCCGGATGAGATCAAAAACGAACTGAAAATTATGTGTGTTCTTTTTTGCGCAGACATCGGTGGAATTTTACAGCTTGTGTTTGATGAGGATGGAAACCTTGAATTCCGGACAGCGTACAATGAAGATGATCTGCTGTATGATGATATCGGAAGCGGCTTGAAAATCAAAGAGCTTCAGAAAAAGAACGAAGATCTTTTAAGAGGACTTGAGATGTATTATCAGGTCATCTTTGATAAATTAGACGATTAATAAAGAAGGTAAGACCGGAGAAGAGGAACTATGATTATCACAATTGATGTTGGAAATACAAATATTACAGTTGGTGTATTTAAAGAGGATGAACTTCTGGCAAGCTTCCGTATGATGTCTAAAATGCCGCGCACATCGGATGAATATGGAATGCTTCTGATCAATCTGTTAGAGCAGAATCATATTCATCATGAAGAGATAGAAGATGCGATCATTGCATCGGTTGTTCCGAATGTGATGCATGCCTTAGAGGGTGCAATCGTTAAATACCTGAATATTCGTCCGATCGTTATTGAACCGGGAACCAAAACAGGAATCCGTGTTGTAACAGAAAATCCGCGTCAGATCGGAGCAGACCGTATTGTAGATGCAGCGGCTGCTTATGGAATCTACGGTGGCCCTATACTGGTGATTGATTTTGGAACAGCGACAACGTATGATCTTGTGGACGCAAATGGTTCCTTCCTTTCAGGGGTAACGGCTCCAGGACTTCGCATTTCTGCGAAGGCATTGTGGGAGGATACAGCAAAGCTTCCGGAGATTGAGATCAAAAAACCGGATAGTATTCTTGCAAAAGAAACGATTTCAAGTATGCAGGCAGGACTGGTATATGGACAGATCGGACAGACGGAGTATATTATCCGCCAGACCAAAAAAGAAGCAAACTTAGGTGAGATCAAAGTAGTTGCTACTGGCGGTTTGGGAAGAATCATTGCAAGTGAAACATCCCTGATCGACATTTATGATCCAAACCTGACATTAAAGGGAATGAACCTGATTTATAAAAAACAGAACCGGAAATCCGGAAGAATCAGATAAGAGAACGAAATTAATTTAGAAGTGAGGATGAGAATGAATTCGATTCAAAAGCTGCAGATAGGAAATGTAACTTTGGAGAATAATCTGATACTGGCACCAATGGCAGGGGTAACAGACCTGCCATTTCGCTTGCTCTGCAAGGAACAGGGAGCGGGCCTGCTCTGCATGGAGATGGTCAGTGCAAAAGCGATTTTATATAAAAATAAAAATACGAACGAGCTTCTGACGATCGATCCGCGGGAGAATCCGGTATCATTGCAGCTATTTGGCTCTGATCCTGAGATTATAAGTGAGATTGCAAAGCAGATTGAAGAAAGACCGTTTGATATTCTTGATATCAACATGGGGTGCCCGGTTCCTAAGGTTGTGAATAACGGAGATGGCTCTGCACTTATGAAAAATCCGGTGCTGGCAGGAAAAATTATTGAAAAAACGGTAAAAGCGATCCAAAAGCCTGTTACGGTAAAAATCAGAAAAGGCTTTGACGATGAGCATGTGAATGCTGTGGAAATGGCACATATTGCAGAGGAATGTGGTGCGGCTGCGGTCGCTGTACACGGCAGGACAAGAGAACAGTATTATTCCGGAAAAGCAGACTGGGATATTATCCGGCAGGTAAAAGAAGCAGTAAAAATTCCGGTGATCGGAAATGGTGATATTCTCTGTGCAGAGGATGTGATCCGCATGAAAGAGCAGACAGGCTGTGACGGTTTTATGATCGCGAGAGGAGCGGAAGGAAATCCATGGATTTTCCGACAGATATTGCATTATTTTGAAACGGGCGAGGTATTAGCGAAGCCTTCTTTTGAGGAAGTGACGGAAATGATGCTGCGGCACGCCAGAATGCAGATTGAATTTAAAGGCGAATATACCGGCATCCGGGAGATGCGTAAGCATGCGGCCTGGTATACAGCAGGTTATAAAAATTCGGCGAAGCTCAGAGCAAAAATCTGCGAGGTAGAAAATTACGAACAGTTAAAGGGGCTGTTTGATGAGATCTTAGAACACTACAATGTACTGAAATAACAGAAAAGTGCATATAATCAGGAGAAAATAAGAATAAGGGTGCGAGATATTACGAGCAGACACAATCTGACAGAAGCAGCATATTCCAATCCATATCTGAAAGATTTTTTGACGGTTTATGAAGCAATCTTAAAAGAAAAGAAAATGGATCCGGCAACGCTTCATCTGGAAATCATTGATGAAGAAGCAGAGGAACGTAGTATTTTTGAGCCGGCAGGCATCGATGAAGTGTTGGAACAGCTTGCGCCGGTCGTAAATTTTTTGACACTCTATACAAAACGTCCGGAGCATTTTATGGATTTTCTCCAAAGATGCTATGAAGAAAACGGATTAATCGTAGAAATGCTCGATAAAAAAGCATTAAAGAATCCACATTCCGGCGGCGAAAAAGGACAGATTCTGGTCCTTGATTTTGAATGGGAAGGAGACAATTATTTTTCTGTGATGGAAAAGGGAAAATATTACATTCCAATCCATAAGAAACCTTGGAAAATAGCGGAAAATCTTGACATTGCAGTGCCTTTCGGTTATAATACTGTGATTGTCAAGAGCAGACAAATGAAAAAGAAAAAGCCCGTACGAGACAGATTTGAGGAAGCATTTTACTCGGAATGAGTACGAGAACCGCTCGGGCTCTGCGATCATTATATGAACTAGCGGACAAGACCGCACATCCCGCAGTTATATTGCGGAACAGGAAAGAAATCACAAAGAAGGGTAGACGAGATGGACAAGAAAAACATTCTGACTTATCAAGGACTTAAGAAGCTTGAAGACGAATTACAGGAATTAAAAGTAGTAAGAAGAAAAGAAGTTGCTGCTAAGATAAAAGAGGCGAGAGAACAGGGAGACCTTTCCGAGAACGCTGAATATGATGCAGCAAAAGATGAACAGAGAGATATCGAAGCCCGTATCGAGGATATCGAGAAGATCTTGAAAAATGCAGAAGTAGTAGTAGAAGAAGAAGTGGATCTTGATAAGATCAGCATCGGATGCAATGTTAAGATCTTAGATATCGAATTTGACGAGGAATTAGAATATAAAATCGTTGGCTCTACAGAAGCAAACAGCTTAAAAGGAAAAATTTCCAACGAATCTCCAGTAGGAAAAGCATTACTTGGCAAACAGGTAGGAGATATTGTAAAAGTTGAAACACCAGGAGGAGAGTTCGAATACAAAGTACTTTCCATTCACAGAGCAAACTAATGGAGGATGAACATGGCTGAACAGAACAACCAGCAGAAAAAAGGCGGACAGCAGGATGCAAATCAGCTGATCCAGGTTCGTTATGACAAATTACATGAATTACAGGAAAATGGAAAAAATCCATTTGCGATCACAAAATATGATGTGACACACCATAGCACAGACATCAAAGACAACTTCGAAAGCTTAGAAGGTCAGGAAGTGACTGTCGCAGGACGTATGATGTTCAAACGTGTTATGGGAAAAGCTTCTTTCTGTAACGTTCAGGATTTAAAGGGACGTATCCAGGCTTATGTGGCACGCGATGAAATTGGCGAAGATTCTTACAAAGATTTCAAAAAATATGACGTTGGTGATATTTTAGGAATCAAAGGTAAAGTATTTAAAACACAGACAGGTGAGATTTCCATTCATGCACAGGAAGTAACTCTTTTATCCAAGAGCTTACAGATTTTACCAGAGAAATTCCATGGTCTGACTGATACAGATACCAGATACCGTCAGAGATACGTGGATCTTATCATGAACGAAGACGTAAAAGATACTTTTGTAAAACGTTCCAAAGTGATCAGCAGTATCCGTCGTTACTTAGATGGACAGGGATTTATGGAAGTAGAGACACCAATGCTTGTTTCCAATGCCGGTGGTGCGTCTGCCAGACCATTTGAAACCCATTTCAACGCATTAAATGAAGACTTAAAACTCCGCATTTCTTTAGAGTTATACTTAAAGAGACTGATCGTAGGTGGTATGGAGCGTGTATACGAGATCGGCCGTGTATTCCGTAATGAAGGTCTTGATACAAGACACAATCCGGAGTTCACTCTGATGGAGTTATACCAGGCTTATACAGATTACCATGGTATGATGGATCTGACAGAGAACTTATACCGTTATATCGCAAAGGAAGTAACAGGTTCTGAGATCCTTACTTACGGCGAGCATACGATGGATCTGTCCAAACCATTTGAGCGTATCACAATGGTAGACGCTGTTAAGAAATATGCAAATATCGATTTCAATGAAGTTCCGGATACTGTAGCTGCAAAGAAGCTTGCTGAGGAACATCATATCGAATATGAAGAGAGACATGAAAAAGGTGATATCTTAAACTTATTCTTCGAGGAATATGTAGAGGAGCACCTGATCCA